>NZ_CP076135.1:600000-900000 GCF_018736105.1 Bradyrhizobium sediminis
CGCAGCGCGGCGCGAAGGCGCAACCCGCCGGCAGGTTGGTCAGTGACGGCACCATGCCGGGAATTTCCACCAGCCGGGCGTCGTTCTTCGAGCCGAGCGCAATCACGGCCGGCATCGATGCCATCAGGCCGCGGGTGTAGGGATGCTTGGGGTTCTCGAACAGCGCCTCGACGGTGGCCTCCTCGACCTTCTTGCCGGCATACATGACGATGACGCGCTGCGCCGTCTGCGCCACCACGCCGAGATCGTGCGTGATCAGGAGCAGGCCGGTGCCGAGTTCCTTCTGCAGTTCGACGATCAGCGCCAGGATCTGGGCCTGGATGGTGACGTCGAGCGCGGTGGTCGGCTCGTCGGCGATCAATAGCGCCGGCCGGCATGCCAGCGCCATCGCGATCATCGCGCGCTGGCGCATGCCGCCGGAAAGCTGATGCGGATACTCGGTCGCCCTTCGCTCCGGTTCCGGAATCCGGACCAGGCGCAGCATTTCGACGGCCTTGGCCCAGGCTTCCTTGCGGGTCGTGTTCCGATGCAGGCGCACCGCTTCGGTGATCTGGTCGCCGATCCGCATCACCGGGTTGAGCGAGGTCATCGGCTCCTGGAAGATCATCGAGATGCGGTTGCCCCGGATCGCGCGCATCGCGGCATCGTCCAGATCGAGCAGATCGGTTCCTTCCAGCGTCACCGAGCCGCCGACAATGCGGCCGGGCGGATCGGGGACCAGCCGCATCACCGACAGCGCGGTTACGCTCTTGCCGCAGCCGGACTCGCCGACGATCGCCAGCGTCTCGCCGCGGCGGACGCTGAAGGAGACGTCGTCGACCGCCTTGAACAGTCCGGAGTTCGTGAAGAACACCGTCTGCAGGTTCTTCACGTCGAGAACCGCCTCTTCCGCTTGCATCCCGGTCATCAGCCGCGCTGCCTCGGATCGAGAATGTCGCGCAGCGCGTCGCCGAACAGATTGGTGCCGAACACCGCGAGGCTGATGGCGATTCCCGGGAAGATCACCAGCCACGGCGCGGTGCGGACATATTCCGCCGCCGATTCGGACAGCATGCGTCCCCACGACGGGTAGGGTTCGGGAATACCGAGGCCGAGAAACGACAGCGAGGCCTCGGTGAGGATGGTGGAACCGAGCTGTGCGGTGGCCAGCACGATCAGCGGCGCCAGCGTGTTGGGCAGCACATGGCGTATCGCGATGCGTGTTTCGCTCATCCCGATCGATTTGGCGGCTTCGACGAACGGCAGCTCGCGCAGCGCCAGCGTATTGGCGCGGATCACGCGGGAAACGGTCGGGATCAGCGGGATCGCGATCGCGAGGATCACGTTGGGAAGCGACGGTCCCAGCGCCGCCGTCATGACGAGGGCGAGAACCAGGAGTGGCAGGGCCTGCAGGATGTCGGTCACCCGCTGGAACACCAGATCGACCCAGCCCGACAAATAGCCGGACACGAGCCCGACCAGTACGCCGATCGACGATCCCAGCGCCGTCGAGCCGATACCCACGGCGAGCGATATGCGCGCGCCGTGTACGATCCGGCTCCAGACGTCGCGGCCGAACGAGTCGGTTCCCAGCCAGTGCTGCGCGCTGGGGGCCGCCAGGCGATGCGCGGAATCGACGCTGAGCGGATCAAAGCGGCAGATCAGGTCGGCCGCCGCCGCCACCCACACGAATGTCAGCATGATGAACAGGCCGATGGTGCCGAGCAGGTACCGCTGCCCGAGGAACGCCAGCCGGCGCCAGCCATGCGTCGCGTGGGCGCCGGCCCGCCTCAGTTCGCTGTCGTAGTTGATCACGGCCAAGCGGCGTCTCCAAATCTTCCCAAAAGTCAGTCGGTATACCGGATGCGTGGATCGATCGCGGCGTAGAGCATGTCGACGGTGAAGTTGGCGACCACGACCACGACCGCGATCAGCATCACGAGGTTCTGCACGATCGGATAGTCGCGCCAGCGCAGCGCCTCGACCAGGAAGCGGGCGACGCCGGGAATATTGAATACTGTTTCGGTGACGATCAATCCGCCGATCAGGAACGCGGCCTCGATGCCGATCACGGTGATGACAGGAAGGATGGCGTTCTTGAGCGCGTGATGATAGTTCACCGCCGTTTCGGAAGCGCCCTTGGCGCGCGCGGTGCGGATGTAATCCTGCCGCAGGATTTCGAGCATCGAGGAGCGGGTAATTCGCATGGTCAGCGCGGCGCTGCGAAAGCCGACCGCCATCGCCGGCACGCAATAGATCGCGAAGGCCTCGGTCCACGTTGCCGGGTTCGGGTTGAAGATCGGCATCGATCCGAACAGCGAGACCGACGCCATCAGGATCAACAGGCCGAGCCAGAATGACGGCAGCGACAGGCCGCTCAGGCTGACGACGCGCAGGGCATAATCGAGCCGCGTGCCCTGATGGACCGCGCTGATGACGCCCAAGGGAATGCCGATCGAGGCGGAGAACAACAGCGCGAGGCCGGCCAGCCGCGCGGTGATCGGAATTCGCGGCAGGATCTCCTGCAGCGCCGGCTTCTCGGAAACGTAGGAGTAGCCGAGGTCGCCATGCAGAAGCCCGCCGATCCACTGCAGATACTGCACTGCAATCGGCTGGCTGAGGCCGAGCTCTTTTTCCAGGTTGGCCTTGTCGGCCTGGTCGACGAATCCCGCGGCGTCAAACAGGATGTCGACGATATTGCCCGGCACGACGCGCAGCAGCACGAAGATGATGACCGAGATCCCGAACAGGGTCACGAGCATCAAGGCGAGGCGCCGCACGATATAAGCAAACAACCTGGCTGCTCCTGTTAACGCGTATGAGTGGCTGCCAGCTTCTTCCGCTGACGGCGGATGCTACTTGTCCATCCACACATCCTCGTAGCGGTAGCCATTGTAGGAGCTGTTCACCATGATGGTGATGCCCTTGACATAGGGCTGCCAGCACGAACCGGCGTGGCTGTGGTAGACAATGGGACGGGCGACGTCCTCCTGAAGCTTCTTGTCGATTTCCCAGACCAGTTTCTTGCGCTTGGCGGCGTCGGCCTCCTGGGATTGCTGGTCGATCAGCTTCTCGATGTCCTTGTTGCAATAGTTGGTGTAGTTCCGCTCCGAACCGCAGGAATAGTTCTCGTAGAACGACTGGTCGGGATCGTCGACGGCATTGCCGGTCAGGTTGAGGCCGAGCGAATAGTCCTTGCGCGCGACTTTCGAGAACCAGTTGGCGGTCTCGACCACGTCAAGCTCGCCATCGATATAGATGCCCTTGAGCTGATCGATCAGGATCACGGCGGGGTCGCGATACTCGGCTATATTGCGCGTCGAGACCTTGACCGCGAGATGCTTGTCCGGGCCGTAGCCCGCCTTTTGCATCAGTTTTCGGGCTTCCTCGCGGTTGGCGTTCACGTCGGGGCCGTAGCCCGGTATCGTCTCCAGCATTTCCTTCGGCATGCCCCACAACCCCCCCGGCGCGGGAAGCATGGTGCCGCCGATATCGGCCTGACCCTGGAACATGATCGAAATGAACGCCTTGCGATCGAGTGCCAGCGCCATCGCACGCCGAATGTCCAGATTGTCGAACGGCGGCGACGACGAGTTGACAATGATATTGGTGCTGACATTGACCGGCTCGACCACGCATACCGCGTTCGGCGCCTGCGTTTTGACGTCCTTGAGAAGCGGGATCGATATCCCGGTCGGAAATGTCATATCGAACTTCCCGGCAATGAAGGCGAGAATGGCGGTCGACCGGTTGGTAATGATGGTGTACTCGATGCCGTCGAGATGCGGCAGGCCCTTCTTCCAGTAATCCGGATTGCGGGTGATCTTGATCGATTCGTTGGCCTTGAACTCGACGAACTTGAACGGACCGGTGCCGATAGGCTTGGTGCGCATGTCGCCGGGCGAAACATGGCAGGGATAAACCGGCGTATAGCCCGAGGCCAGCAACGCCAGCAGCGCCGGTTGCGGCCGCTTCAGGTTGAACGCGACCTCGAAGTCGCCGTTCGGCGTGATGTCGGCAACCTGATTGTACCAGGATTTGCGGGGGTTCTTGCGGAACTTCTGCTCGGACTTGCCCATCAGCATGTCGAATGTGCATTTGACGTCGGCGGACGTGAAAGGCTTGCCGTCGTGCCATTTGACGCCCTGCCTGAGCTTGAAATTGAGCGTCTTGCCGCCGTTGACCCAGGCCCAACTCTCCGCGAGATCGGGGACGATCGACTCCAGGCTGTTCTGCTTCACGTCCTGCTTGTACATGACGAGGTTGTTGAAAATGGGCATAAAGGGAATGTTGACTGAGTAGGTAGCCTCCTCGTGGATCGAGGCGCTGGCCGGACTGTCGCGGTGATAGACCTTCAGGATGCCGCCCTGCTTCGGCTCTCCAGCGAGCGCAGAACCAGAGACAGTCAGCAACGACGTCACGACGGCAGCAAGCGCACGCACGCTCCGCATGTTCCCCTCCCTCATATTTCAGCCTCATCGGGCCGATTGCGCGGGAGGTTACCCATGACGGTGCGTCCACGCAACCGGCAAGGCCGGGGCGGGCATCGATCCTTCGGATTAGATGTAATTCCGCGCGGCGGCTAAATCGATGGCGGGGCCATTGGTGCAGCGCGCAAGCGGGGTTGACCTGCCGGAGCCGGTCAAACCTCCAGTTTGTCGCCGCCCTTGAGGTCGAGAATCTCGCGGGCGTCGTCCGGGGGCGCCACTTGCGATCCGACCCGATCTCTTCAGCGGTTGAGCGCTACTTCCCTGAAGGCGGTTACGAGCGGCCTCTCCAGCTTTCCTTCCATGCTGCGAAGGATTTCATAGGCCTGTTCCCGGGGCATGGTCGGCTTGTAGCTGCGGTGTTCGATCAATGCCGCAAAGATATCGGAAATGGTCAATATCCGAACGATGTCGGAAATGCTGCTGCTACAAAGCGCGTCGGGATAACCGCTTCCATCGAGATACTCGTGGTGATGCCGCACTGCATCAAGGATCTCCGGGGAAATACCGGCATTCCCCTTCAACACGTCGTATCCAGCTGCGGGATGGGTTTCGACCAGCGCACGCTCCTGATCGTCGAGGCGCCCAGGCTTGTCCAGGACCGCGAGCGGAATCTTGGCCTTGCCAATGTCATGAAACATCGCGGCCGAATACAGCCGCTCGATGTCCGCTCTCGGCACGCCCAGGCTCAGTCCGAAATCGACAGCTATGCCCGTAACCAGGAGGCAGTGTTGATATGTGCCCTCGTGATGACGGCGAACCGTCTCGAGCCAGCTGGACAGCCCATCCTCGGCGATGCTGTCGGCAATCTTGCCGGCGGCGCCTTTCGCGCCTCTGATATCGATGGCCTTGCCGCTCAACACCGCCGAGAACATCGAAGACAGGGCGGTCGCACCGGCCATTGCGGCTTCGTGGGCACCCGGCAAAGCCTCGATGGAGATCGTCGGGGAATGATTGCCATCGATCAGTGCGGCCAACAAGCTTGCCTGATCGACGGGATTGACAAGTACGCGTGTCGCCCCAAGCGCATATGCCTGAACGGTGAACAAGCGCGCCTTGTGATCGATGATGAAGATGCGCTTGCGCAGGTGACTTGATCTTCCAAGCATTCCCTTGAGGGCCGCAATATTGTCAACGGCCCGCAAATCCGCCGTGACGACGACAGCGTCGGATTCGCTGCAGCGGGTGTTGGCGTCGCTCAGCAATTCGGATGTCACGGCGTAATGTTGCTCCAGCACGGCGCGGAGGTCCGTAAGCTTGCTAACGGTATCTGCGACAACATGGACGGGCATGGAACGTCAGATCTCACTTCTGTCTGTCGTCATCCAAGGTGACGATGATTGCAGTCATCGTGTAAGAAAACGCTCGAGTTCGGTGCATATCCGGTGGGCCAGATCTTCCGTGATTTCGAACCGTATTTCTTCGTCGGCGGTATTGACCTGCACGATGCCGCAAAGCGGTTGGGTCGATTTGGTCAAGACGAAGATCTCAGTAATCTTGTGTGGGTCGCTCATCTCAGGCTGACTCTTTGGTTGTTTGGGGTTTCAGAGGTCTCTTCTTGGCAAGCTTGTCCCGCTCCAGGAATTCGACACCGATCTGGTCACCGGCGACCCGCACCAGTTTGCAGCGGCGGAACGCGCTGCCCGTGGACGAAAGCAGCAGGAAAAATTCCTTGAGGTCCAATCCTTCGATGGACCCATCGATGCACAGGCGCGCGCCGGTCTGCGAAACGTCGATCATCACGCAGTCTCGCCGCCAAGTGCCGTCAATTCCCATGACATAAACATGGATGCCGCGTTCGAAATTGACGCGCTCGCTCTTTCTGTCTCCAAAAGCCATCTGCAAAATCCGATCGATAAAATCTCCTGGTCAGGCGCTCCTTGGATTTACTTTGCGGACCTGCGAAAACTCGCAGCGGTCGCGGGCGGGTCAGCTACTTAGCGCAGTATGGCCTCGCGTCTTTCCAATGGCCGCCTTGCAGCACTGCTATCCAAAATTGTCAGCGGGGGGCATCGTTGCCCTCGCTACGCTATGCAGCTCCAGCCGGAGCCGTATTCACAACTAGAACTCGACAATCTCTGTAGAATGCTCTCTAAAATACAACGTTCAGTAAATCGCCTGGATCATATCGATTACAGTCGCGCGAATTGTGAGAAGTAATTTGGTTTGCTCCCGGAGAATTTAGGCATGACATGCTCTCCGAAAAATCATCCGGGTACAAAATATCCTAGGATACACGCTTCGATGCGGCAGCAGGCCCTCGCCGATTTCCTGCGCAAGCATCGGGAGTCAATCAGCAAGCCGGTTGATGACAAACACGCCGGCGAAAGGAGACGAAGAACGGTCGGGCTTCGCCGCGAAGAAGTTGCCGAGATGGCCGCGATCAGTTCCACCTGGTACACGCGGCTGGAGCAGGGAAAAGAAGTAGCACCTTCCAGCGCTGCGCTCGGACGCATTGCCGACGTGCTGCAGTTGGCACCCGCAGAGCGGGCTTACCTTTTCGAATTGGGCCGACGAGTTGATCCGAACGATGCTTCGAACTTCGCCGATGATCTCGTCGGCAAAACAATCGAGAGCTGTGTCCGTTCCATCGCGTACCCGGCCTTTGTGCTCGACAGATATTGGACGATGCTGTTCTGGAATGACGAATTGGCGGAACTGTTCCCGCCATGGCTGAACGATCCGGAAAGGAATTTGCTGCGACTTATGTTTCTCAATTTGAATGCGAGAACGCTTGTCGTCGATTGGGAGCCTCGGGCGCGCAGCCTCCTGGCACAGTTCCGGGTTGATTTCGGCAAGTATATTGATGATCAGAAGATGCTTGATCTGGTCAGCAAGCTAAGCGAGGAGTCGGATCACTTTCGGAAATTGTGGCAAGAACAGCGGGTTCTGTCTTCGGACGGGATCGAAAAGTCATACAATCATCCCCAGTGGGGCCTGCTGAAATTTCGTCAAACAACCTTCCTGGCCGCCAGTGATTCCTCGATCAAGCTGGTCATCTTGAAGCCGTGCAATGAGGCTGCGATCACCTGCCTCGGGCGATGAGACTTGTCGTGGGACGTGTTATCCCAGGATAAGAAGGCAAGTGCACCCTATGCATTTTCCTAACCATAAAGCTCCACGAAGCGTTTAGACCATTCTGCGAAACTCTGTGTGAGATTCAGTCACAGGAAGCATCGATGCACCCGAGACGCTTCACACGAGTTCGGCCGACAGGCAGAAATGCCGATGTGGCCAAATTGATCGTTGGCCCGAAGGATCCCGTCATTGATTGCAGGGTCATAGACTATTCACCTGGCGGCGCGTGCCTCGAAGTGTTCGGACAGCCCAGATTGCCCAATCGATTTGAGCTGCTATTCGGCGGCACCAAGAAACGTTGCCGGATTGTCTGGAACTGCGGCCGCCGCCTTGGGGTTGCCTTCTGACAAAATTGCGTATCGCGTCGAAAGGCGGGGCTCAACGCCGCGCCTCTCGATCTGCACTCAATATATGCCGGTCACGAACACATGCAGCAGCGGCCACTTCCGCAGACGTCGGGTGCTGGGTTGGTGCTGCAGGCTTGACTGAACCGGTCAAACCTCCAGTTTGTCGCCGCCCTTCAGGTCGAGAATCTCGCGGGCCTCGTCCGGGGTCGCCACCTCAAGGCCGAGCCCCTCGATGATCTTGCGCGCGAGCGCGACCTGCTCGGCGTTCGAGGCCGCCATCCGTCCGGGCGCCGCCCACAGCGAATCCTCGAGCCCGACGCGGATGTTGCCGCCCATGGCGGCGGCCATCGCCGCGATCGGCAACTGGTTGCGGCCCGCGCCCAGCACCGACCACACCATCTTGTCGCCGAACAGCCGGTCGGCGGTGCGCTTCATGTGCAGCACATCTTCCGGATGCGCGCCGGTGCCGCCCTGCAGGCCGAACACGGTCTGCACGAACAAAGGCGGCTTCACCATGCCCTGCTCGAGGAAGTAGTTGAGGTTGTAGAGATGCGCGGTGTCGTAGCACTCGAATTCGAAGCGGGTGCCGGTCTCCGACAGCGTCTTCAGCACATATTCGATGTCCTGGAAGGTGTTGCGGAACACGATGTCCTTGTTCTGCAGATGCTTCAGTTCCCAGTCGTGCTCGAACTTTTTGAAACGGTTCAGCATGCCGAAAAAGGCGAAATTCATCGAGCCCATGTTCAGCGACGCGACTTCCGGCTTGTAGACCGCGGCGGGACGAACGCGCTCGTCCACCGTCATGGTCGGCGCGCCGCCGGTGGTGAGGTTGATCACGCAGTTCGAGCGCTGCTTGATGATTTTCAGGAACGGCGCAAAGGCCTCGGGGCTCTGGTCGGGCTGGCCGGTCTTGGGATTGCGCGCGTGCAGATGCACGATGGCCGCACCCGCTTCGGCGGCATCGACCGCGGCGTCGGCGATTTCCTGCGGCGTCACCGGCAGAGCCTTCGACATCGAGGGGGTGTGGATCGCGCCGGTCACGGCACAGGTGATGATGACTTTGCGGCTCATGTCTTGCTCACTTTCTTGGCAGTCGATACTTCAGGATTCGTCGTTCTGTCTGGCCTTGTGCGCGGCCAGCGCCGCCAGGCGTTCGTTGCGCCGCTGCGTCAGCGCGGCGATGCGCTCCGGCGTCGGCTGATGCGGCCATGCCGCGATCACCCGGTCCACATTCGGGCTTTGGTAGACTTCGGGACCGGCGCAGGCCGAGGCCAGCTCCTTGTAGAATCCGGTATAGCGCGCGCAATAATCGGGAATGCCGCCGGGCGCATTGAGCTCGATGGTCTCGAACGGTCCGAGAAACGACCAGCGCAGCCCGAGGCCGTCCTTGACGGTGTGATCGAGGTCTTCCGCGGAGATGTAGCCTTCGCCGACCAGACGAAAGGCTTCCGCCAGCAGCGCGCCCTGCAGCCGGTTCAGCACAAAGCCCGATATCTCGCGGTTGATCGTGACCGGCACCTGGCCGATCTCGCGATAGATTTTTCGCGCGCGGTCGATGGCGTCGGGCGAGGTCCACGGCGCGCCGCACAATTCGACCAGCGGCACCAGATGCGGCGGATTGACGGGATGGCCGACCAGGCAACGCGCCCGGCCCGGCAGCGTCTCGGTGAAGCGCGATGCCGTGATCGCCGAGGTCGACGACACCAGCAGCGCGTCTGATGGCGCGAGCTTGTCGAGCTGGGCAAAGATGGTCTTCTTGTCCTCGACGATCTCCGGCCCGTTTTCCTGGACGAATTCGACGTCCAGCAGCGCTTCCTGCAGGCTCCCTGCAATCGAGACCCGCGCCACGGCGCCGTCGGGGTCGTCGGCCAGCCCATGGCGGGCCAATGCCTGCAACTCGTCGCGGATCAGGCGGGACGCCGCCTTCAGTGTCGGAATATGCGGATCGGTGAGCCGCACGTTCCACCCCGCACGCGCGAAGATGGCGGCCCAGGCGCGTCCGATCAGACCGCTTCCGACGATGGCGACGTTGCGTTCAGTGCTTGCCATTTCCTGTTCCCGTAACCTTCATCTCACAGCCAGAGCACCTTGCGGCGCAAGTCGAGATCGTCGCGCAGGTCTTTCGACGGCCCCTGGTGGATCACCCGGCCGCGCTCCAGCGCCACCGTGGTATCGGACAGCGCCAGCGCCAGATCGAGATGGTGATCGACGATGATGATGGCGATTTCCCTGCGCAGCCGGTCGAAGGTCTCGAACAATTGCTCCACCACGGTCGGCGCCAGGCCCTCGAAGGGCTCGTCGAGCAGCAATACCCGGACGTCGCCCGACAGCGCGCGGGCGACCGCGACCATCTGCTGCTCGCCGCCGGAAAGATAGTCGGCGGGGCTGTCGAGCCGTTCGCGAATCCGCGGAAAATATTCGTAGATGCGTTCCCGCGTCCAGTGCACGCCGTTGCCGGTCTGGCGCTTCAGCCCGCCCAGCTCGAGGTTCTGTTCCACGCTCATGCCGGCGAACAGGCCGCGGCCCTGCGGCACGTAGCCGATACCGAGCCGGGCGTTCTGCGCCGACGAATGGCCGATCAGCTCGCTGTCGGCGAGTTTGATCGACCCGTTCGATGCCGGCGCGATGCCGACCAGCGTCTTCAGCAGCGTCGACTTGCCGGCGCCGTTGCGGCCCAACAGCGCAATGATCTCGTTCTCGTGCAGCGTGAAATTGACGTCGTTGAGGATGTGGCTCTTGCCGTAAAAGGTATCGACGTTGCCGACCGTCAGCAGCGCGTTGACGCGGGCGGCGGTTTCGCGCGGACGCGCGGCAATTTCCGTCGCGCCGGAGCCGATATAGACCTCCTGCACCTTCGGGCTGGTGCGGGCTTGCTCGACGGTGCCGTCGAGCAGTACCCGGCCTTCATTCATGACCGTGACATGGTCGGCGAGCTGGAACACCCGGTCGATGTCGTGTTCGACCAGCAGCACCGGCAGATCCGACGAGATCCGCTTGATGATGGCGCCGATCCGCTCACGCTCGGCAGCGGCAAGCCCGGCGAGGGGCTCGTCGAGCAGCAGCACGCGCGGCGCGGTCGCAAGCGCCACGCCCATGTCGAGCAGCCGCTGGCCGCCATAGGACAAGTTGCCCGCCTCGGCCTTCTCGATGCCGGCAAGGCCGAGATAGCGGATGGTGGCGTCCGTCTCGGCATTGATCGCATCGATCGAAAGCGCTGACGTGATGGGATCGAAGCGGCGGGGGTGCCGCGCCTGCACCGCAAGCCTGATGTTTTCGCCGACGCTCAGGGCCGGAAACAGGTTGGTGATCTGGAACGAGCGGCCGATGCCGGCGCGGGCGATCTCCTCCGGCGTCTCGCCGGCGATCGGCTGGCCCATCAGCGACACCGTGCCCTGGTCCGGCGGGAACATGCCGGACAACAGGTTGAACGCGGTGGTCTTGCCCGCGCCATTGGGCCCGATCAGCGCATGCAGGGTGCGGTCGGCAATCGAGATATCGATCCCCTGCACCGCCCTGATGCCGCCGAAATTCTTGACGATGTGTCGGGCCGACAGCACCGGCCCTGCGATGTGGGATTGCGGCCGCAGGAATTCCGGCAGCGGCAGCGCTTCGATGCGGCGCGCCGACATCGCGGCGTCTTCGGTCGTCTTCTTGCGGAACGGCGCGATCAGCCGTTCGCCGACGCCGACCAGGCCGGTCGGCGAAAACACGATGAAGCTGACGAATATCAGGCCGAACCAGAACAGCCAGTTCTCGGTGTAGATGCCGAGGAACTCGCGGAACAGGATGAAGAACAGCGCGCCGAGGGCCGGCCCCAGGAAACTGCGCATGCCGCCGATCACGACCATGGCCAGGAGATCGCCGGAGAACGAGACCGAGATCGGATCGGCCGAGGTCATGCGGTTCTGGTAGAGCAGCAGGATGCCGGCAAGCCCGGTGATCCCGGCCGACAGCACGAAGGCGGCGAGCTTGTAGCGGTTGGTCGGATAGCCGAGGAAACGCGCGCGTTGCTCGTTCTCGCGGATCGCCACCAGCACGCTGCCGACCGTCGAGTTATGGAAGCGCCATAGCAGGATCAGCACCAGGAAGGCGATCGTAGCGACGAACCAGTAGTAGTTGGTGGAAGATTCCAGATCGACGCCGAGCAGCGTCGGCCGCGTGATGCCGCCGAGGCCGTTCTCGCCGCCGGTGACGTCGGTCCAGCGGAACGCGACCGCATACAGCATCGCCGCCAGCGCCAGCGTCAGCAGCGAGAAATATACCCCGCGCCGCCGCAGGATCAGGAACCCGAACGTGCCCGCAATGGCGGTGACGATCAGGACGCCGGCGATGGTGGGACCGAAGAACGAGCCCGGCATCACATTGCGCTGGACCAGCGCCGCCGCATAGGCGGCGAGGCCGAACCAGGCGCCATGGCCGAACGACACCAGGCCGGTATGGCCGACCAGGATGTTCAGCGCCATGCAGGCCAGCGCGTAGGTGACGACCTCGGTCGCCGAGGTCATGGTGAGGCCGAGCGCGAGCAGCAGCGGCGGCAGCACAAGGAGTCCGAGGGCGGCGATCAACAGCGGAACGGGCAGGCGCTTCATCATGATCGGCGCCTCACTCGAACCGCGTGATGCGTTCGCCGAACAGGCCGCGCGGCCGGAACAGCAACACCAGCAGCATCAGCAAATAGATCGCCGCGGTCGATGCCGCGGAATAGCCGATGCCGACCATCAGACCCTTGACGAGGCCGACCAGCAGCGCCGCGGCAACCACGCCCCAGAATGATCCCAGCCCGCCGATCACCACGACGACGAAGGCCGGCGTGATGATCTCCTGGCCCATCGCCGGATGGATCGAATAGATCGGCGCCAGCAGCACGCCGGCGAGGCCGGCAAGCCCGATGCCGAGCGCCGCCACCGCGGACATATAAGGCTGCAGCGAAATGCCGAGCGCGCCGACCATGTCGGGATTCTGCACGCCGGCGCGCACCACGCGGCCGAAGGAAGTCTTCTGCAGCAGCAGCCACAGTCCGGCGATGCAGGTCGCGGCGATGCCGAGCAGCACCACGCGATAGAACGAATAGATGAAGCTGCCGATCGCGACCTGTCCGCGCAGCCATGGCGGGATCGAATAGGACAGAGGCGGGGCGCCGAAGATCATCCGCAGCGCCTGCTCCGCCACCATGGCGAGGCCGAATGTCATCAGCAGCGAGAGGATCGGGTCGGAACGATAGAAGCGGCGGAACAGCGTGCGCTCGATCACGATGCCGAGCATCGCCACCGCCACGGGCGCTGCCACGAACGAGCCGCCGAAGCCGAGCCAGGGCGACAGCACCAGCGTGAGATAGGCGCCGAGCGCGTAGAACGCGCCGTGCGCGAGATTGACGATGCCGCCGAGCGAGAAGATCAGCGACAGGCCGAGCGCGATCAGGAGGTAATAGACGCCGTCGAGCAGGCCGTTGAGGATTTGCTGGGCTAACAACATGGCGGACATGGCTGTGGTCCCGCTGCTGGAATAAGCGCGGGCTGCGCGCCAGGGAGATCTGCGAGGGGAAGGCGGAAGAAAAACAGCGTCTCCCCGGTATCCCGGAGAGACGCTGATATCAGTCGGTTAGCTCGGGAACGTGCAGCTGTTCTCTTCCTTGGTAGCGGCGATCACTTCGAGATCTTCGTTGGGGCCGGGCACCGCCGGGCTGGAAGCGAAGATGTCCCACTGGTTCTTGATCTTGTCGGCGGGAAGCGCGGTGACCGCGTACATTTCGTGCATCAATTGATGATCCGATGCGCGGAAATAGCCCGGCCGGGTCTTCAGCAGGTCGTACTTCGCACCCTTCTCGAAGTGCTGGATGATCTTGGGCGATTCCGCCGATTTCAGCTCATTGATGGTCTGCGCCACGATCTTGATGGCGACGTAGTCGCCCCAGGCCTGGTTCTCCGGCGGCTTGTTGTATTTCTTGGTGAAGGCCGCCACGAACGCCTTGCTGCCGGGGGTGTCGATGAGGTGATGCCAGACCACCGGCCAGGTGCCGACGAAGTTGCCCTTGCCGGCGGCCCAGGCCAATGCGGTGTCGAAACCAAAGCCGCCGACCGGGATGGTGAGGCCGAACTCGGCATACTGCTTGAGGAAGTTGGTGGTCTGGTTGCCCGCGAGATTGATCGCGACCAGGTCGGGCTTGGCTTCGCGGATCTTCAACAGATAGGCGGAGAAATCGGCGGCGTCGGTCGGCACCAGATCGTCACCGGCGAATTGGCCGCCATTGGCTTCCATGAAGCGCTTTGAAACTTTCAGCAGGTCATGGCCGAAGGAATAATCCGCCGTCAGCGAGTACCACTTCTTGCCCTTGACCAGGCCGTCGCGCAGGAACGAGCGGCCGACGGTCTTCACATACATAGAATTCTGCGACTCGACATGGAACATATAGCGCTGGCAATCCTTGCCGCGCAGCGCGTCCGAATTGCCGCCGGTGTTGATGTAAAGGGTCTTGGTGCGCGAGGCGACCTGCGCGATGGTCAGGCACGAGGCGGATGAAATCTCGCCGATGATGCAGGCCACCTTGTCGCGCTCGATCATGCGCTCGGCCTTGGTGGATGCGGTCTGCGGATTGACCGAATCCTCCTTCAACAGCTCCACCTTGCGGCCCATCATGCCGCCCGCGGCGTTGATCTCCTCGACCGCAAGATCGGCCGCCATCGCGGCGTATTCGCCGAGCGGTCCGAGAAAGCCGGTGCGCGGCGTCAGATGGCCGATCCTGATGACCTCGGCTGTCTGCGCGCGCAGGATCGCCGGCGCTGAGATGCCCGACATCAGGGCAATGCCGCCGGCGGTCTTCAACAGGCTGCGGCGCGTGAATTGATTATTATTGGACATCGGCCTTCATCTCCCTGGTACGGCCGCGTGGGCTGCGGCAGTTTCTTCTTTCGGCCGGCGCCGCATGGTTCGCCCTGAGAAGCGGCCTTGTGTCGCTTGCCGTGATCTGTGATCACAGTTAGAGTTGCAAAAGTCGGGGCCGTTGTCGAGTCCCCTCGGGAGATCGTGGCCGCATGGGAGATCCGCGTTGAATTTGCCCACCGCCCTCAACCTGGTGGAACCGCTCGACCGTCAGACCTTGGGCGAGCGCGCCTATGCCAAACTGGCCGATCTCCTGATTTCCGGCCGGCTCGCGCCGGGCGAGAAATTATCGCTGCGCGCAGCGGCGGATGTGCTCGGCGTCTCCATCATGCCCGTGCGCGAGGCGGTGTCGCGGCTGGTTGCCGACAAGGCGCTGGAGGTAACGCCGAACCGCGCGGTCCGCGTTCCCCTGATGTCGGCGGCGCAGTTCAGCGACCTGACCAAAGTGCGGATCGCCATCGAGGGCCACGCGGCGGCGCAGGCCGCGCTGCATCGTGACGCCGATGACCTCAACTCGATCGCCCGCGCGGAAGAAGCGATGCGGACGGAGAGCGAGTCGTCCGCGCCCGACCTGCCGCGCGCGGTCGAACTCAACAAGACCTTTCACTTTGCGGTTTACGAAGCGGCGCATTCGCCGATCCTGGTGGAAATCATCCGCGCGCTCTGGCTCAAGGCGGGACCGGTGATCAATCTCGATCTGCGAGCCAACCCCGAGCGGCTCGCCAAGGGCGATGCGATCCGGTTTCACGCCAATGTGCGCAACGCCATCGCCGCCGGCAACGGCGAGGCCGCGCAGGCCGGAATTGCCGGCGACATAAGAAGTGCTGCGGACTTCATCCTGTCGCGCGGCGGCCTTGCCGACTGACCCTCTTTCAAACGACATCTCGGAGCGACCATGGATCTCGAACTCAAGGCTTTGCGCGTGCTGGTAACCGCCGGCGCCAACGGCATCGGGCTTGCCATCGCGCGGCGTTTCGCAGCCGAAGGCGCCAGGGTTCACACCTGCGATGTCGATGAAATGGCGCTGTCGGCGCTGGCCGCCAGCGATCCCGCGATCACGTCGACACCCTGCGACGTCTCCGACCGCGCGGCGGTTCAGAAGCTGTTCGCGGAAGCGACGGCAAAGCTCGGCGGCCTCGACGTGCTGGTCAACAACGCCGGCGTCGCCGGCCCGACCGCCAAGGTCGAGGAGATGAATCCGGAAGACTGGGACCGTTGCCTGGAAATCTGCCTGACCGGGCAATTCAACTGCGTCAGGCTTGCGGTACCGCATTTGCGCAAGAGCAGGAACGCATCGATCGTCAATATCTCCTCGGCCGCCGGCCGGCTCGGCTTTGCCATGCGCACGCCCTATGCCGCGGCGAAATGGGGCGTGATCGGCTTCACCAAATCGCTGTCGATCGAACTCGGACCGGACAACATCCGCGTCAATGCGATTCTGCCCGGCCTGGTCGCCGGCGACCGGCAGCGCCGGGTGCTGGAAGCCAAGGCGCAGCAGCGCGGGATTTCCTACGCCGAAATGGAACGCACGGCGTTTTCTTACACCTCGA
This sequence comes from Bradyrhizobium sediminis, assembly GCF_018736105.1. NCBI lineage: Bacteria > Pseudomonadati > Pseudomonadota > Alphaproteobacteria > Hyphomicrobiales > Nitrobacteraceae > Bradyrhizobium > Bradyrhizobium sediminis. The sequence goes on from NZ_CP076135.1 coordinate 616,318, forward strand.
TCAAGGACTACGTGACGCCGGAGCAGATCGCCGACCAGATCCTGTTCATGTGCAGCCCGCGCGGCAAGACGATTTCCGGGCAGGCGATCTCGGTCTGCGGCGATACCCAGATGCTGGGATGAGCGAGAGAGGATATTGGCCGGCTAGCGGCTGTCCTGCTCCGCCGCGCCGCCTGCGTTGAGTGCGGAATAGATCAGGCCCAGGATCACGCTGTAGGACAGCACCATCAGCAGCGAAAACACGGCCGGCTGAAAGCCGAGGCCGGCCTGCGTGGCGAACAGGCCGCGCCCCAGCATCGGAAAGAACACCAGGCCCATCAAGATCCAGCCGAGCACACCGAAGACGAATCCCTTGGCGGCGCCGCTTTGACCCGGCAACAACGGGTAGGCGTGGCCGAACAGGAAGCCGAGTACGACAGAACCGTTCAGGAACGAAAGCGCCCATAGTATCGACGGATGAACCGAGCTTCCTGCCAACTGGCTCAGGGCCTGCTGCAGTTCGTCATAGGGTTGAAACGACGGCAGCCAGCCCATTCCGGACTTCAGGAACATGAGGCCGGAGTGAGCAACGCTTCCGCATAGTCCGGCAAGCGTGGTTCTCCAGATCCGGTCGGCGTTCATGGGATTGCGGTGGCTGTGGCGATCATCTTTCAGCCTTTAGCATAATGCATCGATGCCGGGATCGATTTGCCGTCGCTGATGTCACCAAATGGTCGTAGACGCAAACGCAGCGTTTCCAGTTTTGCATTTTCCGGCGAACGGCTTGAGCGAGAGAGTTCTGCCGGCCACCTCGCGCGAGATAGCCAAAGCAGCTAAAAGCATCGCATGATTCCATGGAAGCAGATCGATACCGCTCGCGTGCCCGGCGCCGAGGTCGAACTTCGCCTGATGCAGCGCGGCGCCGAATTCTCCATGAAGATCGGGCCGAACGAACTGATGAACAGCCGTCTCAGCGGTTCGGAGGAGGCGCTGGCCACGCTCGCTTGCCGAAGGCTGGAAGCGGTCAAGGCGCCGCACCTGTTGATCGGCGGCCTCGGCATGGGCTTCACGCTGCGCGCCGCGCTCGCCGTGCTGGGATCGAAGGCGCGGATCACGGTGGCCGAACTGGTGCCGGCCGTGATCGCCTGGGCGAAAGGCCCGATGGCGGAGATTTTTGGTGACAGCCTCAGCGATCCGCGCGCCACCATTCTGTGCGCTGACGTCATCGAGGTGATTCAGTCTCACCCCGCCACGTTCGATGCCATCCTGCTCGATGTCGACAACGGCCCGGAGGGATTGATCCGGAAAGCGAACGATGCGCTCTACGACCCCGGCGGATTGAAGGCGATCCGCCGGGCGCTACGGCCGGGCGGCGTGCTCGCGGTCTGGTCGTCGGGGCCGCATCCGGCCTTCTCCAAACGGCTTCGCGACGCCGGCTTCGCGGTGAACGAGGTTGCCGTGCGCGCCACCGCCAGGCGCAGCGGCGCGCGCCATGTCATCTGGTTCGCGACGCGGCCTTGAAGGCGGGTTCCGCGGCCCCTTGATGAAATTGGCATGAAACCCGCAGGAGCCCTGAGGCAGGCTTCTTCTGATAGCATGCCATTCAACGGGAGCGTCCCCATGGTCGTTGCAGCGTTGCGCCGGACTTCCATCGCGATTGGCTGCGTGGCGTTTGTCGCCGGGCCGGCGCTGGCTCAAGCGCCCGCGGCGCTCCCCGGCTACAATGCCGCCATCGGCGAAAGCTCGATATCCGGCATCTCCTCCGGCGCGTTCATGGCGGTCCAGTTCGCCACCGCCTGGTCTTCGGTGATCAAGGGTGTCGGCGTGGTCGCCGGCGGGCCGTATTGGTGTGCGAAGGCCAACGGGTTCTTCAGCTACTGGTCTTCGATTACCAACGCGACGGGCCCATGCTTGTCCGGGCCGCTTCCCGGAATGAGCAACTTCTTCGCCAAGGCCGACGCCAAGTCGGCTTCCGGCGCGATCGACTCGCTGCAGTTCGTGCGGCGGCAGAAAATTTATCTGTTCCACGGCTATAACGACAAGGTGGTGGCACGATCGGTCGCCGATGCGGCTGCGGATTTCTATCGCCACTATCTCGGCGAGGCCAACCGCGGCAACCTCTACTACCAGACCACGATCGGAGCCGGGCATTCGCTGGTGGTCGCGCAGGATCCGCCCCGCGCCGACCTCAATGAATGCAGGGCAAGTATCAGCCCGTTCATCGATCAATGCGGCTATGACCAGGCCGGAATCATTCTCCAGCACATTTACGGTGCGTTGAGTAGCCCGAAGGCCGGTCCGTTGAGCGGGACGATCAAGCCGTTCGATCAGTCGCTTTACACCAAGCCCGGCAGCGCCGGTTCGCTGAGCCTGGGCAAGACCGGCTACGTGTTCGTGCCCAAGGAATGCGAGAATGGCGAGGCGTGCCGCGTCCATATCGCCTTGCACGGTTGCAACCAGCAGGTAGGCTCCGAAATCGGGCGGCGTTTCATCGAGCGTAGCGGATACAATGCCTGGGCAGATGCCAATCGTCTGATCGTGCTCTATCCGCAAACCACCGCGAAATGGTATCCCTACAATCCCCACGCTTGCTGGGACTGGTGGGGTTACGTCGATTACGACGACAGCTATGTCACCAAGTCCGGGGCGCAGGTCAGGACGATCAAGGCGATGCTCGACGCATTGACCGCGCGCGCGACACCGGCGGCGTCCTCACCTGCACCCGCCGGGGCTTCGATCATGCTCAGGGTCATCGACCGGTCGGACACCGGCGCCGATCTGGCATGGGTTCCGGTGGCTGGGGCGACAGCCTACCGCGTCTTTCGGGCCGGAGCCGGCGGCCCATTTACAGCGGTGGCGGTGGTGGCCGGGCCCAGTTTCGCCGATTCCGGCCTGACGCCAAAAACCGCCTATCGCTGGCGCATCGCGGCGATCGTGAACGGGGTCGAAGGTCCGGCTTCCGATGAGGCCGCGGCCGCGACGCGGCCGGTGCCCGCGCCCTGCGCCAATCCCGGCGCCTGCCCGATTGGCGAATGACGGGCAGGGGCCCTGTCACTTCCGCGCCGTCACACGATCCGCGTCGTCTTGTCGCCCCAGTAGCGATCGCGCAGCAGCCGCTTGTAGAGCTTGCCGGTCGGCAGCCGCGGCAGTTCCGCTTCGAAGTCGATCGAGCGGGGCACCTTCTGGCGCGACAGCGACTGGCTGCAGAACTGGATCAGTTCCTCGGCAAGCTCGGGGCCCGGCTGAATGCCCGGCATCGGCTGCACCACCGCCTTCACCTCCTCGCCGAGATCGGCATTGGGCACGCCGAACACCGCGGCATCCGCGATCTTGGGATGGGTGATCAGGAGGTTCTCGCATTCCTGCGGGTAAATGTTGACGCCGCCGGAGATGATCATGAAGGTCGAGCGGTCGGTCAGATAGAGAAAGCCGTCGCTGTCGACATAACCGACGTCGCCGACCGTGCTCATGGTGCCGTCAGGCGAGCGGGCTTCCCTGGTCTTGTTCGGATCGTTGAAATATTCGAACGGGGTGGCGGTCTTGAACCAGACCGTGCCCGGCGTACCTATCGGGCACGGCTTCATGTCTTCGTCGAGGATGTGCAGGTCGCCGAGCAGCACCTTGCCGACGCTGCCGCGGTGGGCGAGCCATTCCGCGCTGTCGCAGGCGGTAAAGCCGAGCCCTTCGGTGGCGCCGTAATATTCGTGGATGATCGGCCCCCACCACTTGATCATGTCTTCCTTCACCGCCGCCGGACACGGCGCCGCCGCATGGATCGCGATTTCGAGCGACGACAAATCGTGGCGCTTGCGCGCGGCCTCCGGCAGCTTCAGCATCCGCGAGAACATCGTCGGCACCAGCTGGGTATGGGTGACGCCCCATTTCTCGACCAGCTCGAGGTAACGCTCGGGATCGAAGTGCTCCATGATGATGGCGGTGCCGCCGCTGCGGATCGTGAGATTGACCGCGGCCTGCGGCGCCGAGTGATAGAGCGGCGCCGGCGACAGGTAGATCATGCCTTCGCGGTACTGCCAGAGCTTTTGCAGAAAATCGAAGATCGGCAGTTGCTGGGTCGCCGGCTGTTCCGGCAGCGGGCGCAGAATGCCCTTCGGCCGGCCGGTGGTGCCCGACGAATAGAGCATCGCGGTGCCGATGCATTCGTCCGGTATCGGCGTCTTCGGCATCCCGCGGGTTGCTTCCTGCAGGCCGACGATGCGCTCGCTCTCGCCCGGACCATCGGCGACGATGCAGAGTTCGACCTTGGGGCATTCCTTGAGCGCTTCGCGGGCCACGTCGAGCTTTGCAACCGAGGTGATGAGGATGCGGGATTCACTGTTGTTGACGATGTAGGCGAGTTCGCCCGGCGTCAGATATGAATTGACGCAAGTGTAATACAGTCCGGACCGTTCGCCGGCGCCGCAGGCTTCGAGGTAGCGGCCGTTGTTCTCCATGAATACGGCATAATGGTCGAGCCGCTTCAGGCCGCGCTGGCGCAACAGGTGCGCCAGGCGATTGCAGCGCGCCTCGAGCTCCCGATAGGTCACGGCCTCGCCGGTACTCGCCATGATGAAGGCGGGCTGCAGCGGACGAAGATGAGCATGCTTGCCGGTGTACATCGTGTCTCCAATTTTTCTTATGCGGCCAGAAGAAGAATTTCGCGCACCTGCGCCGGCGAATCGATCTTGCGCGGGTTGCGCGGGATCCACGGTGTGCCCATCGCCTGCTCCGCGATGCGGTCGAAATGCTCGGGGCCGATTCTGACGTCCTGCAGGCTGCAGGGCATGCCGAGGCCGCGGATGAAGGCCTCCAGCACGTCGCCGGCGTCCTTGCCGGGCTGCCCCATTGCTGCGGCGACCAGTGCCTGCCGCCCGGCATTGGCGGATTTGTTCCAGCGCAGCACCGACGGCAGCATCACGCAGGAAGTATATCCGTGCGGCACGTCGTAGACGGCGCCGAGCACATAGCCGATGCCGTGGCTCGCCCCCATCGGCACCCCCGAAGACAGCGGGCCCATCGAGAGCCAGGTGCCGATCTGGCAGTCCATCCGCGCGTCGAGATCGCGGGCGTCGGCCTTCACGCGCGGCAGGCCTTCGGCCAGCATCGACAATCCCTTGATCGCCTGGGCGTCGGCGTAGGGATGCGCCTCGCGCGAACACAGGCCTTCGACGCAATGGTCGACGGCGCGGATGCCGGTCGAAAGAAACAGCCATTCCGGCGTGTGTACGGTCAACGCGGGATCGAGGATCGCCGCGCGCGGCATCACCAGGTCGTGGCGCAGCATTTCCTTGACCTTGGTGCGCTCGTTGGTGACCCCGGCGATTGCGCTGAATTCGCCGCCGGCAATCGTGGTCGGCACGCTGACCTGGCGCACGACAGGCGGATTGATCGGCGGCGCGACGCCCTTGTGGGCCCGGACCCTGTCGATATCCTCGACGCTGCGAACATCGTTGGCGAGGCAGATCTGCACCGCCTTGGCGCCGTCGGTGATCGAGCCGCCGCCCACCGTGACGATGAGATCGGCATTGGCGGCGCGGGCCTGTTCGGAAGCGGCAATCACGGCGTGGCGCGGCGTGTGCGCGGGCATCGCATCGAAAGTGCCCACGCAACGCGCGCCGAGGCTTCTGCGAATCTTCTCGATCTCGTCGGTCTGGCGGTTGAGCGTGCCGCTGACCATCAGGAAGGCGCGGGTCGTGCCCAGGCGGTTCATCTGCGCGACCACGGCCCCGGCGGCGGCAGTGCCGAAAACCACCTCGTCCATGGCGCCGAAAACGACGCGGCCCTTGTACACGCTGTCCTCCCGGACGTCTTGGCCTTGTTGCGGCCTTGGGGAATAATCTAGCGGAGTCCGCGGGGAGGGGAACCACAAAATGACGCCGGTCCTCCGCGGCCGTTCTTTGGAGCGCGAACCTGCCAGAATATTTCTACGTTGAATTGCGCGATTAGGCTTGTTCCGTCGGGGAGACGGAACATCCTCTTGCCGCCCGAATGTGCGTTAAAGCCGCAGTCCCTTGACATAGATCAGTTCGGCGGCGGCGCCCCCGGGCACACGTTGCGTTCATTGACCCGCGGGCGGACACGATGACTGATGCCGGAACCGAGCCTCTACACCGATTTCCGGTGTTTCGGACATCCGATCCCGAGGAGCTCAGGCATTTCGGGTCGACATTGTTCGGGGCGGCCCGGATCGATCTTGGCGAAACCGACAGGTTCGAGGCGCGCGTCAATCTCATTACGCTTCCGGAAATCGGCCTGGCCTTTGGCGCCACCAGCTGTGACCTTGCAGCGGATCATTTGGCGGCCGACTTCATTCGGCTGCAGATCGCGCTGAAGGGCCACGCCACCACCGCAGCCGCGGGGCTGACGACCGATATCAGCCAACGCCAGCTCGCGATCACCCCGTCCGGCGCCGCCTCGCGGACGGTTTGCGAAGCGGGGCATGAACGCCTGACGCTTCGCCTCAACCAGGGCGCATTGCTGCAGAAGATGACCGCGCTCATCGGCGTCAAGCCGAGGGGCGAATTGGTCTTCCAGTCCGCGATCGGCGCAGACCAGCCCCATGCGCAGGGCCTTTGCCAGCTGCTGCAGTTTCTGTCGCGGCAACTGGATTCGACGGCATCCAGTTTGCCCGCGGCCGCTTGCCACGAACTGGAGCAGGCGGTGCAGATCGCCTTTCTGTGGGCCAGCCGCCACACCTTCAGCCATTTGCTGGAACGTCAGGAAAAGCAACCGGCGCCCGGCGTGGTCCGGCGGCTGGAGGATTTCATCGAAGCCAACTGGCAGGAGGCGATCACGATCGACCGGCTGGTCGCCGAGGCCGGCGTCAGCGCGCGATCGATCTTCAGGGCCTTCGATCGCAGCCGGGGTTATTCGCCGATGGCCTTCGCCAAGTCGGTCCGGCTCCGGCGTGCAAGAGAGGCGCTGATGTCGGGCGAACCCGGCATCAGCGTGACGGCGACCGCATTCAAATGCAATTTTGCAAGCCCGGGTCATTTCGCCAGGGACTATCGCGAGGCCTTTGGCGAACTCCCCTCCGAGACCATTGCCCGGACCCGCCGCTGATCAGGCGGCGTCCACTGTCAGGTGTGAACGAGACGCCAGACGATGGCGCCGAGCGCGCCCAGCCAGAGCACGCCGGCCGCGAGCCCCTGAACCGCAAAGCCCGGCCCGCGCTTGGCCGCGGCCCGCGAATAGCCGGCCAAGTAGAGGATGCGGCCGGCGATCCACACCAGGCCCAATAAGGCCGCGGCGGCATCGCTGATGTAGACCGCAAACAGCCAGAGCGAGGGCAGGAAAACCGGCATCCATTCCAGCGTGTTCATCTGCACCCGGAACACCCGCTCGAAATCGGGATGGCCCGACGTGGCCGGCGCCTTCACGCCCAATGCAACGCGCGCCTTCGATACCTGAATGCCGGTGAACAAGTAGAACAGGATGGCGAGGCAGGTGATGAGGGCGGTGAAATGGTACATCGCATATTCCCCATTTTCGAAGTCATTCCGGGTTCGCATCTTCGATGCGCCCCGGAATGACGGATTCGTCTCAATAGCCGGTCAGTTCCAGATATCCTAGTCCGGCGTGGCTGCCGGCAAAGCTGATCGGTCCCTCCCAGTAAGGGAAGCTGGTACCCATCCAGCTCTTCGCGTTCAGAGGCGTGGTCTCGATCGCGAGGCCGCGCGCGGGGATGACGATGCGCCATGCGGTCGGGATCTTGCGGCCTTCGATCTCGGTCGATGCCGTCGGCGTCATCGTGTTATCGCTGGATGCGATTTCGCTGGAGCGGCCGTCGGGCTGGATCCAGTTGCCGAACAGATCGGCGCGGCCGTCCTTCTGACGCAGCCGGTACAGCATGAGCTTTTCACCGGAGTCGAGATGCAGCGAGAACCAGTCCCAGCCGGTCTGATCCGGGGCGAGCGGCTGGCTGCTCCATTCGCGGTCCATCCAGGCAAGGCCGGTGACCTCGGCGGCTTTGTCGCCGATGCCGATGCGGCCGGTCGCCTTGAAGAAGGGCTGGCTGTAATAATACGAGGCCTGCCCGCGCTCGGATTTGCGGCTGTAGCCGGCGTTGCCCTGCAGCACCAGCGGCCGGTCGGCATCGAGCCGCAGCGTGTAGCTGAAATCGGCGCCCGATGCGGTGAGTTCGAGCGGCGCCAGCATGGTGTCGCGCATCGCCTCGCCCCCGCGCATTGCCCAGGAATCGATCCAGGCTTGAAACGGTTTTGGTTCGACACCGGCCTGGCCGACGCCGCCGCGGGCGAAGGTTTCACTGCTGCGGTGGGTGTCGGCGCGGGTGACGGCGGCGTGGCCCATCCAGATCTGCTGGCTGGCCCAGCCCTCTTGTTGCGCGCCCGGCCGCGATGCCTGGCGAAACAAGGTCCACTGCGCGCCATAGGCCGCGCCGGTCGAGTCCTTGAGATTGGCCGTCACGTACCACCACTCGATGCGAAACTCCGGATGCGGACCGTGATCGGCGGGAAACGCGAAGGTCTTGCCGGGCACCACGGGCGCGAACCCATCCGCGCTCTCGCCGAGACCGGCAAAGCCCTGCGCCAGCGCCGGCACCCGGCCGAGCCCGAGAAAGACAAGGCCGCCCGCAAAGGCGCGGCGGGATATCCTGACACTATCGTTCATCGGCAAAGATCTTGATCAGGCTGGTCGGCTGCATCCGCGCCAGCTTGAGAACCGGCAGCAGCGCGGCCAGCAGCGAAGCCGCCATCGCCACGCCAAGCAGTTGCAGCAATTGCAGCGGGAACACGTGAAACGGCAGCCGCCAGCCGAACGCCTTCACATTCACCACCGCGATCAGGCACCACGCCACCAGCAGGCCGAGCGGCAGCGCCAGCAGGGCGGTGATCAGCGCCACCGACAGGGTTTTGACAAGCTCGATCGACGCCAGCTCTCGCCGCGTGATTCCGATCGCCCACAACGGCGCCAGCTGCGGCAGCCGCGAGTTGCTCAGGGTCAAGAGGCTGGTGAGCAGCGCGATGCCGGCGACGCCGAGGGTGAACGTATTGAGCGCTGCCGTCACCGCGAAGGTCCGGTTGAAGATCCGCTTCGACTCCGCCTTCATCGTGGCCTGATCGGCGAGGTTGCGATCGTCGAGGCCAAATCGTTCGCGCAGGCCGGAGATCAGCGCCGGAATTTCCGCAGGCAGAACCCGCAGGCCAAACCGGGTGGCGGGGATGGCGGGGAATCGCCGCGTCAGCGCCGCGTAATTGACGGCGATCTGGCCCTTCGGGTTGCCGTAGTCGGCGTAGATGCCGATCACCTCGAGCGGCCAGCTGCCTCCGGGGGCGGGCACTTCGATGCGGTCGCCGATTCCAAGTTTCAGGCGCCGCGCCAGTTGCTCGCTGACGAGGCCGGCATCGCCTGCGCGGAGGCGAACCCAGGCATTCGCGGTTGATTCCAGCAACGGCCAGTGCTCGCTATAGGTGGGATGATCGGGCAGGCCCAATATCTCGATCGGCGCGCCGGCCATTTGCGATTCGGCGCGGCCGCCGGGCAGGATCGCCTGCACTTCAGGCCGGTTCCGCAGCCATGCCTTGATCTCGGTGGCCTGGGCGTCGCTGGCCGCGTTGACATAGACATCCGCCGCCAGCCGTCCGTCGAGCCAGCTGACAAAAGTCCGGCTGAAACTTTCGACCATGGTGCCGACACCGACATTGACCGCGAGCGCGAGCAACAGCGCCATCAGCGCCAGCGACAATCCGGAAAGCTGCTGGCGGCTGTCGGCCCAGAACCAGACCGCGAGCGGGCGATGGGCGTTGCGCTGGCCGAGTGTGAGCACGCGCTCCAGAATCGTTGGCAGCAGCAGCGCGGCCGCCAGCATCAACGCCGCCAGCACGGCAAATCCCGATACCAGGGAATCGCCGAACCACAGAAAGCCTCCGGCAGCGGCGAACACGGCGAGCGCGACCGCACTCTGCACGATCAGCCAGCGCTGCTGCGCCTGTTGCCAGGCCTGGGGCTGCGCTGCCACCAGCACCGGAAGGCGGATCGCCTTCGTCAGGGTCGCGGTTGCCGCCGCCAGCGCGCCGAGCACGCTGATGGCGAGGCCGGCAACCCACCATTCGCTTTTCAGCGTCAATTGGCCGGGGATCTGCGCGCCATAGAGTCCGCGCAGCGATGCTGCGACATCGGGCAGCAGCGACGCCGCAATGCCGTAGCCGCAGACCAGGCCGATGGCGCCGGCCACCAGCGCCAGCGATACCAGTTCGATCACCAGCACCGCGTTCAGCATGCGGGCGGACACCCCGCAGGCGCGCAGGGTTCGCAGCATCGGCCGGCGCTGCTCGAAGGCAAGGCCGACCGCCGAATTGACGATGAACAGTCCGACCACGAAGGACAAGAGGCCGAACGCCGTCAGGTTGAGGTGAAAACTGTCGGTGAGGCGTTCGAGGTCGCTTTCCGCATCGGCCTTGATCAAGTGAAGCCTGTCGCCGACGACGTTCTCCAGCGGCGCGGGTTTGCCCTTGATCTTGCCGACCACGAGGCGGGAGAGCTGGTCCGGCATGTTCAACAGCCGCTGCGCGACGCCGATATCGACCACCAGCACGCCGGGAGCAAGCTGCGCCTGCACGCGCAGCGGCGGCAGCTCGGTGCCGCCGCTCGCCAACGGCCGCGCGCCTTCCGGCAGATGGAGATCGGAAAGCACTTCCGGCGCCACCAGCATTTCTCCCGGCGGCGTGACAAAGGATTGCAGGCCTGCGCGCCCGATCGCCGGCGTATTGCCGACCTCGGCGGGCAGCGTAATCGGCTCGATGCCCAACAGGCGGAACGAGCGCCCGCCGATCTGGATACGGCCTTCGAGCACCGGCGACACCGGCCAGCCGGCGCGGCGCAGGCTGACGAACAGCGCCTGCGGGAAATTCGCGCGGTCGCGGCCGACCAGCATGGCGGTTCGGGCGCCGCCGAAGGTTGCGGCGGCGCGGTCGTAACTGATGCGCGCCTGCGCGTTCAACGCCTGCACGCCGCTCCACAACGCGGTCGCGGAAATCAGCCCGATCAGCAAGGTCGCAAGCTGCATCGGATGCCGCCGCCAGTGGCTCAGGAGAACCGCGAGCGTCCAGACCGCGCGCTTCATGCGACTAGTCCGGCATGGAGATGAATCCGGCGGTCGAGCGTGGCGGCGAGACGCTCGCTGTGCGTCACCATCAGGAAGCCGCAGCCGGTTCGCGTCACCAGGTCGCGCGTCAGCGCCAGCACATCATCCGCCGTCACCTCGTCGAGGTTGCCGGTGGGCTCGTCGGCGAGCAGCAGCAGCGGCTTGACGGCGAGCGCGCGGCCGATCGCGACGCGTTGCTGCTGGCCGCCGGACAATTGCTCGGGATAGCGCTTCAGCAGCGCGCCGAGCCCGAGCCGCTCCACCAGTTCGGCATGCCAGGCCGGATCATGACGGCCGGCAATGCGGGACTGAAACACGAGGTTGTCTTCGACGCTGAGACTCGGGATCAGGTTGAACTGCTGGAACACCAGTCCGAGCCGGTCGCGCCGCAATGCCGCCCGGCCGGCATCGCCGAGGCCGGAGACGGAGATATCAGCGAGCGTGATCTCGCCGCCGTCGGCTGCATCGAGCCCGGCAATCAAGTGCAACAGCGTGCTCTTGCCGCTGCCGGATTCGCCGGTCAGGGCGACGCGCTCGCCTGCCGCAACAGTGAGATTGACCCCGCGCAACACCACCACCTCCTCGCCGGCAGAGCGATAGGTCTTGGTCAGGTTCCTGACGCTCAGCACGATGGGGTTGCCGGTTGCCATGCCAAGCGGATGCGAAGCCTCTCGAAAGTCCATACCCAGGTTACGATCCAGCATACCAAGCCCCTGCCGGGAGATCACGGGCTCAATCGCGGCGGCGACGCGATCGTGATCCGGTTGCGGGGCGGGTCCGAGACAGCGTCAGGCGGCATCCGGCAAACCGATGCCGGGGTGCCGCGCATGGCAGGCGCCCAGGGCCCGCGATCCCTCCAGAAAAAGCCGGGTTGCATTGCCGTATGTCCCACAGGTAGCATTGCAGCAGGCCGATCAACAGGCCAGCAAATGAAAATCGGGGAGAAGGCATGACCGAGCAAACGACGCCCAAGGGCGCCTGGAAGATCACGTTTCTCCTGTTTCTGTTCATGCTGGTCAATTTCGCCGACAAGATCGTGGTCGGCCTCGCCGGCGCGCCGATCATGGACGAATTGAAACTGCAGCCGGAGCAGTTCGGCCTGCTCGGCTCCTCGTTCTTCCTGCTGTTCTCGATTTCGGCGATCGTGGTCGGCTTCATCGTCAACCGCGTTGCCACCCGCTGGGTGCTGCTGGCGATGGCGGTGATATGGTCGCTGGCACAGTTCCCGATGGTCGGCACCGTTAGTTTCACCACGCTGTTGATCTGCCGCGTAATCCTCGGCGCCGGCGAGGGGCCGGCGTTTTCGGTGGCGGCGCATGCGGTCTACAAGTGGTTTCCCGACGAGAAGCGCACGCTGCCGACCGCGATCCTGTCGCAGGGCTCCGCGTTCGGCGTGATCCTCGCAGTGCCGGCGCTGAACTGGATCATCGTCAATCACAGCTGGCACTATGCCTTCGGCGCGCTTGGCGTCGTCGGCCTGATGTGGGTGGTGGCGTGGATGGTCATGGGCAAGGAAGGCCCGCTGGTGCAGACCGTGGCGATGGCGGCGGCCGATCCCCGCGTGCCCTATTTCCAGCTCCTGACCTCGCGCACCTTCATCGGCTGCTGCGCCGCGACCTTCGGCGCCTATTGGGCGCTGTCGCTCGGGCTGACCTGGTTTACGCCCTTCATCGTCAAGGGCCTCGGCTTCTCGCAGAAGGACGCCGGGTGGATTTCGGTGCTGCCATGGGTGTTCGGCGCCGTCGTCGTGCTGCTGACGGGGTGGATTTCGCAGGTGATGCTGACGCGCGGCTTCACCACCCGCGGCGCCCGCGGCGTGCTCGGTTCGGTGCCGCTGATCGTCGGCGGCGTGATCCTCGCGGCTCTCCCGCATGTCAACGGCGCCGGCCTGCAGATTGCCTTTCTGGTGATCGGCTCCGGGCTCTGCGGCTCGATCTATGTGGTCTGTCCGCCGATGCTCGGCGAGTTCACGCCGGTGCAGCAGCGCGGCGCCGTGATCGCGATCTACGGCGCGATCTATACGCTGGCGGGCATCCTGGCGCCGTTCGTAATGGGTAGCGTGATCCAGCACGCCGCGGTGCCGCTCGACGGCTATATGATCGGCTTCAGGATCAACGCCGTGGTCCTCGTGGTCTCGGGATTGCTCGGCCTGCTGCTGCTATGGCCCAACACCGAGCGCGCGCGGCTGATGGCCCTGGCCGCGCAGCCGAAGTTCGCTTGAGGCCACGAACATAACAGCGTCGTCCCTGCGTTCGCAGGGACGACACCGAGTGTGCGTCCTACTGCAATCCGCCCTGCGCGCCGCGCACCAGCCGGCCCGGCCGCGCGCCGGTGGCAGCACCTCCGCGTTGCGTCACCACGCCTGACACGATGGTGGCGTCATAGCCGTCGACCTGCTGCAGCAAACGGCGGCCGCCGACGGGCAAGTCGTAATGCACCTTCGGCGGATGCAGATGCAGTTTGTCGTAATCGATGACGTTGAGATCGGCCTTGTAGCCGGGTGCGATCACGCCGCGGTCGGTGAGGCCGACCGACAGCGCGGTCTTGCGCGACTGCGCGGCCACCACGAACGGGATCGACAGTTTTTCACCGCGGCTGCGATCTCGCGTCCAGTGCGTCAACAGATAGGTCGGGAAGCTGGCGTCGCAGATGATGCCGCAATGCGCGCCGCCGTCGGAGAGGCCCGGCACTGCATTCGGATCGGTCAGCATCTCGCGGGTGGCATCAAGATTGCCGTCGGCGTAATTCAGGAACGGCACATAGAGCATGCCGCGGCCGTCGTCCGACAGCATGGCCTCATAGGCCAGTTCTTCCGGCTGACGGCCCTCGCGGCGGGCCCGTGCGCCCAGCGCGTTTTCCGGCGGCTGCTCGTAATCCGGGGGATCGCCGAGCAGATACATCTTGTCGTAGTTCGGCCGGAAGAACAGCGGGTCGTCGGTCGAGGTCGGCGTCTCGCTCAGGATCGCGGCGCGGACGTCGGGCTGATGCAGGCGCTTCAATCGCTCCGCCAGCGGCAGGTTCGCAATCGCGCGATAGCTCAGATGGGTCTGGAACGGGTTGCGCGACAGTTCGAGGCCAAGCAGCAGCCCGACCGGGCGCGCGGCGATCTGTGCGGTGATCGACAGCCCGCGCGCGGAAGCCTCGTTGATGGTGTCGAGCGTCTGGCGCCAGCGCCGCGGCGCCCTGTCGTTCTGGGTGATGGAAAACGACACCGGGATCCCGGTGTTCTCGGCCACCCGCAGCATCATCGGCAGGTCTTCATGGATGGTCGACAGATCGAGCACGAACTGGAACACACTGCGGCCGGTCTTCTGCATGGCGCCGGCGATCGCCGTCAGTTCGTCCTCGCCGGCCTTCAGCGTCGGGGTGAAGTCGCCGGTGGAGGTGCGGTGGTTGAGGGTGCGCGAGGTCGAAAATCCCAGCGCGCCGGCGCGCACGGCATCGCCGGCCAGCGCCGCCATGGCGGCGTTGTCTTCGGCGGTCGCCGGATCGCGGCGTGCGCCGCGTTCGCCCATCACATAGACGCGCAACGCGGCGTGCGGCAGTTGCGCGCCGATATCCATGTCGAAGCGGCGCTGCGACAGCCAGTCCATGTAGTCCGGAAAACTCTCCCAGGCCCAGGGGATGCCGGCGCTCAAGACCGGCTCGGGAATGTCCTCGACGCCTTCCATCAGCTGGATCAGCCGCTGATGATCCGACGGTCTGCACGGCGCGAAGCCGACGCCGCAATTGCCCATGATCGCTGACGTGACGCCGTTCTGCGACGACGGCGTGATGTCCTGGCTCCAGGTGACCTGCCCGTCATAATGGGTGTGAACGTCGACGAAGCCCGGCGTCACCAGTTTGCCGCGGGCGTCGATCTCTTCCTTGCCCCGGCCTGCGACCTTGCCGACCTCGGTGATGCGGCCGCCGGTGACGGCGACATCCGCCTCGAACAGGTCGCCGCCGAGGCCGTCGGCGATATTGCCGCCACGAATCACGAGGTCTGGATCGGAGGCCATGCGTTTCATCCCGGATTTGAATTGTTATTGCCGCATCATGGGTTGTCGCTCGATGCTGTCAACCGCACGGGATGAGGTTCAGGAATGCGTCAGGCGGGGCGGGCCTGCGGTTTGCGGCCGGTGGCCAGCGCCAGCAGCACCGTCAGGATCATGAAGACGACGGAAGCGCCGAACACCCAGTGCGGCATGCTCTGGTCCATGATCCAGCCGAACAGCAGCGGACCGAGGATGCCGCTGAAGTTGAAGCCGGTGGAGACGATGCCGAAGGCGCGGCCGGCCGCGCCGGGCGGCGCCGCGTCGCGGACCATCATGTCGCGCGACGGCGCGATCACGCCGCCGAGGAATCCGGCGATCGCCATCATCGCCGTCAGCAGCAGCGACGGCAGCGTGACCGTCGCGATGATCAGCACGATCATCGCATTGATGGCGAAACAGCCGGCGGCAACCTGACCGTGACGCCTCGTGCGGTCGGCGAGATAGCCGCCGGCCAGTACGCCGATGGCGCTGGCGGCGAGATAGGCGGTGAGCGCCATATTGGCTGCCGAGAACGACGCGCCATAGCCGCTCATCAGCGCGACCACGCCGAAATTGCTGATGCCGGCGTTGGACAGGCCAAGCAGCATGAAGAAGATCGTCAGCACGATGATAGCAGGCGTGATGATGTTCTGCTTCGGCGCATGCACGCCATCGATCTTGCGGTCGGCGGCGCTGGCGTCGGGCAGGCCCATCGCGATCAGCAGTAGCGCCGCCAGCGGCCCCACCGCGCCGGCTACGATCAGCGCGCCGAGCCCGCCGACGGTCGCCACCAGTGCGGCGATGATGGCGGGCGCCACCGCGCCGCCCAAGAATCCCGCAAAGGTGTGGATCGAAAAGGCGCGTCCCATACGTGCCTCGTCCATATGCGCCGACAGGATCGCGTAATCGGCCGGATGATAGACGCTGTTGGCGAGGCCGAGCAGCGCGGCGCTGACGATCAGCCAGAAATAGCTCAACTGCAGGCCGAGCATGATCAGTGCGCAGCCGCCGAGCGTGAGGCCCATCAGCAGGACCTTGCGGGCGCCGATATGGTCGGCGAGGTATCCGGTCGGCGCCTGCGTCAGGCCGGAGACGACGCCGAACACGGTGAGCGCGAAACCGAGCTCGATATAGCCGACGCCGAGCTGCTCCTTGAGGAACGGGAACAGCATCGGCAGCACGAACAGATGAAAATGGCTGACCCAATGGGCGATCGAGATCGCCACCAGCGTGCGCAGCGAGGTGTCCGACTTCGCTTGTTGCGGTGCGGCCAGAATGTCGGCCATCTTGAACTGAAACCCCGTTTGAGATGAACGGCCCGGCAAGGCAGGGCAAATTATCGGCTGGGCCGGTTATTTGTCCATGAATATGGCTGCATGGCAGCCCTCGCGAGGGGCACGGGAACGGCGAAATTCGGGAAGACTAAGCCGCTTGAGCTGCGATCGAAATTCGCCGCGCCCTCCGATTTCGGACTTAAGGAGGCTTCTCTACAACGGCTCGTCGTCGTCGCCGCTGCGGTCGCGCTTCGGCGTGGCGATGTCGCCATCCTCGAAGTCGTCATCGTCGGCCGGCGCCGGCGGTGGCTTCTTCTTCGATTTGCCGTCGTCCTTGTTCGGACGTTCGGTCTTTTTCTTGATTCCACCCATTTTCCCGATTCCACCCATGTCATTCCCTTTGATCGGGTCGGTCACATCGGCGGATCGACCTCAATGTCACCGCCTTTTGCTGGGCATATTAGCCCCAATCCGACAAATTTTTCCTGCCTTTTTCCGTTGTTAGGTGTAAACGGAGGCATAACCCCGAGCATGATCCAGAAAATGGAGACCCTCAGGACAAACGCGTAGCGTTTGCCCCGGGCATGCTCAAACAACAGATGAGATCATGATCCCGTTCAATCGGATCATGATTTGGAGCCAAGATGAAAAAGCCGAAGATCGAAGCCGTCGAAGAACAGCAGCCTCGCAAGATCCTGCGCGCCGATAAAGCGCCGACCACCGGGTACTCGCTGGTCGTGGACGGTCACTTCAAGTCGCACCACGACACCGTCGAGGCCGCCGAAGAAGCGGGCATGGCACTGAAGAACAAGTTCCCGATGCTCCAGGTGCAGGTCTACGATGCCGCGACCAAGACGCGGTCGATGGTGCAATGGCCGGTGCCGGCGTAGTGCATTGCACTGTGCTGGGCTCATCCTTCGAGACGGCGCGTCGCGCCTCCTCAGGATGAGGTCTACCAGACCCTCATGGTGAGGAGCGCGGCAACGCCGCGCGTCTCGAACCATGAGGCCGGGCAGGTGCGACCAGGCAATCTGCTCTCGTGGTTTAAGTGCGGCGTCCGCCGCTCTGCTGGCTCGCCAGCCAATCCGACAGCGCCGGGGCTTTTTCGCCCGACTTCTTCGGTGATTTGGCGCGCGTCGTTTTCGCGGCGGGAGGTCGCGGCGGCTCGGCGGCTTCGCGGGCGAGCCGCAGTGCTTTCAGCCTGGCCATGTTGTCGAGCACGGCTTTCGTTGCGGCGTCGCGCTCGGTGCCGCCGGCCCTGGCCTGGCTTGCTGCGCGCGTAGCCTTGTTGAAACGCGCATCGGCGCGGTCGCGATCTTCTTTGGTCATCTAGCTCGTTTTCTTTTTCTTGGGTTTGGCCTTGGCCTTTACCTTCGGCTCCGGCGGGTTCTCTCGGTCGGCGGCTTCCTTTGCCAGTCGCAGCGCGCGCAGGTCCGCCGTCCGCTTCCGAATCGCGATGTCGGCCGCCGCGATATCGGCCATCGCCTTGATGCCTTCGGCATTCTGGGCGGCCTTTCGGCTCAGTCTGATCTCTCTCAGTTCGGCCGGCGTTTTCGGTTCGTCGTTCATCGGGTGCCTCAAATTCACGGCGCCCAGCATGGGTGCAGCAACCTGTCCAATACACTATATATGCATCTGGACAGGGCAAGTTTAGGCCGCCTTTCGGAGCAAAAGAGCCGCTTTTCGGCCCAAATCAGCGATCGTGGTGAAGCTCGGCTTCGTCCGCGTCGCTCTCGAGGCCAGCCGGATCGAAGTTCTCGATCCAGGACTGCAAGGCCGGCGAGAGGTGTCCGGCGGCCTTCATCTGCCGCAAGGCGATCCGGATCGTGGTGCGGCCATGGCGGTCCTGCGCCAGCGCCGATGGCGGCTCGTTGGCATCGATCGCTTCCACGATGCGCCGCTTGATCGCCGAGGTCTCGGGCTGTCCGAACCGCTCGATCATTTCCTGAAACGAATCATGGCGGGCCGCGTCGAACGGCCGGGGCTCGCCCAACCCATCGCGCGCCGGATGCGGCGGATAGAGATGCGCGCAGGGAACCCAGCCCTCGGGGATCGGCTCGGTCGCGGGATGGGTCCGGCCGCTCTTCAACAGCTTCGGCAGGACATGGGTGTGCGGCCCGTCGGGGCTTTTTCCCGAAGCGTGCGGAATCGGCTGATAGACCTCGATCCGGCCGAGCCGGCTGATGAAGACGCGGTACGGATTGGAGGCCAGAATCAATCCCATCGCGGGATTGCCGGGCTCGAACACCGCCCGGCCGGCGTGCCGGCGCAATTGTGCCGCGGTGTCGCTATCGCCGACGCGGACGCAGAAATCCGCATGTGGCGCGCCGAGGCCGAGATCGAACAGAACCGATTCGCGATCCTCCGCGCGCAGGGCGTCGCGGTCGGCGCCGAGTTCGGTCAGCACGGTCCGGCCGCCCATCGCGCCATCGTCGTCGGCCAGGCACAGCGCGATCCGCTGATTCCAGCCCGATTTGGTGATGCTCTCGGAGGCGAGCGGCCGGTTGCGCGGATGATGCCTGATGATGATGCCGCCGCGCGGCGTGACGGCCGACACGGCGTCGTCGGCCTGCCGCAGTGCGACCGGCTCATCGCGGGCGCGCGCGAACTCGGCGATGGCGCCGAAGGTGCCGAGGCTCCATTGCGTATCGGAATCGGCGATCGCCCTGTGCAGCAGATCGATCGTCGCAGCCGTCATCGCTCGATATTCTCCCGGCATTTAGGCCGGCAGAATATCGTCTGGTTCGATCAGTACAAGCCGGTCCGGGCAGAGCCCGGACCGGCTATGGTGTCTCAGAACGTCGCGCCGGCCTTCACCATGTAGGTACGGCCCGGCAGCGGGTAGGCGCTGAAGCGGCCGGCAGTGAAGCTGCTCGCCACCGCGTAGTCGTAATACAGCGCGTCGAGGATGTTGTTCACGGAGAGCGACCAGAAGAAATGCTCGTATTCGCCGCTCAGCTTGAAGTCGATGGTGGCGCTGGCCGGAATCCGCCGCTGGGTGTTGGCCTGGTCGTTGTCCATGAAGCGTTCGCTCCAGCCGCGCACGGTGGCGTCCGCAACCAGATATTTCTGCCAGATGTTCCAGGTCACGCCGCCGCTGGCGGTGTAGCGGGACACCAGCGGAACGTCGTTGCCGGCAAACTGGCCTTCGCGGAACACCGCGCGGGTATAGGCCATGCCGCCTCGCAGCAGCACTTCGTCGCTGACGCGCAGTGATGCGCTGGTCTCCGAGCCGTAACGGCGGGTCGGATCGAGATTGACGTTGTAGAACAGCGCCGGGATGAAATGGATCTCGTTCTCGAGGTCCATGCCGTAGATGCTGGATTGCATCTGGAACCTGCCCGACTTGACGCGGAAACCGCCTTCGATGTCGTGCGAGGTCTGGGTCTTCAGCCTGAAGTCGCCGGGGAGCGCGTTGAAGAACGGATCGAAAGCGGGGCCGGAGGATAATCTCTCATCGACATTCGGCGTGCGGAACGCGCGGGCGGCGCGGCCGAATACCGAGAAGACATTGTTGAAGCGATGTTCGAGGCCGATATGCAGGGCATATTGGCCTTCCTGACTATCCAGCGGCAGGTTTTGCGCACTGCAGCTAAAGAAGAAAGCGCAATTCGGATCGTTGTTGAGAATATCCCTGGCTTTCAGCGTCGTTTGCTGCACACGCGCGCCATACGAAAAATCGGTCGTCGGCAACAGCCCGATGGTCTGCTGCCAGTAACCGGCCAGCGTCTGCTGCTGGAGATCATAGGTGTGGATCGGCGGCGTGCCCTTGTTTACCGGGCGCTCCTGGTGAAAGGATGCGTCGTAGTAGTCGACGCCGGTCAGGATCGACGACGGCAGCCCGAACATCACGTTCTTGATGCTCAGGCGCGGCGTGATCGACCAGGTCTGCAGATGGCTGTCGACGTAACTGTTGCCGAAGGGATTGAAGAACCCGGCCTGCTGCTTCTTGTCCCGCACGCCGCCGTCGACGATCAGGTCGACGCCGTTCATCAAGGTCTTGGTGAAGCCGGCGGTGGCGTTGGCGCCCTGCTGGTTGCCGTAGTCGAACGGCGTGCTGGTGCCGCGGCGATTGGTGGTGAGCTGGTCGAGGCCGATCGACGGATCGACCGTGCGACCGCCCGGGAAACCCAGCTTCTGGTCGTCGCCGGACAGGGTCAGGAACGCGGTGAGATCGGACGTGGTGTAGTTGAGGTTGCCGATGCCGTTGCGCTGGTCCAGCGCATTGTTGACCCGGTAGCCGTCGGACTTGATGCCGTTGCCGTAGAACGACGCCGACCACGGGCCGTAATTGGTCGCGGCCGAGAACGAAACCATGCGGGCGTTGAAGGATCCGGCGCCGGCCTCGGCGCGGATCGCGGCCGGCGGGCCGCCGACGCCGTTTTTCAGCACGATGTTGATGACGCCGCCGATCGCGTTGTCGCCGTAGAGCACCGCGCCGCTGTTGCCCCGGGTGATCTCGATGCGCTCGATCGAATCGCGCGGAATGGTGGAGAAGTCGACGCCCTGCATGTCGACGTCGCTGACCCTGCGTCCGTTGATCAGGAGCAGGGTATTGGAGCTGGCAAAGGCGCCGAATCCGCGCAGATCGACGCTGGTCTTCACGCCGTTGACGCCGCCATACAGGCTGGTCAGCTGCACGCCCGGCGTCTGCGCGATGATTTCCTGCAACGTCGCTGCCGGCGAATGCGCGATCTCCTCCGCGGTGATCACGGTCGCGGATGCGCCGACGATGCCATTGAATTGCCTGATAGCCGTGGCGCCGGTTGCGGTTCCGCCGGCGGACGGCGCGGCATTGCGCCGGTTGGTTGGCGCGGGCGCTATGCGGCGCGAACCCTGTTCCTGATCGGTCCTGGGCCTGGCCCGGTTCTCGTCATTGGGGGCGCTGATTTCGATCGGCGGCAGGGCGGCCGCGACCTGCTGCGCGCGGGCAGCGGAAACGCCGAGAGAAAGAACGGGCACAAGGAAAGTGGTGGCAAGCCAACAGCTGCGGCGCCGCTGTGCGGCCAGAGAGATGGAAGACATGGTTGGACCTCGGTATGACGTCAGTGGCACGTCACAGCGAACGAAGTCTCACCTTTGTGCTCCAAGCACTTCTGGTGAAGCTAATGTCTGTACTCCCCGACCGACATCTTCGCGTGTGACCACGGTTGACGGCAGGTCTCCTGGCTCGCGGGTCGTAACCCTTCGTCGCCTTCCCAGGACCGAGATTCCCAGTGGCATAGGACGAAAGATTCACCGCTTACAGTTGCGGGGGCAGCCGCGGCATTGGGGAGGTCTCCCCGCACCGCATTCCCTTTTGATCCCCAAACGAGGGAACCGTCGCGGATATCTAGAAGTTTGCCGGGCGCGGAGTCAATGCTCATCGTTCAGGCCGCCGCCTGAGCCGGGATCGGGCACGCATTTTGTTCGTGGCCCCGCTTGTGCCCGACCTCAATCATTGTAAGAGCATGGGAAAGCGGCGCGGCTCGCCGCCCCGGGAATGAATTGATGAGCATTCAGAACGTCATGGCGATGGCGGACACCGCGGCGCGGCGGCGCGCCGGCGTGATGGCCGCGCTCGCGATGCTGGTCGTGCTGCTGGTGCTGATCTCGCTCGGAACCGGTCCAGTGTGGCTGTCGCCGCCGGCCGTGGCTGAGGCGCTGTTCGGCGGCGGCAGCGATGTGGCACAGGTGATCGTGCGCGAGATCCGGCTGCCGCGTACGATTTTGGGATTCGCGATCGGCGCGATACTCGGACTGTCCGGCGCCGCATTGCAGGGATTGCTGCGCAATCCGCTGGCCTCGCCGTCGTTGTTCGGCGCGCCGCAATCGGCGGCCTTCGGGGCGGTGCTGGTGATCGCGCTCGGGCTCGCCGATGTGCGCTCCTACGCGCTCCCTGTCGCGGCGATCCTGGCGGCATTCGCTTCCGTTTTCGTGCTGCTCGCGATCGCCGGCCGCAATGCCGGCCTCTTGATCCTGATTCTCGCCGGCCTCGCGATCTCGAGTCTTGCGGGAGCCGCGACGGCATTGGTGATGAACCTCTCCAGCAATCCCTTCGTGGTGCTCGAAATTGCGTTCTGGCTGCTCGGCTCGCTGGAGGACCGCAGTTTTCAGCATGTTGCGCTGGCGCTCCCGTTCATCGCCGCGGGCGCGCTCATCCTGATGAGCCAGCGCAACGCCTTCCGCGCGCTCAGCCTCGGCGAGGAGACCGCCCAAAGCCTCGGCGTCGATGTCGGCCGGCTACGGCTGGTGGTGATCGCAGGCGTCGCGCTCGGCGTCGGCGGCGCGGTCGCGGTGTCAGGCACCATCGGCTTCATCGGCCTGGTCGCGCCGCATCTGATGCGGCCCCTGATCGGGCACGATCCGACGCGGCTGCTGGTTCCGAGCGCGCTCACCGGAGCTGCGTTGCTGTTGGCCGCCGATATCGCGGTGCGCATCATTCCATCGACCAGCGACATCAAGGTCGGCGTCTTGACCTCGATCATCGGCGTGCCGTTCTTCCTCTATCTGATCATGCGCGAACGCCGCGCGCTCGGCGGAGGCGTCACATGACCGCTTCCGCCTTCCTCACCGCGCAGGGTGTGAACGTTAAGCTAGCCGGCCGCGCGGTGCTCAACGATATCTCGCTGTCGCTTTCGCCGGGGCATCTGGTCGCGCTGGTCGGGCCGAACGGCGCCGGCAAGACCACGCTGTTGCGCGCATTGGCAGGGCTGCTGCCGTCGGACGGCGCCATCTCCATCGGCGGCGAGGCCTTGTCGTCGCTGTCGCTGCGCCAGCGCGCCCGGCGCTTCGGCTATCTGCCGCAGGGCCACATCGTGCACTGGCCGCTGCCGGCGCGCGATATCGTGGCGCTCGGCCGCTATCCGCATGGTGCGACCGATCCGGCGCGATTGAGCCCCGGGGATGTCGAGGCGGTGCAGCGGGCGATGCAGGCCGCCGACGTCGTTGCCTTCGGCGATCGCCGCGTCACCGAGCTGTCCGGCGGCGAACGCAGCCGCGTTGCGCTGGCGCGCGTGCTGGCGGTGGAAGCGCCGGCGATCCTGGCCGACGAGCCGACCGCCTCGCTCGATCCGCGTCACCAGTTCGACGTCATGAAAGGCCTGCGCGCCGCCGCCGACCGCGGCGTGCTGGTGATCGTGGTGACCCACGATCTCGGCCTCGCCGCGCGATTCGCAGATCATGTCCTGGTGCTCTGCGAGGGCCGCCTGGTCGCGCAAGGCACGCCCGCCGCGGCGCTGTCGGAACAGGTGATGGCCGATGTGTTCAGGATCAGCGCCTATCGCGCGGAATACCAGCGAGAGCCCGTGATCGTGCCGTGGGCGGAAATCTGATGCCGGCGCGCCTCGGATCGTTGGCCGTTGCGGTCGCCATCGCTTCGTTCGCGACGTTCGGCGCTGTGCCGCCCGCGTCCGCCGTGGGCCCACGCATCGTGTCGATGAACGTCTGCACCGACCAGGTGCTGCTGACGCTGGCCGATCCCGAGCAGATCCTCGGCCTCAGCCGGTTTTCCAGGGATGCCTGGGTGGCCGGCGATGCCAACCGTTATCCGACGCTGTCGGGCGGCGCCGAGGATGTGCTGGTGCTGAAGCCCGACGTGGTGGTCGCCAGCCTGTTCGACAAGCGCTCGACACGGGAACTGTTGAAGGCGAACGGGCTGCGTCTCGCCGAGCTTGCCGTGCCGCGCACCCTCGACGAAGTGAAAGGCCAGATTCGCGAGCTCGGCGACATCGCCGGACATCCCGACCGCGCCGCGCAACAGATCGCCCGGCTCGATGCGGCGCTCGCCCGTGCGCGCCAGGCCGTCGCCGACAGGCATTACCGGGTGCTGCCGCTGTCGCGGCGCGGCTGGGTGGCGGGCCGCGACAGCTTTGTCGGCTCGCTGCTGGCCGAGACCGGACTGTTGAACACCGCCGGCGAATTCGGTTTTGCTTCTGGTGGTTTCGCCTCGCTCGAGGAAATCGTGAAGCTGAAGCCCGATCTGCTGCTGGTGTCGCAGGCCGGCGACGTCGCGCGCGATGACGGCCAGGCCTTCCTGCTGCACCCGGCGCTCGAGCGGTTCTATCCGGCGGCCAAACGCATCGTCATCCCGGAACGGCTGACCGAATGCGGCGGCGTGATGCTGGCCGAAGCGCTGGACGTGCTGGTCAAGGAGTTGAGGCGGGTGGGGCGGTAGTACGGTCCTCACCCTGAGGAGCGGTCCAAAGGACCGCGTCTCGAAGGGTGGCCGCACGTCCTTCGAGACGCGCGCAAGGGCGCGCTCCTCAGGACGAGGGAAACCGTTCGATCCCTACCCCGTCAGCACCGGACCGCCCGCCTTCTTCCAGGCGTCGATGCCGCCGGCGATGTGCGCGGTGTTGGCGAGGCCCGCTTCCTTGGCCGCAGTCACAGCCATCGCGGAGCGCTCGCCGAAGGCGCAGAAGAACACGATGCGGCGTCCGGTCGCCGCCGCCACCTCGCGCAGCATGCCGCCGGGCCTCAAGGCTTCGCCGATGCCGGGATAGGGCGCGTGCAGCGCGCCCGGCAAGGTGCCATGCTTGGCGCGTTCGCTGGTTTCGCGGAGGTCGACCAGGAGGATATCCGGCCGGCCGAGGCTGTCGATTCCCTCGCGCGCGGTCAGCGACTGGCCCTGCTTGGCCAGATCGTCCTGATGCAGGCCGACATGCATGTTGGCCGGCACCGCCACGTCCATCAATTTCGGGTTGGGTAATTTCAGATTGCCCATCAGCTCGATGTATTCCTCGACCGAGCGCACCTGCAGCCGCGGATTGAAGCGCTTTTCCTCGCCGATGGTGGAGACGGTATCGCCCTTGTAGTCATGGGCGGGGAAAACCATCGTCTCGTCGGGCAGCTTGAGCAGCCGGTTGAAAATAGAATCGTATTGCGCCCGCGCGCTGCCGTTCTGGAAATCGGTGCGGCCGGTGCCGCGGATCAGGAGCGTATCGCCGGTGAAGACGCGGTCGCCCATCAGGAAGCTGTAGGAATCGTCGGTATGGCCGGGCGTGTACATCACGTCGAGGCCGAGACCCTCGATCATCACCTTGTCGCCGTCGCCGACCCGCATCGCCACCACGTCGGCCTTGCTCTGCTCGCCCATGATGGTGACGCAGTGGGTGCGGTCGCGCAGCTCGCCCAGCCCGGTGACGTGGTCGGCGTGCAGATGGGTGTCGACCGCCTTGACCAGCCGGAGATCGAGCTCCCTGAGCAACTGGCAATAGCGATCGACCTTCTCCAGCACGGGATCGAGGATCAGCGCCTCGCCGCCGGCGCGGCTGGCCAGCAGATAGCTGTAGGTGCCGGAAACGCTGTCGAACAATTGCCGGAAGATCATGGTCGCCTGTTACCGTTGTGGTTTGGCATCATATCAGAAATCGAGCTTGTCGCGGATAGCATCGAGCCCCGCTTTGGCGCATTCGTCGTCCCTGTCGCCGCCGGGCGCGCCGGAGACGCCGATGCCGCCGAGCAGGCTGCCGGCGGCTTCGATCATCAGCCCGCCACCGAGCATGGCGACGTGAGGCAATTGGGCGAGGCCGGGGTCCAACTGACCGGATCGGACTGACTTCGCCAGATCGCCGGTGGCGGTACGAAAACTCACTGAAGTATAGGCTTTTCTGACGGCGGTATCCGGGGCGTGCAAGCCGGCAAAGCGGTCGCGCAGCATCACTTGCGGTTGGCCGAAGCGATCCACCACCGCGACCGCGATCTGAAAGCCGTTGTCGCGGCACTTCTTCAGCGCCGCCTGCGCCGCCTCCAGCGCGACTTCCGGCGTCAGCGATTTATAGACCACCAGCGCATCGTCGCTCGCTGCGGCCGGCGCCGCGCCGAGCGCAAGCATCATCCCGCCGATCATGGCCGGATATCGCAGCTTCGGTCTTTCAGGTCTTGCGTGTTTCATCGTCATGGCCGGACATAGCTCCAGCCCTGTTCCTGCAACTCCATCAACTGAACCACCCCGGCGTCGACGATGGTTGCCTCAGGCACCAGGGTGACGGCATGCCCCTCGGCTTTTTCCATGTTCACCTTGGTGTTGTTGCAGGCCGAAAACTGGATCTTGCCGGGGAAGGCGAGTTCCTTGAGCTGCTTGATGCGGTCCCGCACGGTGGATTTATCCGTGCGCAGCATGTTCAGTCCGGGGCCATACGCGACCAGATCGATATCAACGCTTTCCCCCTTCGCCCGATAGTACTCGATGACGTTGGTCACATTGTTCAGGGCAAGATTGATGACGGCGGGATCATTCTGATCCACGTGCAGGGCGAGGCGATGCGGCTTGGCATCGGCGGCAAGCCCGGCCGTGACAAGCGACAGTGACATGACGACCGCAACGCTCAAGCGACGAACGAGATTCCGCATGATGAGAACTCCCTAAGGCCGAACCAAAGTATATCCATTTTCCGTGAGCGACAGGATTTGCCCGACGCCGACCTGCACCGGCGTCGCGGCGGCGATGAATTCCGGCCGCTTGCCGGTGTCGCGCTCGACCGTATCGACGGTATTCAGGCAGACATCGAAACGCACGCCCTGCGCGACCAGGCTCTCGACCAGCTTGCGGTTGCTGTTGCCGGGGAACAGCAATTCGATGCCGGGGCCGAAGGTCACCACTTCGACCGCGACCTTGTCGGGATCGTAGAGTTTCAGAAGGTTATAGGCGACGCTGATGACGAGGCCCTGTTTCTTCGGGTCGTTATCCGAAAGCTGCAGCACGATTCGATGCTCGGCGAACGGCTTGTCCGGGAGCGGCGTCTGCTCCGCAGGGGCGGCAGGCGAGATCGTTGCCAGCATCGACGCCGCTATTACCGCGCTGCCGAAGGCGCGAGCGACCGATCGTCCATGTGCCGGGATAGTTCTCATCCCTGTTCCGTAATGCCTGGATTGCCTTCAACGCCCTTCAGGGTAACGCCGGTGCCGCGCTGGGCCGACGTTTTCCCCGAGCGCAGATGTTTTGCGAATACATCCCACACCGGCACGCCTTGCTGCTCGTTGACGGAAGCCCATCCCGCAACCTTGTAGCTCTTGCCGGCTTCGAGCGGCTTGCCGTTGCCGAGTTTCAGGTCGGAAATCCGGCGACCGACGCTCTCGGTCGGGGCGCAGGAATAGGCGAGGCCGCCGACGCGAACCATGTCGCCGCCCTGCTGATAATAGGGGTCGACGTTGAAGAGATTGTCGCAGACGTCTTCGAGGATGTCCTTGATCTGGCCGCCGGTCATGCTCAGCGCGTAGGTCTCGGGATAGGCAATGGCCGTTTCCGACAGCACGTCTTCCATGGTCACCGGCTGGCCGGGCAGCACGCTGTTGCCCCAGCGGAAGCCCGGCGACAGCGCAATTTCGGCGTCGAATTCGGCGAGCAGCGCGTCGCAGATCAACTGGTCCACGGTGCCGCCGAAATTGCCGCGGCGGTAGAGCAGGCGATCCGATGTCGCGACCTTGGCGGCGTAAGCGGCGGCATGCGGCTCGCGAATTTTCGCGATCAGCGCCTGCATCGCCGGATCCGGCTTCAGCAGCTCCGAAAACACCGGCAGCAGCCGGTAGCGCACGCCGGCGACCTTGCCCTTGGCGATATCGAGATCGAGCACGCCGAGGAATTTTCCGCTCGAACCGGCATTGGTCACGAGCGTGGTGCCGCCGGCATTGGTCACCGGGATCGGCTGCGGAACGGCGTCGTGGGTATGGCCGCCGAGGATGACGTCGATGCCGGTGACGCGGCTCGCCAGCTTGAGGTCGACGTCCATGCCGTTATGCGACAACAGCACCACGGCGTCGACCTTGTCGGTGTTGCGCAAGCTATCGACCAGCTTCTGCAATTCGGCGTCGCGAATGCCGAACTTCCAGTCCGGCGTGAACCGCTTCGGATGCGCGATTGGCACATAGGGGAATGCCTGCCCGATCACGGCGACGCGGCTGCCGCCGATCTCCTTGATGGTGGCCGGCTTGAACACCCGCCCCGAGGCCGGATCGAACGCCTTGGCGTCGTTGAAGGCGGCTTCCTCGGTAAGGAAGACGTTCTGCGCCAGGAACTCGCCCTTGAAGCGGTCGAGGTTGCTGCGCAGCGCCTTTTCGCCATAGGTGAATTCCCAATGGCCGGTCATTGCCTCGATGCCGAGCAGATTGGCGGCCTCGACCATGTCGGCGCCCTGCATGGTGTTGGAAAGACCCGAGCCCTGCCACAGATCGCCGCCGTCGAGCAGCAGCGAACGGCCGGGGCCGACGTCGCTGCGCAGGCGATCGATCAGCGTCTTCAGATGTGCGAAGCCGCCGAGCTTGCCGAATCGAACGGCTGCCTTCTCGAAATCGAGAAAAGTGAAGGCGTAAGCGTCGGCGCTGTCGGGCTTGATGCCGAAGCGGTCGAGAAAGGCGCGGCCGACCAGATGCGGCGGCTTTCCGGCCATCGCGCCGATCCCGAGATTGACGCTCGGTTCGCGGAAATACAGCGGCAGCAACTGCGCATGGGTGTCGGTCATGTGCAGGATGCGGGCATTGCCGAAGTGCTCGAGATCGTAGTTTGCGGCGCCCTCGGCGCTGCGCGCGAACCGCGGCAGCCCGCCGGTAAGCGCGGCGGCGCCCGCAAGCGAAAGAAAATCCCGGCGGCGGATGGTCATGCGATGTCTATTCCTGTCAACAGAACTGGAGTCCTCACCTCGTCATTGCGAAGCGACGAAGCAATCCAGTTCTTCTCCCGGCGAGGCTTCTGAATTGCTTCGCTGCGCTCGCAATGACGATTTCAAACAGGCTGCCCTTGCGGTCAACCTTCGAAAAGGCTCAGCGAATTTCCATATCTTTCCAGCGCATCTTCTCGCTGGTGGCCTGGAAGACCGAAGCTTTGGCCAGCGCCTCGGCTTCCTTCGCCGACGCGACGGCCTTGTCGAAGTCGCCGGCCTCGGCGGCCTTCTTGGCGGCGTTGAGCGTCGCGGCCGTCGTGGTCCATTGGTTGCGCAGGCCGGCCGCTTCCTTGTTGGCGGCTTCTGCGGCGGCAAAGGCCGCCTTGTAGTCGGCCTCGGATGCGGCGAGCGCGGATGATGCGCCTGACATCAGCAGGGCGGCGGTCAGGATGGACTTCAGCATCTTGTTGCTCATGGCCGCGCTCCCGGACCGGATATCGGCAACCCGTTGCTGACATAGGACAGGTAGTACTCGACATTGCGGTATTCATCGTCCTGCGGACTGAGCGGCACGCCGCGGATCTGGCTGTTACAGGTGGTGAACCGCCGGCTGGTGGTGCCCATGCCGCTCCATTCGGAACGATAGATCGGCATCGCATTGAGAATGCCGAGCGCGGGCGCCAGCACCTCGGCGCGAATCCGCTCGCCGCCGCTCTGCACATGGCAGGTCGCGCAGGAGAAGTTAAGCTGGCCGCGCCGCGTGTAGAAATATTCCTTGCCGGCCTGGTAGGCCTGTAGCGCGCGCGGATCGTTCGGGATCTTGATGTCGAACGGCTTGCCGCGCGAGGTGAACGCCATATAGGCGGTCAGCGCGGCCATCTCGTCCTTCACATAGGAGAATGGCGGCTCGCCATTGGCCTCGCGGCAGCGGTTCAGCGCCAGCTCGAGCGTGACGACCTTGCCTTCCTTCTCGTCGAAATAGGGATAGTTCTGCCGGATGCCGATGCCCTTGTTGGGGAAGCAGTCTTGGTAGCTCTTGCCGTTCTTGAACGGCTTGGAGAACATCTCCTTGCCCGTTTCAAGGGCAAATTCGTAAGGCGGGAATTGTTCCTTCTCTTGCCACTGCCTGTGCAGGCCCTCGTCCATCGAGTAGGGACCGTTGACGAAGTCTTCCAGCTTCACCTTGGGGAACTTGTCGGTGAAGTATTTCTTGAACGCCTTGGCGTCGGCCACCGGATCGGGGGTGTCGGCAGCGACGGCAGCAGGCGCGGCGGCAAACGTCAGCGCTGCCAACGCGAGAGCGGCCGAGGCAAATTGGATCGCAGGTCGCACGTTCACTTCTCCACCATTGGCGTTTTCAAGCGAAGTGGATACCGGTTCGCGTGAAGAAAACGCGTCGAAACAAAAGAGCCGTTACTGGATCTTCGCCGTGGTCGTATCGGTCGCGCCCTTGCTGTCGACCCAGCTGATCTTCAGCTCGTCGCCCTTCTTGCCGCCCTTGAAGGCGAACTTGACGTAGGGGTCCTTGGAAACGCCGCCGCCCCAGTTCGCGGCGAACACGGCCTTGCCGTCATATTCGAAGGTCAGTTGCTGGATGAAGTGCGGCGGAATGATCTCGCCCTTGGCGTTCTTGACGAAGCCGGAATCCATCGGGTGCTGGATCAGCGCCTGGACTTCGGTGGTATCGCCTGACGAGGTGGCGCGTACGCGAATGGTCGATGCCATGAGGATGTTCCCTGTGTATCTCGTTAGCCGCCGCAGCCGCCGACGGTGACTTTGACTTCCTTGGTGGCGCTGTAGAGCTTGCCGCCGGCTTCCACGACGACAATCACATTGCTGGTCTTGGCCATCTTGATGCGATTGGCGACGCTCGGCACGGTCCCCGCGGGGATCCTGTACGACGCCACCAGCGCGTTCGGATTCTCGGCGACCAGAAACGAGATCGAGGTCACGTCGGCGAGCGCCGAACTCGCCGCAATCGGCACCACCGCGCCGTTCTCGGCGATCTCGGGCGCGTCGAGCTTCACCTTGTCGGATTTCTCGGCGGTCTTGCCGTACAGCAGCTTGATCGCGTCGTCGACGTTCTTCTGCTTGAACGCCTCCTCCGGATATTTGTCGTTGGCGGCGAAGGCAGGCGCAACGCCGAGCGCAAGCTTGCCGAGGCCGACCAGCGCGACCGATGCCACGCCTTGCAGGATCACGCGCCGGGGAAGCGCAAATCCATCGTTCGTCTTTGTCATTCGAAGTCTCCTTGGGTCGCGCGCGGCTGCGATGCAGCGATCATAGGGTCTGCAGGAAATCCACGACCGCGTTGATCTCCTTGTCGGTCAAGATCCGGTTTCGTCCGAACGGAGGCATCACGGTCAGCGGGTTACGCTTGGTTTCGTCGTAAACGATGGCGACGAGATCGTTACGGTCGGGATACTTGCTCTTGATGTCGGTCAGGGCCGGCCCGATGGTGCCGGGAAGATCGCCGCCCTTGATGACGTGGCAGGTCAGGCAATTGCCCTTGCTGCGGTCGAATGCCAGTTTCTGCCCCTCCGCCACCGCCGACTGGGCGGCCGCGGGCAGCGAAGATGCGAGCGTGCCGAACAGCAATGCCAACGCACAGGCCGGAATCAGGACGGACTTCCTCGGATGTGTGATCTTCAAGGGCGCGTTTCCCGTTTGCGTTGTTTGGGTTGCATCACTTGGATTAGTTCACTTCGGCTAGTTCACTTGGATTAGTTCACTTGGGTTGCATCGTGTCGAGCGGTCCGGTCGTGCGCGGCGTGAGATCCCTGCCTTCCGCCGTGGACGAGATCTTGACGTCCGCAGGGTTGGCACATGCGCTCATGCACGGCTTGGCCATCGTATCAGGTCTTGGGTCGGTCCAGATAAAACTGTCGCGATTGGGCATCTTGACTTTGGGCAGGCTGTCCCGGTCGGCAACGAATTCGCCTGGAACGATGTCGTTCAGGTTCAGAATA
Source organism: Bradyrhizobium sediminis (assembly GCF_018736105.1). NCBI lineage: Bacteria > Pseudomonadati > Pseudomonadota > Alphaproteobacteria > Hyphomicrobiales > Nitrobacteraceae > Bradyrhizobium > Bradyrhizobium sediminis. The sequence continues at coordinate 648,231 of NZ_CP076135.1, forward strand.
TAGGCGGTCAAAGCATAAACGTCATCGGCTGACAATGTGTGCGGTGCGGGCATCGGCATGGCGCGGTTGATATAGTCCCACAGCGTCGGCGCGAACGGCCAGTAGCTGCCCACCGTCAGTTCCGGCCGGTCGTCCTTCAGCGTTCCCTTGCCGCCGACCAGCTTGGGAAAGCGGCCCTCGCCTTCACCGAAAGTGCCGTGGCATGCGGCGCATTGCTCGGAAAACACGTCGGCGCCCTTGTTGACGCTGCCGCTTCCCGGCGGCAGGCCGGCGCCATCCTCGCCCCGCACATCGATGTTCCAGCCGGCGATCTCCGCCGGCGAGGCTGGCTTGCCGTAGCCGAAAGTGCCGGTTTCCGCCGCGCCCGCCGCCGTGGCGGCGATCATGGCGGCGGCGCCGAGCAGCAGGAATCGCCTAACCGAGCTGGACATCGAACACGCTTCCGTCAGGCTTGACCTGCCAGGTCTGGATCGAATTGTTGTGATAGACCGAATTCATCCCGCGGCTCTTTCGCAGTTGCGCAATCGTCGGCTGGACATAGCCGGTCTCGTCGATGACGCGGGATTCGAGCAGCGCCGGCGTGCCGTCCCAGCGCCATGGCAGCGTGAATTTGGTCAGCGCTTTCGACAGTACCGGCTCGTGCAGCCGCGCGGTCTGCCAGTTGATGCCGCCATCCACGGAAACGTCGACCCGCTTGACCTTGCCGTTGCCGGTCCACGCCAGGCCCCGGATTTCGTAGAGACCGGGTCCACTGAGCGGCTTTTCGGGGCAGGGGAAGGTGATCACGGACTTGGCGTCGATCAGCCAGGTGAATCCGCGGCTGGTGCCGTCCGGCATCAGGTCGGTGTATTTCGAGGTTTCCTCGCGGGAATGCCAGGGTTTGTCGCCGAGCTTGATGCGGCGCAGCCATTTGATGCTGACATTGCCCTCCCAGCCCGGCACCACCAGCCGCAACGGGTAACCCTGCTCGGGCCGCAGCGCCTCGCCGTTCTGCGCGTAGACCACCAGGCAATCGTCCAGGCATTTGTTGAGCGGCAGGCTGCGGTTCATATGTGCGCCATCGGCGCCCTCGACCATGGCCCACTGCGCCTCTTTCTTGACGCCGACCTCTTCCAGCAGGGTCGAGAGCCGCACCCCGGTCCATTCCGCGCAGGAGATCATGCCATGGTTGAACTGCAGCGAATTCAGCTGCGCCGCGCGCCACTCCATGCCGCCATTGGCCGGGCATTCGATGAAATGGATGCGCGACACCGACGGGAAACGCACGATGTCCTGCATGGTCAGGATCAACGGCCGTTCGACCAGGCCATGGATCATCAGCCGGTGCTGATCCGGATCGACGTCCGGCCGGCCCGCATGATAGCGCTCGAAAAACAGGCCGTTCGGCGTGATGATGCCGTGCAGGTTCTGCAGCGGCGAAAAACTGATGGAGGATTCGGTTCCGGCGGTAAGCCATGGCACGTTGCGCCGGATCACGCCGGCCTCGGTGTCGGCGGGCCGGCCATACGGCCGGTCGACCACGCCGGCCCCGATCGATTGCGACCACGGCGCGTCCGCGGGCGGCGAAGCAGGCTGAGGTTCCGCGTGGCCGGGTCTGGCGCCGAGCGCGAGGCCGCCGGTCAGCGCCGCGCCCATGCCGAGAAATGAACGCCGGGCGAACCGCGGATCGGATGAATCCGCTGGCTTCGATGCCGCTGGCATATTGCGTCCCAGGGGTGGCCGCACGTTTCCTCACCTCGCGGCTCTCGACGGCCGCAGCTTTATCGTTTCCCCAGCCGTATCTACATACGCTAATTTAGTCAATGCTAAACAATGGAAAGCGCGGTAGTGTGATATATGAGAGTTCCATACGCACTCTACCTGATCGGGACATCAAGTCATGAGAGCAGTTGCGGTTGCCGCAAGAAACAAGTCCGCCGGGATCAATGCTGCCGATGTGGCGGCATTGAAAATGCTGGCAAAACAGGCAGGCCAGGCGTCGCGGCTGTTGAAGCTGCTGGGCAATGAAAAGCGGCTGTTGATCCTCTGTTTCCTCGCCGCGCGCGGGGAAATGACGGTGGGGGAACTGGTCGATGTGGCGAAGCTCAGCCAGTCCGCGCTGTCGCAGCATCTGGCGCGGCTGCGCGCCGACGGGCTGGTGACGTTCCGCCGGACGTCGCAGACGCTGCACTACAGCGTCGTCGACAAGCGGGCGCTGCGCGTGCTGCAGGTGCTCAAGGAGATCTTCTGCGGGACCATCAAATGAAACGACTGTTGGCAGCGGCGGGGATCGCCGCATGCATGGTCTCGACCTCGGGCGCACAAACCGCGCCGCCTTATCCGCCGATCACTCTCCCCCTGAAGCTCGATCAGGTGCCGGGCAAGCCGGTCTGGTACTCGACCGGCAATCCCGGCATTCCCGGCAAGGATAATGAAGGCAACACCTCCAATGCCGGATTTGTCGTCACCTCCGACGGTGTCGTGGTGTTCGACGCGCTGGGAACCCCGAGCCTCGGATGGGCGCTGTTGCAGCAAATCCGCAAACTCACCGACAAGAAAATCCGCTACGTGGTCGCGAGCCATTATCATGCCGATCACATCTATGGAATGCAGGCGTTCCGCGATCATACCGATGCGCTGATCGTCGCGCAGGAACGCTCCGGCGAATACAAGGACAATGAGGGGATCGCCGACGAGAAGGCGAGCCAGCGTCTCGATCAGCGGCGCGGCGCGCTGTTTCCCTGGGTTGACGGCAATACCCGCGTGGTGCCGCCGGACATTGCTTTCAGGGAGCGCATGACGATCGCGCTCGGCGACCGGCGGCTGACGCTGTTCTTTGCCGGGCCGGCGCATTCCTCCAGCGACATGATGATGATGGTCGAGCCTGATGGCGTGCTGTTCGCCGGCGATATCGTGCAGAACAGCCGCATCCCCTTCATGAACAGCGATGACGTCTCCACCGCGCAATGGCTGGATGCGCTCGGAGAAGTCGAAAAACTCGACCCGAAATTCATCATTCCCGGTCACGGCAGCCCGTCGACCGGGGCCAAGCAGGCCATCGCCTTCACGCGGGATTACATTCGATATTTGCGTAAAACGATGACCGCGGCCGTGCAAAACTGGACCGATTTCGATGCCGCCTATAGCCAGGCGGACTGGTCGAAATACCGGGACATGCCGGCCTTCGCCAGTAACAATCGCGGCAATGCCTATCGGATCTTCCTGGAACTGGAGCAATCCCAGTTCAAAGCTGATAAGCCTTGATCCGGACTGGTTTCGATCAAGGCGTGAAGCGATATGGCTGAGTATGTCGTGGAATTCGGCAGGGATGGCCGGCCGGTCGAACCGGACGGCCGTCTCGACGCACCGGCGTTCCACCGCAATCATCAGGCGATCCGCACCGTGCTGCAGCGATTCCTCGCCGGGAAATCCGGCGACGTGCTGGAAGCCGGCAGCGGCACCGGCCAGCACGTGGTGGATTTCGCCCGGCATTTTCCCGACATCGTGTGGTGGCCGAGCGATTTCAACGAGCAGCATCTGAAGAGCATCGCGGCGTGGCGGGCGCATGCGGCGCTGGCGAATATCCGCCCGCCGCTGCGGATCGATTTATCCGATCCCGACTGGTGCCCCGAGCTGCACGACGGGCGCGGGCCGGGAAAATTGCTCGCGGTGTTCTGCGCCAATGTGATCCACATCGCGCCGTGGCGGGTGGCCGAGGGCTTGTTCGCGGGCGCGGCGCGCTACCTTCGAGAGGACGGACGGCTGTTACTCTACGGCCCGTTCAAGCGCGGCGGCAAACACACCGCGCTCAGCAATGCCATATTCGACACCAGTCTTCGCGAAGGCAATGCCGAATGGGGCGTGCGCGACATCGGCGATCTGGAAAAGCTGGCGGCAAGCGTCGGCCTCGCACTGATGGAAATCGCCGAGATGCCCGCCAATAATCTGGTGCTGGTGTTCGGGCGCGCGAAAGCCTGAACAACGATGCATGGCCTGCGCCCGTTTGCATCGGTTGATTGAACGAACGCCCCCCTCCATAGTAACGGAATCAATGACGCCGGAATCGATCCGGCCGCATCAGCGGAATTGCCGGATGATCGACGTGACTGCAGCCGAGGAAATTGCCGACGATGCCCGCGCGCGATCCAACGTGGCGCGGCTGGCGGCGGCGCAGGCGCTGACCGGGGCCAATTCGGCTGTCATCTTCGCCACCGGTTCGATCGTCGGCGCGACGCTGGCGCCCGATATCTCGCTCGCGACCGTGCCGCTCTCGATGTATGTGGTCGGGCTCGCGGCCGGTACCTTGCCGACCGGGGCGATCTCGCGGGCCTATGGCCGCCGCACAGCCTTCATCATCGGCACCGGCTGCGGCATGCTGACCGGCCTGCTCGGCGCCTTCGCCATCCTGCGCGGTTCGTTCGCGCTGTTCTGCCTCGCCACGTTCCTCGGCGGCCTCTACGGCGCGGTCTCGCAGTCCTACCGCTTTGCCGCCGCCGATGGCGCCAGCGCGGCGTTTCGTCCCAAGGCGGTGTCGTGGGTGATGGCCGGCGGCGTGTTCGCCGGCGTGCTCGGCCCGCAGCTCGTGCAGTGGACGATGGATATCTGGCCGCCCTATCTGTTCGCCTTCAGCTTCATGGTGCAGGCGGCGGTGGCGCTGGTGGCAATGGCGATCCTGGCTGGCGTCGATGCGCCGAAGCCGGCCCCGTCCGATCTGCATGGCGGCCGGCCATTGCTGGAGATCGCGCGGCAGCCGCGGTTCATCGCCGCGGCACTTTGCGGCATCGTCTCCTATCCCATGATGAATCTGGTGATGACCTCGGCGCCGCTGGCGATGAAGTTGTGCGGGTTGAGCGTCAGCGATTCCAATTTCGGCATTCAATGGCATATCGTCGCGATGTACGGGCCGAGCTTCTTTACCGGCTCGCTGATCACGCGCTTCGGCGCGCCGAAGATTGTCGCGCTCGGGCTGATACTGGAAGGCGTCGGCTCGGCGATCGGATTGTCTGGCATCACTGCGATGCATTTCTGGACCACGCTGATCGTGCTCGGGGTCGGCTGGAACCTCTCCTTCGTCGGCGCCTCCGCGCTGGTGCTGGAGACGCACCGGCCGCAGGAGCGCAACAAGGTGCAGGCGTTCAACGATTTCCTGGTGTTCGGGATGATGGCGGTGGGATCGTTTGCGTCGGGCCAGTTGCTGGCGAATTACGGCTGGTCCACGGTCAACATGGTGGTATTCCCGCCGGTGCTGCTGGGATTGGCGGTGCTGGCCTTCGCATCGTTCGCGAGGCGGCGAAGGTCGCGGACCGTGGCGGAATTTGCCGATCCGGGTATTTGACCGGCTATTGCCTTTGCTGGCCGGAAAGCTTGGAGGTTTCATGCCGTCGCGTGCCGGTGTCGATGAATTCATCGACCGAAGACCTGATGACAACTGCTGACACTTCGTCGGCGATCGAAGCCTTGGTCTTGCCGATCTGCTAGTTGCTATCGTCATGCCCGGCCTCATGCCGGGCATCCACGTCTTTCTTCCCAGCAAGCATCAAGACGTGGATGGCCGGGACGAGCCCGGCCATGACGGAAACGAGAGACGGGCATTGAACGCTCCCGAGCAAACATCCATCGACGAAACCTCGGCGCGCTACGAGGGCTGGCGGATCGTCGCGGTCTGCTTCCTGGTGGCGACGTTCGGCTGGGGGCTCGGCTTCTATGGCCAGAGCGTCTATGTCGCCGAGCTGCATCGGCTGCACGGCTGGCCGGCGTCGCTGATCTCAGGCGGTACCACCTTCTTTTATCTGTTCGGCGCGCTGCTGGTTGTCTTCGTCAGCGAGGCGATCCGGTCCGTCGGTCCGCGCAACTGCCTGCTCGCGGGGATTTTTGCACTTGCCGCGGCCGCCTTCCTGATCGGCCAAGTGACAAAACCCTGGCAGCTCTATGCCGCCAATGCGGTGCTGGCATTCGGCTGGGCCGGCACCAGCCTCGGCATCATCACCAACACGCTCGGGCTCTGGTTCGACAGGAAGCGCGGCATGGCGATCAGCCTGGCGCTGAATGGCGCCAGCTTCGGCGGCATTGCTGGCGTGCCGCTGCTGGTGGCCGCGATCGGCAGTATCGGATTTCCCGGCGCGATGGTAGTTGCCGCGATTGCGATGGTCGTGCTGATGGTTCCCGTCATTCTGGTCTTCGTCGGACGGCCGCCGCTGCATCCGAGTGCCGCGGTCGCTGCGGCCCGTGCGGATGCGCCGTCGGCGACGCAGGTGCGGGCGCAAGCCTTGCGCGACGTCGGCTTCCTCTCGGTCTCGGCCTCCTTCGCGCTGGTGCTGTTCGCCCAGGTCGGCTTCATCGTTCACCTGATCTCGTTCCTGGATTCGGTGGTGGGGCGGGAACGCGCGGCGTTCGCGGTTGCGCTGATGACCGCGATGGCGGTGGTCGGCCGGGTGCTGTTCTCCTTCGTGATCGACCGGCTCAACCAGCGGCTGGCCTCGGCGATCTCGTTCGTCAGCCAGGCCGTCGCGCTCGCCATCATCATCAATGTGCAGAACGACATCGCGTTGATCGGATCCTGCGCGCTGTTCGGCTTCTCGGTCGGCAACCTGATCACGCTGCCGGCGCTGATCGTGCAGCGCGAATTCGACCCGCGTTCGTTCGGCGTCCTGATCAGCCTGATCACGGCGATCAATCAGATCACCTACGCGTTCGGCCCCGGCGTGATCGGCCTCTTGCGCGACGCCTCCGGCAGCTACGCGCTGCCGTTCTACGGCTGCATCGGGCTGGAGCTGGTGGCGGCGGTACTGATCATGGTCCGCGGGCGGCGCGGGAAGACCTCATCCTGAGGAGCGGCCGTTAGGCCGCGTCTCGAAGGATGGGCAACGGCCTCATGGTTCTCCCGGCGATGGCAAGCATCGTCCGGAGACGGCGCAAGCGCGCCTCCTCACCATGAGGGGCTTCGGGGCCCGTTACCCCATCGCGCATCGGCTACGCAAGCTCCGACACTTCCCCCGCCGGCAGTTCGAAGTCGAATGTGTTCAGCGTCATCGACACCATCGTGTAGTAACCACAGAGCCCGATGATCTCGGTCACGCCGCGCACGGTGAGGACCTTGACGGCCTCGTCATACAGCGCCTGCGAAACGCCGCGGCCTTCGTGCAGCGACTTGGCGACGTCGTAGATCAACTGGCCCCTTGGATCGTCGAAGGTCGGCGTGCGGCGGTTGCGGATATCGTCGATGATCCCGGGATCCATGCCGCCCTTCAGGGCGAGCCGCTTGTGCGCATACCATTCGTAATGCGCGGTCCAGTGCCGCGCCGTGACCAGGATCGCGATCTCCGACAGTTTCGCCGGAAACATCGTGTCGAAGCGCAGCACCTCGCCCAGCCGCGTGGCATGCCTGGCCATTTCCGGGCTGTTGAGCCAGGCCATCATCGGCGCCGGCGGGGCGCCGCGCTTGCCCGCGATCGACTCGTCGTAGGTTTCTTTTTGTGCGGGGCTCATTTCGCTAGGCGAAAGCAACTTCAGCCGCATGTCCGTTTCCTCTTGTTTTTCAATCGTTACGCGCTTTGCGAATACACCTGATCGCCACCGGTGACCACCGCGCCGACCGCATGGCGCGGTCTTCGGACATATTGAATTCCGCGAGGCGACGGCTAAGGTCGATCCAACATTCTCATATGGAAACGCCATCATGTCCGATCTGGAAAAATTTCGCCTGGAAACCCGCGCCTGGCTGGAGGCCAATTGTCCGCCGGAGATGCGGCGGCCGATGACTTCGGAGGCCGATACGTTCTGGGGCGGCCGCAACGCCAAATTTTCTTCCGAACCGCAGCGCGTCTGGTTCGAGCGGATGCGCGACAAGGGCTGGACCGTGCCGCATTGGCCGAAGGAATACGGCGGCGGAGGTCTCGACGCGGAGCAGGCAAAGATCGTGCGCCAGGAAATGGCGGCGATCGGCGCGCGCCAGCCGCTGGTCTCGTTCGGCATTTCCATGCTCGGACCGGCGCTGCTGAAATACGGCACCGACGCGCAGAAGAAGGAGCATCTGCCGAAGATCACCGCCGGCCTGATCCGCTGGTGCCAGGGCTATTCCGAGCCGAACGCCGGATCGGATCTCGCCTCCCTGCAGACCCGCGCCGAGAGCGACGGCGACGATTACGTCATCAACGGCCAGAAGATCTGGACCTCCTACGCCAATTACGCCGACTGGATCTTCTGTCTGGTGCGCACCGATCCCACGGCGAAGAAGCATGATGGCATCAGCTTCATTCTGTTCGACATGACCTCGAAGGGGGTATCGACCAAGCCGATCCTGTTGATCTCCGGCTACTCGCCGTTCTGCGAAACCTTCTTCGACAATGTGCGGGTGCCGAAGTCTCACGTCGTCGGCACCGTCAACCGCGGCTGGGACGTCGCCAAGTATCTGCTGCAGCACGAGCGCGCGATGATCTCCGGCATGGGCGAGCGCGGCGTCGGCCGGCCGCTCGGCCAGGTCGCCGCCGATTCGATCGGCAGCGACGAGCAGGGCCGGCTGGAGGATGCGATGCTGCGCGGGCAGATCGCGACCTTCGAGATCGACGAGGCGGCGCTGGCCGCTGCCGCCGAGCGCGCGGTCGATCTCGCCAAGGCCGGGCAAGCGCATCCGGCGTTTTCTTCCGCCATGAAGTATTACGGCACCGAGCTCAACAAGCGCCGCCACGAGATCCTGATGTCGGCGGGCGGCGTCGACGCGCTGGAATGGGAAAGCGAGCGCTCCAAAGGCGGTGCCCGCCCGCGCGCCTGGCTGCGCACCAAGGCCAACTCGATCGAGGGCGGCACGAGCGAGGTGATGCTCGGCATCGTCGCCAAACGCATTCTCGATCTGCCGGGGGCTTGATGTCTCCACACCGTCATGGCCGGGCCCGTCCCGGCCATCCACGTCTTTCTTGCTAGTCCAAGACGTGGATGCCCGGCACAAGGCCGGGCATGACGAATTCAAACTCATTTAGTCGCTCACACCAACTCTACCGGAATCCCTCATGGCACTCGTCCTCAACGAAGAACAATCGATGCTGCGCGACAGCGCGCGCGGGCTCATCAGCGATAAGGCGCCGGTGTCGCATCTGCGGCAGCTGCGCGACGCCAAGGACGCCACGGGGTTTTCCCGCGAGCTGTGGAAGGCGTTCGCCGAGATGGGGTTTTCCGGCCTCCTGGTGCCGGAGAATTTCGGCGGCAGCGGGCTCGGCTGCGTCGAGGCTGGCATCGTGATGGAGGAAATCGGCCGCACCCTGATGCCGTCGCCGTTTTTGTCAACCGCGGTGCTCGCCGCGTCGGCGCTGTCGCGCGGCGGCAGCGGTGCGCAGAAGTCGCAGTATCTGCCGAAGATATCCGACGGCTCGCTGCTGGCGGCGCTGGCGATCGACGAGGGCGCCAAGCATCGCCCGCTGCAAACCAGATTGCAGGCCGTTCGTTCCGGCAACGGCTTCAGGCTCTCGGGCGACAAGGCCTTCGTGGTCGATGGCCATGTCGCCGACCTCTTGATCGTGGCGGCGCGCAGCGCCGGCAAAGCCGGCGAGCGCGAGGGACTGACGTTGTTTCTGGTCGATCCCAAGACAAAAGGCATCGCGACCGAGCGCACCGCGATGGTCGATTCGCACAACGCGGCGCGCATTGTATTCGATAACGTCGAGGTCAACGCCGACGGCGTGCTCGGCGAGGTCGATCAGGGCTATGGTTTGCTGGACGGCGTGCTCAACATCGGCCGCGGCGCGGTGGCTTCCGAAATGGTTGGCTTAAGCGAGGAAGTGTTCGGCCGCACCGTCACCTATCTCAAGGAACGCAAGCAGTTCGGCAAATTGATCGGCGAATTCCAGGCGCTGCAGCACCGCGCCGCCCAACTCTATATCGAGATCGAGATCACCCGCGCCGCGGTGCTGAAGGCCCTGCAGACGCTCGACGGCGACTTTGCCAATGCCGCCGCCGCGGTCGCGGTCGCCAAGGCGCGCGCCGGCGCGACGGCGACGCAGGCCGTGCAGGAGGGCGTGCAGATGCATGGCGGCATGGGCATGACCGACCAGTTCGACATCGGCTTCTTCATGAAGCGCGCGCGGGTCTGCCAGGAACTGTTCGGCGACGCCAATTTCCACGCCGATCAATTGGCGCGGATGAAGAGTTATTGAGGGAAAGCCACGGGCGCCTCACGACAACAGGTGTCATCGCCCGGCTTGACCGGGCGACCCAGTACGCCGCGGCCTATCGGTTGATCGCTACCGTCTCTGGAATACTGGATCGCCCGCTTTCGCGGGCGACGACAAGTTGGGATGTGGCGCCGCTGGCGGGTTCGTCTCGCAAGTTCACCGGATCGGCGGGGCGTACTGGATGCCGCCGGCGCTCCAGAGCTGGTTGAGGCCGCGCGGAATCTTCAGCTTGGATTCGGCGCCGACGTTGCGCTCGTAGACCTCGCCGTAATTGCCGACGTGGCGAATGATGCGTGCGGCCCAGTCCCTGGGCAGGCCGAGCTCCTCGCCGTAAGCGCCTTCGGTGCCGACCAGGCGCATCACGTCCGGCTTCTTCGACTTCAGCGCCTCGTCGATGTTCTTCGAGGTGATGCCGAGCTCCTCGGCGTTGATCATCGCATACAGCGTCCACTTCACGATCATCATCCAGTCGTCGTCGCGCTGGCGCACCACGGGCGCGAGCGGCTCCTTGGAGATGACGTCGGGCAGGATGACGTGATCGTTGGGCCTGGCGAGGTTGAGCCGCAGCGCATAAAGCTGCGAGACGTCGGCAGTGAAGGTGTCGCACTTGCCCTCGTTGTAGGCTTTGACGACCTCGTCCAGTTGGGCGAACTTCACTTCCTCGTATTTCATGTTGTTGGCGCGGAAATAGTCCGCAAGGTTGAGCCGCGTCGTCGTTCCATCCTGGACGCAGACCTTGCTGTTGTTCAAATCGAGCGCGGAATCGATCTTGCGGCTCGCCGGCAGCATGAATCCCTCGCCGTCGTAATAGGCGACCGCCGGGAAATACAGGTCATACGAGGTCTCGCGCGACATGCTCCAGGTCGAGTTGCGCGACAGGATATCCACTTTCCGGCTCTGCAGCTCCTTGAAGCGCTCGCTGGCGTCGAGCGCAACGAACTTCGTCTTCCTGGGATCGTCGAAGATCGCCGCCGCGACCGCGCGGCAGAAATCCACGTCGAAGCCGGTCCAGTTGCCCTTGTCGTCCGGAATCGAGAAGCCGGGCAGGCCCTTGTTGACGCCGCACAGCACGTCGCCGCGACGGATGGTCCGCTTCAGGGTCTTGGTGTCATAGCGCTCGTAGGTAATGGCGGCAGCCGCGACCGCGATTGCGACCGCCAATCCAATCAGGAGGCCGCCTCGAAAAGTGCGAAACATTTTTTCTCACCAATGTCAGGGAAATGGGACGGTCGTGAAACGAGCCGCTGTGGCTTACAATTCCGGCTTCTGCCGCACGATCACCTTGGTGCCGACCGGGACGCGCTCGTAGAGGTCGCTGACGTCGGCATTGACCAGCCGGAAGCAGCCCGAGGAAACGGCGGTGCCGATCGTATCCGGCCGGTTGGTGCCGTGGATGCGATAGACGGTGGTGCCGAGATACATCGCACGCGCCCCGAGCGGATTGCCCGGACCGCCGGCCATGAAGCGCGGCAGATAGGGCTGGCGCGCGATCATCTCCGGCGGCGGGGTCCAGTCCGGCCATTCCGCCTTGCGGGTGATGTTCAGCAATCCCTGCCACTGGAAGCCTTCGCGGCCGACGCCGATGCCGTAGCGCAGCGCGCGGCCGTTACCCTGAATCAAATAGAGATGGCGCTCCGCGGTCGCGATGATGATGGTGCCGGGGGCTTCCGAGGTGCGATAGAGCACCGCCGTGCGCCGGAATTGCGGATCCAGTTCGACGCTGTCATCGGCGATGAGGCCCGGCTGGTCGCCGACATCGGGCTTCTGCGCAAAGCTAGGCGCGGCCGAAAACGTCAGTCCGGCCGCTGCGGCCATCGTCCAGATCAGGTACCGAAACTTCGTCATTTTGCGGTCTCCCTCGCGGCGCCTTCGCCAAGTCATGGAACCATCAAATCTCAGTGGCAACTTAATGGCAAGTTTTGGGCAGGCACATCCCATATACTTGGTCTTTCCGGCGTTCTTCCCGGGTAAAGCACCCATGCCAGCGATCCCTTGCTACTTTGCATGGGGTTGTTTTCGATATTTCGGTTTTTTGTCGCGGATGCCGCGCCGGAGCTCGGGCGAACGGCCTTATTTCGGTGCAATCCACAGCCTCAGACCATAAGAGAGCAGGGTCACGGCGCCGACGCCGCCGAGCCAGAGCGCGGCAAACCACATCAGGCGCCGGGCCAGCGGCCGCGGCTGTTGCTCCCCGGGCGTCAATGATAACCGCTCCCGGCCCTGACCTTGCCGCGGAATACCCAATAGGCCCAGCCGGTATAGCCGAGGATCAGCGGCACCAGCGCCGCGACGCCGAACAGCATGAAGATCTGGCTGTTCTCGGGCGAAGCCGCCTGCCAGATGGTGATGCTCTGCGGCACGATATAGGGCCACATGCTGATGCCCAACCCGGCATAGGACAGCGCGAACAGCGCCAGCGTCAGGAAGAACGGCTGGTAGTCCCATTTGTTGGCGAGGCTGCGCAGCAGCAGAACGGTCACGGCGGCGACCGCGATCGGTACCGGCGCGGTCAGGATGACGTTCGGCCATCCGAACCAGCGCTGCGTGTACTGGATATGCAGGAACGGCGTGGCGACGCTGACCGCGCCGATGGCGCCGATCATCGCGAACAACAGAAACCAGCAGAGATGATAGGCCTTGTCGCGCAAGGGGCCTTCGGTCTTCATGACCAGCCACGCCGCGCCCAACAGCGCGTAGCCGATCGCCAGCGCGATCCCGGTCAGGACGCTGAACGGCGTCAGCCAGTCCCACCAGCCGCCGGCATAATGCCGTCCCTCGACATGCACGCCCTGCAGGATGGCGCCGAGCGCGATGCCCTGCGCCAGCGTCGCCAGCAGCGATCCGCCGGCAAAGGCAATGTCCCAGCGATTGCGCTTGCCCTGTGTTACGCGCCAGCGAAACTCGAAGGCGACGCCGCGAAAGATCAGGCCGATCAGCATCGCGATCATCGGCGTGTACAGCGCCGGCATCAGCACCGCATAGGCCAGCGGAAACGCCGCCATCATGCCGCCGCCGCCGAGCACCAGCCAGGTTTCGTTGCCGTCCCAGACCGGGGCGACGCTGTTCATGATCACGTCGCGATCTTCTCGTTTCGGAAACAGCGGAAACAGGATGCCGAGCCCGAGGTCAAAGCCGTCCATGACCACATAGACGAACACCGCAAACGCGATGATGAAGGCCCAGACGGTCGCAAGGTCGATGGCGCCGGTCATCAGGCGGTCCCCCGCGCGGTAGCGCCGGCGGCGGGCGTGATGCCGGCGGCGCGCGCCGGCGCATCCTCGCCCGGTCCCCGTTCGCCGTGATGCGGCGGCGCCGCCATCAATCGCAGAAGATAGATGACGCCGGCGGAGAACACCGCGAAATAGACGATGATGAATGCGATCAGGGAGGATGCGACCGCAGGCGCGGCCAGCGGGGAAGCGGCGTCAACCGTCCGCAACAGCCCGTACACCGTGAACGGCTGGCGCCCGGTCTCGGTGGTGACCCAGCCCGCCAGCACGGCGATGAAGCCCGAAGGCGCCATCGCCAGCGCGAACACGTGCAGCAGGCGGGATTGATAGAGCGTGCCGCGCCAGCGCGCCCACAGGCTGAGCAGGCCGAGCCCCATCATCAGGAATCCCATGCCGACCATGATCCGGAACGACCAGAAGGCGATCGGCACCGGCGGCCAGTCTTTGCGCGGCACGGTGTCGAGGCCGGCGAGCGGCGCATCGAGCGAGTGCTTGAGGATCAGCGAGCCGAGTTTGGGCACCTCGACCGCGTATTTCACCTTGCCCGCGGCCTGGTCGGGCAGTCCGAACAGCACCAGCGGCGCGCCGTGCTTGTGGCTCTCGAAATGGCCTTCCATCGCCATGATCTTCACCGGCTGGTGCTCCAGCGTGTTGAGGCCGTGCTGGTCGCCGGCGACGATCTGGATCGGCGCCACCAAGGTCGCCATCCACATCGCCATCGAGAACATTACCCGCGGACCCGCAAGATGCCGGTCGCGCAGCAGATGAAACGCGCCGACCGCGCCGACCACCAGCGCGGTCGTCAGGTAGGCCGCCAGCACCATGTGCACGAGACGGTAGGGAAACGACGGATTGAAAATCACCTTGAGCCAGTCGGCGGCGACGAACTGGCCGTCGGCATTGACGGCGTAGCCGGCCGGCGTCTGCATCCAGGAATTGGCCGACAGGATCCAGAACGCCGAGATCAGCGTGCCCACCGCCACCATCAGGGTGGCGATGAAATGCAGCCGGTGGCCGACCCGCTCCAGGCCGAACAGCATGACGCCGAGGAAGCCCGCCTCGAGGAAGAAGGCGGTCAGCACCTCATAGGCCATCAGGGGGCCGATCACCGGGCCGGTCTTGTCGGAAAACACCGACCAGTTGGTGCCGAACTGGTAGGACATCACGATGCCCGACACCACGCCCATGCCGAACGCGACCGCGAAGATCTTCAGCCAGTAGTTGAACAGGTTGATGAAGACCTCGCGCCCGGTCGCGAGCCAGAGCGCTTCCAGCACCGCGAGATAGCTGGCCAGCCCGATCGAGAAGGCGGGAAGCACGATGTGAAACGACATCGTGAAGGCGAACTGCGCCCGGGCCAGTACCACGGCATCCCAGCCCTCGAACATCGCGAAGCCATCCGTCGCTGCTGATCTCTTATAAAGTATATCACGCCGGATGCGACGGGAGTACCGCGCCGTTCGCGCGGCTGAGCCTCGATCCCGACTGGATCGGAATCGAGGCCCAATTTTCTGTTCTGACGCGGTTTCTTTGAAAGCGCTTTGGTCAGCTATTTCGGCGAAACGCTGACGTCTGCTAAGGAAATAGAGTGAGACCGCTAATGACTACCTCCTCATCCTGAGCCTGCAAAGCAGGCGTCTCAAGGGATGATAGGCACGGTCTTGGCCTCATGGTTCGAGACGCGATGCTGCGCATCGCTCCTCACCATGAGAGGAAACGAAGCCACCAGCGCCGCCATGGCCTCTTGCTTTGCCATCAGCACCTTGTGGACGAGCATATCCGTGATTCTCCGTAGGATTCACTGCCGGTTGCGGCCGACGTTCACATGGTCGTCACGTCACATCGCTACTTGTCGCGGACATGTCCCCCCCCCCTGGAGTTTGTGATGCCCGCCTACGCGAAACCAGTTCTTGGAGCGGCGTTGTCGATCAACTCGCTGCCGGCCTATCGCGAGTGGTTGCTGTTGCGGCAGCGCGATCTGGAGTTGCAGGATTTCTTCCGTGCAGAGGCGCTGGAGGGCGACTGGCGAGGTGTCGCCGACCGGGTCAAGCAGCTTCTCGATGGTTTCAAAGGACGGCTTGGAATTCATGGACCTTTCTGGGGGTTCAAGATCGACAGTCACGATCCGCTCGTCAGGAAAGCCGTCACGACCCGCCTGCTGCAGGCGCTGGAAGCCGCCGAATATGTTGGGGCAACCCAGATGGTTGTCCATTCGCCTTACACGACGTGGGACCACAACAATCTCGATCTCTATCCCGGAAACAGGGAGGCGGTAGTCGAGCGCGTTCAGTCGACCTTGTCGGATGTCATCCGCCGAGCCGAGCAGATCGGCTGCGAGATCGTCATCGAGAATATCGAGGATAAGGATCCGCACGAACGAGTGCGCCTCGCCAGGGCCTTGGACAGCAAGAACGTTCGTATCTCACTCGATACCGGGCATGCCCTTTACGCGCACAGTTCGACCGGTGCGCCGCCGGTCGATTACTACGTCGATGCCGCGGGCGACATGCTGACGCACGTCCATCTTCAAGACAGCGATGGATATGCCGACCGGCATTGGGCGCCGGGCGAGGGTGCCATGCCCTGGGTCGCATTGTTTCGTGCGCTGGGCCGGTTGAATTCGAATCCGCGGCTCATCATCGAGTTGCGCGACCACGCGGCGGTGTTCGCCGGCGCAAAGTATCTGACTGAGCTTGGTGTGGCTGAGTAGTCTCTGCAGGAGCCCGCGTGAAAGCCGGCTAACCGAACAACGGTATCCTTTCGGTCGGCACGATCGGATTTGAGAACAGCAAGGAAATAAACATGACTGGACATTCCCGCCGCCACGTTCTCCGGATGGGCGCCGCCTCAGCAGGCGCAATGATCGCTCCCCGGTTCGCCATCGCCCAAGCCGACAACCGTCCGTCGATTACGGTTGCCGTTCAGAAGGTGACGAACTCAAACGTTCTCGACGTCCTTCGTGAACAGTCGAATGTCGGAGAACGCATCTTTTTCTCGTCGCTCTGGGAAGGGTTGATCGCGAAAAACTGGCGCGGAAACCTGGAGGCTGTCCCGGGATTGGCGACTGAATGGAAGCGGATTGATGGCCAGACGGTCGAGCTGAAAATCCGCCAAGGCGTCAAGTTTCACAATGGCGACGAACTGACGGCCGAGGACGTTGTGTTCAGCTTCGGACGGGAGCGCATGTTCGGCGCCACTGAAGCCAAGGGCAGGTCGACGATCAAGGCATTCGAGAAAATTCCGACGCCGCGTCCGGGCAAGGAACTTCCACCCGAGGTTCCGGCGGTTGCACGGCGGATCTGGCCGGATCTATTGCGTGTGGATGCCGTCGACAAGTACACGGTGCGTTTCTACAACGCGACGCCGGACCTCACGATTGAAGGACGCCTGTCGCGTTACGGCTCCAACATCATGAACCGGCGTGCGTGGGAAGAGGCGGCAAGCTATCTCGACTGGGCGCGCAAGCCGGTCACGACGGGTCCGTACAAAGTTGTCGAGATGCGCCCGGATGTGTCGCTGACGCTCGAGTCGCATGATGAGTATTGGGGTGGCCGGCCTCCGCTCAAGCGCATTCGTTTTGTCGAAGTTCCGGAAGTGGCCAGCCGCATCAACGGTCTTCTTTCCGGCGAGTATCAGTTCGCTTGTGACATTACGCCGGACCAGATTGCGCCAATCGAGAAGAACGCTGCATTCGAGGTTCAGGGCGGAACCATTCTCAACCATCGCCTGACCGTATTCGACAAGAACCATGCGCAGCTTGCGAATCCTCTGGTTCGGCGGGCATTCACGCACGCCATTGATCGCCAGGCCATCGTCGACAGTTTGTGGGCGGGCCGCACCCGCGTGCCGCGCGGTCTGCAATGGGAGTTCTACGGGGACATGTTCCAGGGCGACTGGAATGTCCCCGAGTTCAATCCTAAGCTCGCTCAGGAGCTGCTTCGGCAGGCCAACTACAAGGGTGATCAGATCCCGTATCGCCTGTTGAACAACTACTACACCAACCAGGTTGCGACGGCTCAGGTTCTCGTCGAGATGTGGAAAGCCGTTGGGCTGAACGTCCAGATCGAGACCAAGGAAAACTGGTCCCAGATCATGGAGCGCAACGACACCCGCGGCGTGCGCGATTGGTCCAATTCAGCCGCTTACAATGATCCCGTCTCGTCGCTGGTTGCACAGCATGGTCCAAATGGACAGCAACAGCAGATCGGCGAGTGGACGAACGCCGAACTGAACCAGCTTTCGGAGTTTCTCGAAACATCGACGGACCGCGATGCTCGCCGCAAGGCATTCCGCAGGATGCTCGAAATCGCAGAGCGTGAAGACCCAGCCTACACGGTGCTGCATCAGAATGCGACGTTCACGGCGAAGCCCAAGGCTATCAAGTGGAAGGCCTCCCCGGCCTTTGCCATGGATTTTCGTCCCGGCAGCTTCGGAGCCTGACGATGTTTCCGCTCCTTGCAATCGAGAACCTGACGGTCTCGTTTGGAGAGACGCGCGTTCTCCACGGCGTCAACTTCTCGATTTGCAAAGGACAAGCGCTGGGACTGGTCGGCGAGTCGGGTTCCGGCAAGTCCGTCACATGGCTTGCCGCGCTCGGCCTGCTGCCCAGTTCGGCGAAAGTCGATGGGAAGGTCGTCCTTGAGGGGCAAGACATTCTGGGCGCGCCGGTGCATACGCTAGACAGCGTGCGCGGCCGCCGCATTGCGATGATCTTTCAGGATCCGGCCAGCGCGCTGAATCCTGTTCTCACCATCCGCCGCCAGTTGTCCGAAACGCTGGCTCTGCATCGCGGTCTGTCGGGCCGCTCGTTGCAGAGCGAATGCAAGAGGCTGCTTGATCTCGTCGGAATTCCCGACGCCGAACGGAGGCTGTCGGCCTATCCGCATGAATTTTCAGGAGGACAGAACCAGCGCATCATGATCGCGATGGCTCTTTCGGGAAATCCCGATCTCCTGATCGCCGATGAGCCAACGACCGCGCTCGATGTGACGATTCAGGCGCAAATCCTGGAGTTGCTTGCGAGGGTGCGCGCTGAAACCGGGATGGCGATGGTGCTCATCAGCCACGATCTCGGCGTCGTCTCGGAAAATTGCGACCGCGTGGCCGTCATGTATGCCGGCCGGGTGGTGGAAAATGCCCAGGCGGGAGAGCTGTTCGACGATCCCTGTCATCCCTATTCAAACGGGCTTATCGGTGCGCTGCCACCGCTCGATGGGGAGCGCCGGCGTCTGACAGCGATCAGCGGCACGGTTCCTGATCCGCGCAGCATGCCCGCCGGCTGCGCATTCGCACCCAGATGCACGTTCGAAGCCGCCTTGTGTAAGGTTGCACCTCCTCCGCTCGTTCCGGTTGGACACGGCCGTGACGTGGCCTGTCATGTCGTTTCGTCGGAGCGCCGGTTTCAGGTCGGGCAGGCGGCGGAATGACCGAGCCGCTGGTGGAGGCGCGGGCTTTGAGGAAAGTCTACGTCGTTCGACGTGGTATTTTCGGCCGCGTCTCGAATACTTGTGCCGTCGACAATGTTTCTCTTGAGATTGCGAAGGGGGAGACCCTGGGCCTTGTCGGCGAATCCGGGTCCGGAAAATCAACGACAGGACGTCTCGTGCTCGGTCTTGAGGAAACGGATGCTGGAGAGGTCCGGTTCGGCGGCGCGCCAATGCCCGCAATCGGGTCGGAAGGCTGGCGGTCTCACCGCGCACGCGCGCAGATGATCTATCAGGACCCGCTCGGCGCACTCGACAGGCGTTTGACCATTCTCGATCAGGTTCGCGAGCCGCTGGACATTCATGGCGTCGGCGAACGGTCTGAGCGCGAGCAGATGGCGATTGAACTTCTTCGGTCGGTGGATTTGTCGGCCGACCATGGCCGCCGCCATCCCGGCGAGCTTTCCGGTGGACAGCGCCAGCGCGCGGTACTTGCGCGGGCGCTCGCCACGCGACCGGAATTCCTTGTTTGCGATGAGCCTGTCAGCGCTCTCGATGTGTCTATTCAGGCGCAGGTCGTCAACCTGCTTTGTGACCTTCAAGGCCGGCTCGGATTGACGATGCTCTTCATCAGTCACGATCTGCGGGTTGTTCGTCAGGTCAGTCGCCGTGTTGCGGTGATGTATCTGGGCCAGATCGTCGAAACCGGATCGGCCGACGATCTCTTTGCGACGCCGTTTCATCCCTACACACGTGCGCTTGTTTCTGCGTCGCCTGCGCCTGGCCGGCGCAGCGCCGGCCGAATTGTGCTTCAGGGCGATCCACCAAATCCCACCCATCGCCCGTCGGGCTGCGCATTTCATCCGCGCTGTCCGAGCGCGCTGCCGGAGTGTCGCATCGCGCAGCCTACGCTGTCGCGGCCGAGCGCGACACGCAGCGTTGCCTGCCACCTCTATGCAGGTGAACAGTCGGGAAGGAGCGCGGCCTGATGCTCCGCTATTTTGCGCTGAGAATTGGCCGCGCGTTGCTGACGATCGCACTTGTCGTCACGTTCGCCTTCGTGGTTCTGCGATTGTCGGGTGATCCAGCCTTGATGATCATGGGACCGGAAGCTCCGCCGGAGGTGATCGCGGCATTCCGCAAGGCGTGGGGCCTCGATGACCCGATCTTGATGCAATACTTCGACTACTTCGGCGCGATCGCCCAGGGCGAACTCGGCCGTTCCATGCGAGACGGCCGCCCCGCCCTGACTCTTGTCGCCGAGCGTATTCCGGCTACGCTCGTGCTCACTGTTCCGGCGCTTCTGATCAAGCTCGGAATTGGGATTCCCGCCGGGATTTACGCGGCGCTGCATCGCGGCTCGGCGATCGACAGGGCGGTGATGATCGCCGCCGTTGCCGGCTTTACCGTCCCGAGCTTTGTGCTGGCGCTACTATTGGTATTGGTCTTCGCGGTCCAGCTCGGCTGGCTGCCTTCCGGAGGCCAGGACTCCTGGCGCCATGCCATCCTTCCGATCTTCACACTTGGTGTGGGGGGGGCGGCTGTCCTCGCGCGGTTCACGCGAAGCGCGATGCTGGAGATTCTGGGCCAGCACTACATTCGCACGGCGTCCGCCAAAGGCGTGCCTTGGCGCGCCGTAGTCACGAACCACGCTCTGCCGAACGCCGCAATTCCCACGGTGACCATCATAGGATTCATGGTTGGCTCGCTGATAGCGGGCGCCGTCGTCGTCGAAAGCGTATTTTCCTGGCCGGGTGTCGGACGGCTCCTCGTCGTTGCTGTCGCAAATCGCGATCTCGCCGTTGTTCAGTGCATCCTGCTTCTTGTTGCGCTGACGATGGTCACATCCAATCTCATCGTCGATTTTCTCTATGGCTTTCTTGATCCGAGGTTGAAAACGCGCATGGGCTCCGAATGACCCAGATCGTCGTCGCTGATGAGGAGGCGAGGCCGCCGAAGACGCTTTGGCCGACGCTGCCGGCAAGCGTCAATGTCGCGTTGTGCTGGATCGCATTGATGCTGCTGCTCGCGTGCCTTTCCGAAGTGATCGCTCCCTATGGCTTCACGAAGCTGGACCTCAGAAACCGGCTAGCGCCACCCGGTTCGATGGACCACTGGCTTGGGACGGATGAGCTCGGCCGCGACGTTCTGTCGAGACTTGTGTTCTCGATCCGGATTTCTCTGCTCCTTGCATTTGGCGCGACCCTTATCTCTGCGACGGTAGGTACCATCCTGGGGTTTCTCGCGGCGCATTTCCGCCGCTGGGTTGAACAGATCGTCCTCATGTTGGCGGATTTCCAGGCCAGCATGCCATTTCTGATTCTGGCCCTGTCTGTGCTGGCATTCTTCGGCAACTCCCTCCCACTGCTCGTGGGGCTGATGGGCCTTTTTGGCTGGGAGCGTTACGCGCGTATTTCGCGCGGACTCGCCATTTCGGCGAACGCCCAAGGCTATGCCGCAGCCATTCGCCAGCTGGGCGCGCGACCGGCGCGGATCTATTTCAGGCACATCCTGCCGAACATCGCCTCTACGTTGATCGTCTCGATGACCCTCGTGTTTCCGGAAGTGATCCTGCTGGAGTCCGGCCTGTCGTTTCTCGGCTTGGGCGTGCAACCTCCGATGACGAGCCTCGGGAATATGGTTGGGTATGGCAGAGAATATCTGACGCGTGCTCCCTGGATCATGCTGTGTCCCGCTGCGACGATCGTTCTCACGACGCTGGCCGTTTCCGTGATCGGCGACTGGTTGCGCGACCGGCTCGACCCGACCTTGAAATGACCTATGCGTGGCGCGACGTCGAACAGATACTGCGCTCGCCTTCACGCGGTTGAAAACCCGCATCGACTGCCGCCTATCAGCGGCAAGCAATCTGGCAAGGGGACTGGCAATGACGATATCGCGTCGTAACCTTCTGGCTGGTGGAGCGGCTCTCGCGCTTGCACCAACGGCTTACGCGCAGCCCAAGGAACAAGGGAAGACGCGACTGCCGCTTCGCATAGCAGTTGCGGAAGTGCCTCCCACCCTAGAGCCTGCCCGCGAACTCTCCAACGTGGGGACGCGTGTAACCTACTCGATGTTCGACACATTGATCCGGCGTGATTTTCTGGGATCGCCTGACGGCGGTGGTTCGAGGCTGAAGCCGCACCTCGCCACATCATGGACGCGGAACGCACAAGAGCTGGTCCTGAAACTGCGCGACGACGTCTTGTTTCACAATGGCGATCGTCTGACCGCTGAAGACGTTGTCTATACTTTCATGTCACCGCGCATGTTTGGAGAAAAGGCCCTGATACCCGAAGCGCGATCGTATTTCGCAACGCTCGCATCCGTAGACTCGCCGGCGCCGCTGACAGTCCGGTTCCGCACAAAGGTCCCCGATGTGTTGCTCGAACAGCGCCTGGCGTCCTGGTGCAGCTGGATTGTCAGCAAGCGTGCCTATGAGGAACGCGGCTTCGACGGCTTCTCCCGTGAGCCGATCGGCACCGGGCCCTACAAATACCGGTCGCATCAACGGGATCAGAAAATCGTTCTTGACGCCTTCGACCAATATTGGATGGGACGTCCAAACGCGGAGAGCGTCGAATTCCGGCAGATGCCGGAATTGGCATCACGGGTAGCGGCCCTGCAGGCGGGGGATGTAGATATGATCACGAACATCCCGCCGGATCAGGTAAGCGTTCTGAGAAAGAGCCCGGGAATCGACGTCCGCAACGTCGTGCTCGCCAATGTGCATGTTCTGACATTCGATGAGCGAGGCCCGGGCCTCGGCGACAAGCGTGTGCGGCAGGCGCTCGGGCTCGCGATCGATCGAAAACTGCTTGTTGATACGCTTTGGGACGGCTCGGCGGTTGTGCCTGGCGGACACAACTATCCCGAATACGGTCAGATGTACCTTGAAGGGCGCAGCCTTCGCTATGATCCCGATGCCGCCAAGCGCCTGCTGCGTGAAGCCGGATATCGCGGCGAGGAGATCGTCTATCGGACGATGCCAAACTATTACACCAACGCACTGCGTGCAGCGCAGGTGCTTATCGAAATGTGGAAAGCCGTGGGCATCAACGCGCGCCTTCAGGTTGTCGAGAACTTCACGCAGATGCGCGCTGAGGGCCAGCAGATCGGCAACAACTCCAACTCCACAAGGCTTCCCGATCCGCTTGGCGCACTCTGGATTTCATGGGGGCCGGACTCCGCCTTCCAGAAATCTGGGGCGTTTCGTAGCGTCGGGGCGTTCAACGTCGCCGGTCGCGCACTTGAAGCTGAAACCGACGCTGCGAAGCGCAAGGCGTTATTCAAGGCGCTGCTGGACGCATGGGAGGACGAAGCTCCGGGCACAGTGCTCTATCAGCCCGCGGAATTCTATGCCCTGAAGCGCAACATCGCGTGGCGTCCCTATACATTTTACTTCATGGATCTTCGTAATGACAATCTCTCGTTCAACTGATGAGCGGTCTGGCTTCCGGCTGATCCATGTCAGCGACACGCATCTATCGCGCACACACCGCTATTTCGAAGTGAATTGGTCATGTTTTCGCGAAGCAGTGTCGGCGTCGCCGCCGCATATCTTGATTCACGGCGGTGATCTTGCGTTCAACGGTCCGTCGGAATCGCATGATCTTGCCTATGCTGTTGAAGAAATCGCGGCGCTTGGACTGCCGTGGCACGCCATTCCAGGCAATCACGATATCGGTGAGGCGCCGGATTATTCCCGCCTCAACCAGCCGATCAATCGCGAGAGAATTGATGCCTGGCGAGGCCATGTCGGAGCTCAGTGGTGGCACTGCGATGTTCCGCATTGGAGACTGATCGGTCTCGATACCGCGCTGATGGGATCAAATCTGCCCGAAGAGGCCGAACAGGGCGAGTTTCTGCAACATGCCTTGGCGGCGCGCGGTGCGCTGCACGCGATGGTCTTCGTCCACATGCCTCCCTTCGAACGCGATCATTTGTCAGCGGCGAACCCCACTTCCTACATTCCTTTGAGGGCCAGAGCGACGTTTCTCAATGTTTGCGCGAGCGCCGGCGTCAAGGTGATCGCATGCGGGCACAAGCACGTGTATCGGAAGCATCGTCATCGCGGCATGGATATTGTGTGGGCGCCGGCGACCGCGATGGTCGATATTAAGAACCCGCTGGCGCGGCGCGGGACCTTTCCCCGCCCTGGTTATCTCGAATGGGTTCTTGGTCCGCGCGGAGCATCCCATACGCTGGTCGAGCCGGAACGAATGTTCGCGATCGACATGACAGGTTGGACGAGGCGCAACGGCGGCACGACGACGACACTGCCCGCCTGGCCTTAGGGCGCATTCTCTGCGGCGTCCCGGCGGCATGTGAGCGACGCGCGCATTGCCGGAGCCGCACACTGGTAGCTTCACATTTGGAACTGCGCCAAGTGGTTGCTGCGCTCCTCCACCTCTCCGACGACGCACGGGCGGCGAGCGATAACTTTCACTTCCGCTCTGCCTCCCATATCCGACATACTCGCGTTAGAAAACAAGATCAGCTGCGGAATTTGATGGAACGACCGCTATTGGCGCTGAGCAGCCGCGCGATGGTGCGGTCGATCTGCTCGTACTGGCCTTCGCCGTCGTGCTGGAACACGATCTTGCCGCTCTGGTCGACGATGTACTGCGCCGGCCAATACTGGTTGCGGTACGCGTTCCAGGTCTTCGAATCATTGTCCTGCGCCACCGGATAGGTGATGCGGTGCCGCTTCATTGCGGCCTGCACGTTGGAGGCCGACCGCTCGAACGGGAATTCGGGGGTATGGACGCCGACCACGACGAGGCCGCGGTCCTTGTATTTCGCATAGAGCTCGACGACGTGCGGCAGGGTGTTGACGCAGTTGACGCAGCCATAGGTCCAGAAATCCACCAGCACCACCTTGCCGCGCAAGTCGGCGATGTTGAGCGGCGCGGAATTGAACCAGTTGTTGATGCCGGTGAAGTTCGGCGCGCTGCCCTGCACGGCGGCGACCGCGAACGGCGCGGCTTGGTCGCGCGCCGCCTCGCCGCTGACGCCGGGGCTGGCTGCGCCGATCAGGCAGAGGACGAGCGCCGAGGCGCAGGTGGCGAGCGATCTTGGGGTCATGGAGGTCTCCTTCGCGCGGGTTGATTAAAGGCCGATCTGGCCGTTCGGATAAAATGCCGTCAGCCACGACACGATCAGCGTGTCGTACTGGAAGTAGGACGCGACCGCGAAGGCGATCACGACGACGCCGAAGCCCTGCTGCAGTCTTGGCGAAATCATTGCGACGCTGCGGACGCGGGTGGTGACGGCCTGGCCGCCATAGGCGATCGCCAGCATCGGGATCGCGGCGCCGATCGCGTAAACGATCAGCAGCAGGCTCGCCCATGCGGTGTCCGGCGAGGTCGCAACCACGGTGAGGATCGAGCCGAGCACCGGACCGGCGCAGGGCGTCCAGACCAGGCCGAGCGTGGTGCCGAGCACAAAACCGCCGAAATTGCCCTGGCGGGACGCCGTGCTGCCGGCCGCGCCGGAATTAAGCCGTCCATTGAGCCGGATCGACAGCCATTCGAACGGCCCGGGCCAGATCATCAGCAGGCCGAACCCGAGCAGCAGCACGGTCGCGGCGGTGCGCAGGCTGTTGGGATCGAAGTCGAGGACGCGGGTGATCGCGCTGAGCGCCAGCGCGGTCGCCGAAAACGACATGACAAATCCCGCCGCGATCATCGCCGGGCGCACCCGGCCGGTCTGGCCGACGGAGGCGCCGAGCAGGATCGGCAGCACCGGCAGCGTGCAGGGCGCGGCGATGGTGACGACGCCGGCGAGCAAGGCGAGAACGAGGTTGAGCATCGAAAATCCTGTCCGACTCTCGATCGGGCCGTCGGGCACGCGAGGTCTCGCTGGGTTCTTCGAGCCGGCAGGGTGGTGCGTTACGTCGGCCGCGTCACGTGTTTGTGAGGCCGCTCGCGCGATGATTGCCGGCAGCGCGCGCCGTTACTCGATGACGATCTCGCCGGTCATGCCGAGTTCGGCGTGGGTCTTGCCGTCGGCGGCCTTGATATCGCAGCGCAGATCGGTGGCGCGGCCGGCCGCGACCGGCACCAGCCACCATTCGGCGGATTGCCCCGGATAGACCTCGATCTCGCGCATCGCGCCCTTGAACTCGGCGAGCGTCACGGCCTTGCCGTCGCGCTGTTGCGTGACCTGCACCTTTCGCGTCCACACCATCTGCGAGAACGCGTGCGAAGTGAAGTAATGCGGTTCGTTGCTGTCATTGCGAAGGATCAGTTTGTAGAGCTTGCCGGTCTCGAAGCGCAGTTGTTTCGGCGTGAATTCGTACTTGCCGGGCGAGCCCAGCGCGACCGTCAGTTCGATCGGGGTCTGCTTCGACAAATCCCCTGCTGCGATCGCCGCGCCCGAGACGAGGCCGAGCACGACAGAAGCGCCAATCGCGACGCGATACGAGATGAACATCGTGGTCTCCCCCTGATGATTTGAATTTGCGAATAACTCTGGCGTTCAAGCTAATGCAAATGAGAATGAGTTGCAAATATGCCTGGCCAGCCCGCAAATGCAGAGCGACCCGGCTGGGGGGCATCCCGGCCGGGTCGTTGGAGGTGAGAGTAACTTGGGAGGAAAGAAGGCTAGAAAACAGGTTCAGCGGGTGATGGTCTCGCTGTCGTAGGAGATCACGCAGACCTCGCTGGGATTCTTGTTGCTGCAATCGACCACTTGCTCGCGGACGAACATCGAACCGGTGTCGCGCTGGGCGCGGGGGGCGGTGTTCTGGGCGGACAGCGAGGCCAGGGTGCAGACGGCGCCGAGCGGGATAATGAAGAGGCGGAAGGAAGGCTTCAGCATTTTCGTTCTCCTGTCCGGCGTTGGCGTTGCGTTCGTAAGTATGGGTGTAACGGCAGAGTTTTTCCGGGCGATGTCGTCAATTGTTTCATTTGTTTCGTGGGCGGTAACGATTTGGCCCCCGGAAATCGACGGTTCGGCTGCCCGAACTATGGCGTAACCAATTGAAAATGCGTCATCTTATGCGGCGAGGCTGTCCACGCCCGCGCCCTTAAGCAAGTCGGCAAGCTGCTTGCGGGCATAGAACATTCTCGTCTTCACGGTGCTCTGGGGGATGCCGATGATCGCGCCGGCCTCCTCCACCGACTTCTCGTGGTAGTAGACGAGGTTGATGATCTCGCGATGCGCCGGCGACAGCTTGGCCACGCAGGCGCGCAGGATCGCCGAGGTGTTGCTGCGGTCAAGCGAAGCCTCCGGCGTGTCGGCATCATCGGCGATTTCAAGCACGTCTTCCTGGTCGATATCCTCATGCCGGCGCTGGCGCAGCGCGGTCAGCGCCTTGAAACGGGCGATCGACAACAGCCAGGTGGAAACCTGCGAACGGCCCTCGAACTGCTTGGCGGTGCGCCACACGTCGAGGAAGACCTGGCTGACGAGGTCTTCGGCCATGCTGGTATCGCGCACGATGCGCAGGATGAACCGGTAAACCCGGACGTTGTGACGGGAATAAAGGATATGCATCGCGGTCCGGCCGCCATCGGCAATGCTTTCCAGCAGCATTTCATCCGAAGTCGCCTGGGCAGCGATGATGCCTTGGCGGGCTGCGGCGTTGATAGCGACGACGTTCTGCATGACAAGCTCCCGGTATTCGCCATTGGCGGCGTTTCGTTGGAGCCGATTGATAATTAACGAAAGTTTCGGGACGTCTGCACGCCAAGGGGAAAATGGTTTCGTGCGCAGGAGAATTGTTTCGTCGCGAGGTCAGCGACGAAACATTCGGCACAAAAAATCCTGTAATTTCAACGGGGCGAAAATAGGACGGCTGCCCGCAGCGGAGAGGTTCCTCATCCTGAGGAGCGGCCGCTTGGCCGCGTCTCGAAGGATGAGTGGGGCCTCATGGTTCTCCCGGCGATGCGAGCATCGTCCGGAGACGCGCCAACGGGTCCACGCGAAGCGCGGCCCGATGATAAACTCCGATGCGCTCCTCACCATGAGGGACTCGCTATCGGGAAATCACGCCTTGTCGCCGATCGGCGAAAACAAATAGCCGCCGCCGCGGATAGTGCGGATCACGGCCGGCTTGGTCGGGTCGATCTCGATCTTGCGCCGGATCCGCATGATGCGGAGATCGACGGCACGGTCGAAGGCTTCGGCGTCGCGGGCGTTGGCCAATTCCAGCAGCCGCTCGCGCGACAGCACCCGCTTCGGATTGGCCGCGAACACCTTGAGCAGGCCGAATTCGGACGCGGTCAGCGGATGCTCGTTGCCGTCGTCGTCGCGCAGCGCCTGCGCCTCGAGATCGAGCCATTTGGTGCCGAACCGCACCAGCTGATCCTTGGCTTTGGCGCCGGCGGCTTCCGGTGCGGCCGCCGGCGCCTTGGCCGGCGAGGAGCGCCGCAGCACCGAGCGGATCCGCGCCATCAATTCGCGCAGCTCGCACGGTTTTGCGACGTAGTCGTCGGCGCCGAGCTCGAGCCCGACCACTCGGTCGATCGGGCTCGCGGTCGCCGTCAGCATGATGACCGGGACGTTGGTGCGGCTCTTGAGATCGCGGATGATGGAAAGACCGTCTTCCTCGGGCATGTTGAGATCGAGCACGACGAGATCGGGCACCGAGACATCGATCGCCTCGCGCAGGGTCTTGCCGCCGTCGCACAGCGTCACGTTGAAGCCGTGCATCTTGAGGTATTCGCCGACCATCTCGCGGGCCGGCGCCTCGTCGTCGACGATGACGATGTGTTGCTGACTTTGGGTCATGACATCTCGGTCGCGGGCAAGGTCACGGTGAAGGTCGAGCCCTGCCCGGGCCCGTCGCTGTCGGCGGTGACTTCGCCGCCATGCATGTCGATGATGCGCTTGACGATCGACAGGCCGAGGCCGGTCGAGCTTTCGCCGGCGGTGGGTTTCGCGGACAGCCGCTGGAAGCGGCCGAACAGCCTGCCGAGATCTTCCGGAGAGAGGCCTGCGCCCTCGTCGGCGATGCGGATGATGGTGTTGTCCTGGTCGTGGGTCACCAGCACCGTGATCTTGCCGCCGATCGGTGAATATTTGATGGCGTTGCTGACGAGATTGTCGATCGCCTCGCGCATCCGGTCGGCGTCGCACATGGTGACGATATTCGGCGGCGCCGACACCATGATGGTCTGCTGCTTGTTGACCGCCAGGGGCTGGTTGGCGTCGGCGACCTCGCTGACGAGCCCTGCGATATCGACCGGTTCGCGGCGGATCGAGATGTCGAAGGCGTCGGCCATCGCATCCGAAATCAGGTGGTCGACCATCGAGGTCAGGCGCTTGGTGGCGTCGCGGATATGCTCGACCTGGGCGGTGACGCTCTCCCTGGAGGCGCCGGCGCCGATCAGTTCGGTCAGCATTTCGGTGCGGCCGAGGATGACGCCGAGCGGATTTTTGAGGTCGTGGGCGACGGTGCCGAGAATCTCGTTCTTGAAGCCGTTGGCGCGCTGCAGCCGCATCCACTGCGACGACAGCCGGCGGTTGGCCTGCATCAGCGCGCGGGTGCGCTGGGCGACGCGGTCCTCGAGCTGGGTGTTGGCCTCGTGCAGCTGCTGATAGAGGATCACGTTGTCGAAGGCGATCGACAGCCGGCTGGAGAAAATCTCGACCAGCGCGCGGTCGGTATCCGACAGCGGGCGCTCCGCCTGCAGCAGCACCACCACCTCGCGGCCGCTGCCGGTGCGCAGATAGAGCACGGTGCGGTGATCGGCGAACTCGTTCTTGCGGCGCTGGAACGCGGCTTCGACCATCTGGCGCAAATCCGGATCGAGCGATCGCGATCCGGCCGAGCCGATGAAGCGGCTGTAGCAGCCGGAGCCCGCGAGCACCGAAAAATCGGTGCCGGCGCCGCCATCGTCGCGCAACACCAGGATGCCGGCGCAATCGACATTGAGCAGCGAGGCGAGCTGCGTCAGCACGCCCTCGGCGAGCCGCTGCATCGATTTGAAATCGTACAGCGTGGAGGCGGCGTCGATGATGATCTCGAGCCCGCGCCTTGTCTGCACCATGCGCTCGAGCTGCTGGTAGCTGCGCAGCGCCGCCGTCAGCGAGGTGAACAGCTTGTCGGCGGTGAGTTCGGTCTTGGCCTTGTAATCGTTGATGTCGTACTGGACGATGACGCGGCGCTCGGGCGCCTGTCCGGGCTGCCCGGTGCGCAGGATGATGCGGACGGTCTCGTTCTTGATCTCGTTGCGGATGTATTCGACGAGATCGAGGCCCGCGGCGTCGGTCTCCATGATGACGTCGAGCAGCACGGCGGCGATGTCGGGATGCGCGCGCATCAATTTGCGGCCCTCGGCCGCCGAATAGGCCGACAGGATTTCGAGCGTCTGGCCGTTGAGATTGTAGTCGCTCAGCGCAAACCTGGTGCCTTCATGCACGGCCTGGTCGTCGTCGATGACGGCGACCTTCCATTTGCGCGCCGTCGACTTCTCCGGAGCGGTTCCGGAATCGTCGATCAGGTGGAGGACATCGTCCTGTTCGGCCATTGAGGAATCCCGTCGCTAGCTTGTTCTGCGGTGTCGGAACCGCCCCTGGCGGTCCGCGGCATGATAATGCGAAATGTGGTGCCTTGTCCCAGTCTTGAATCCAGCATCATCCGGCCGCCGAGCTGCTGGGTAACCAGATTATAAACAATGTGCAGGCCGAGCCCGGTGCCGCCCTCGTTGCGGCGGGTGGTAAAGAACGGGTCGAAGGCCTGCCGCTGCACGTCCGGCGTCATTCCGGCCCCGTTATCGGCAAAAATGATCTCGACATCGTCGCTGCCGCGCGGTCGCGCCGAAATCGAGATCGCCCCGCTGCGGCCGTCGGCAAACGCATGATTGGCCGCGTTGAGGAACAAATTGGTCAGAATTTGGCCGTAGGAGCCCGGATAGCCGTCGATGATGAGGCCTTCCGGCACGTCGACCGAGAGCGAGATCGGCGCCCGCTTCAGCACCGGCCGCAGGCTGGCGATGATCTGGTCGGTGGCCTCGCTCAGGCTGAATTGCCGGCGTTCGGCATGCGAGCGGTCCACCGCGACCTGCTTGAACGACTGGATCAGTTCGCCGGCGCGATGCAGGTTGGCCACCAGCTGCCCCGCTGCGTCGCGCGAGGAGCGGACGAATTCCTCGAGCTGGGAGCGCCGCAGCGCGCCGTCGGATTTCAGCTCGGCCTCGAACATCTCCGCCCGCCGCGCGAAACTCGACGCCACGGTGAGGCTGATGCCGATCGGGTTGTTGACCTCATGGGCGACGCCCGCGACCAGTCCGCCGAGCGCGGCGAGCCGCTCGGCGTCGATCAGGTTCTGCTGGGCGGCGTTCAGCTCGAGCAGCGCGCCCTCGGCCTTCTCCTTCGAGGTGCGCAACTCGTCTTCGGTCTCGCGCTTGGCGATGGCGTTCTCGCGGAACACCTCCACCGCGCGCGCCATCGCGCCGACCTCGTCCCTGGCGTTGGTGCCCTGCACCCGCCGATTGTAGTCGCCGGTGGTGATGGCATGCATCGCCGCCATGATCTGCTGCAGCGGCAGCCGGATCGAAAGCGCGATGATGACGCCGGCGCTGAGGATGATGCCGAGGAAGATCACGGCGATCGACAGCACCTTGCGGGAGATGTTGTTCAGCGTGCGGTCGAAGGTTGCCTGCGCCTTCTGCTCGCGCTGGCGCATCTTCACCGACAGATCGTCGATGGCGCCGATGGCCTCGGCCTGGCTGGCGTCGATGGTGTTGCGCAATAGCTCGGTCCGGTTCGCCAGCTGCTCCGACAATTTGGCAAAGCCCGCGCGCAGCGCGGCCGTTCTGGCCTGCAGCCGCTGCAGCGCCAGCCGCTGCAGGTCGTTGTCGGCGAGATCGGACATCACAGGGATGGTCTTCTCGATGGTCTCGGTATTCCTGCGGGCGTCCTCGGCGGAGGCGCTCGCCAGCGACAGATAATAGGAGTTGGCGGCGACCAGCATCGCGGTAAACGCCTCGCGGGATTTGCCGAGCGCCGGCCAGATCAGCGCCTCGCGGTGCCCGGTGGCGCCCTCGATGATCGAATACAGCCCGGCCATGTCCTTGGCGGGGGCCAGCACCTGGTCCTGGTAGGTCTTCGTGATTGTGGCCTGGACCGCGCGCAACTCGCCGAAGCCGTTGAGGAATTTCTCGGTGACGCGCTCCAGCTCCGCCACCGATCCCGACAGCATCGGGTCGGTCGAGGCGCGGGTGGTCAGCGTGCCCAGCACCGCCTCGCGCAGCAGCAGGATCTCGGCGAACAATTCGGGGCTCGGCTGGTTGATGTAACGGTGGATCAGGTTCTGCAGGCGGCCGGTTTCGCTTTCCAGCAGCGCCAGGACCTTGTCGGATTCGCGCACCTGCCGTACGTCGTCCCAGGCCGAGCGAAGCACCTGGGCGCCGTTCCAGATCATGGCGGCAAGCACCATGACGACCGCCGAGTTCAGCGCAGCGATCGACAGGATGCGCCAGCGGATCGGCACTGCGCGGACCAGCCCGACGATGCGGGCGCGGGTCCGCGCGGCGAGGCTCGCCGGCCGTTCCACAGCTTCGTCCTGCCGCGGTGTCGCCAAAGCCAATTCACTCCACCTTGCGAATTCGTTCGATCAACTGCGCCGCCGCGGGATCGCGCCGCGCCTTGGCGTAGATGCCGGTCATCGCGGCTTCGAAGGGCTTGCGGTCGAAATCGGTCACGATCGTCACCCCCGCGGCTTCCGCCTGCCGGCGCGACTGCTGCTCGAGATCGCGCCATTTCTCGCGCATGAACTGGCTCGACCGCAGTGCCGCCTCGCGAAAGATCTTGCGATCTTCGGCCGACAGGCTTTCCCAGGCTTTCTGCGACATCATCAGCACTTCCGGCGACATCGTGTGTTCGGTGAGGGTGTAATAGCCGGCGTATTTGTAATGACCCGTGGTGACGAAGGACGGCCAGTTGTTCTCCGCGCCGTCGACCAGCTTCGTGGCAAGCCCGGTCAGGACCTGTCCATAGGGCAGTTCGACCGGTTCGGCGCCGAGACCCTTCATCATGCTGGACATCAATTCGGACTGTTGCACGCGAAGCCGCAAGCCTTTCATGTCGGCGGTCGAGCGGACCGGCCGGACGCTGTTGTAGATCGAACGCGCCCCGGAATCGTAGAACGCCAGCCCGACAAATCCGTAGGCGTCGAAGCTGCCGAGAATTTCATTGCCGATCGGTCCATCCAGCACCTTCTGCAGATGTTCGACGGAGCGAAACAGGAACGGCATCGCCAGCACGTTCATGGCCGGCACGAAGGTTCCGATCAGCGCCACGTTGCTGCGATTGAGATCGATGGCGCCGACGCGGGTCTGCTCGATGGTTTCCTTTTCCTCGCCGAGCTGGCGCGAGTGAAACACCCGGATCTGGTGCCGGCCGCCGCTTTTCTCCGCGATCATGCGGCCCATGTAGCGCAGCGCCTGCACGGTCGGATAGTCTTCGCTCTGGGTATCGGCGGCGCGGAATTCGCGCGCGACCGCACTCGTCGAAACCGCCGTCAAGGACAACGCGACAACGAATGCTACCGTCCGCGAAAGGTCGGCGCGGCTGTACACAGGCAAACTCATCCCCTTATGATGATGTCGATGGGCCGGAAAAAAGGTTCAACCCCATTTAACAGAAGCCGGCGAGAGATGGCTATCCTGCCAACGTCGCGGGGGGCGTCAATGGTGCGCTGCGGCTTCTCGCCTTTTGCCGATTGAAACCGCCGGCGCAGGGCCTTATCAGGGCGCATCACACGCAAAACACGTATCGGCCGCGACGGATCAGAATGGCTTTATGGTGAATTCGGCTCTCAGGTTTTCGCAACTCGCCGCCATCGCCGCCGCGGTGACCCTGGCGTCGCCGGCGTGGGCGGTGACCGAGATCAGGTGGTGGCACGCGATGTCGGGTGAACTCGGCCGGCAGCTGGAGAGGCTGGCTGCGGATTTCAACGCATCGCAATCCGAATACCGGATCATGCCGAGCTACAAGGGCAACTACACCGAAACCGTGACGGCATCGATTTTTGCGTTCCGCTCGCGCAGCCAGCCCGCCATCGTCCAGGTCAACGAGATCGCGACCGCGACCATGATGGCGGCGAAAGGCGCGATCTATCCGGTGTTCGAATTGATGCGCAACGAAGCCGAGGCGTTTTCGCCGGCCGCCTATCTTCCGGCGGTGGCCGGCTATTACGCCGATCTCGCCGGCAACATGCTGTCGTTCCCGTTCAACGCCTCGACGCCGATCCTTTATTATAACAAAGACCTGTTCCGTGCCGCCGGCCTCGACCCCGAAGCGGCGCCGAAGACCTGGCCCGAGGTCGGCGCTGCGGCGCAGCGGCTGCGGGCGTCGGGCGCGGCCTGCGGCTTGACCACTTCCTGGCCGTCATGGATCAACGTCGAGAATTTTTCCGCGTTCCACAATCTGCCGATCTCGACCAGGGTCAACGGCTTCGGCGGCCTCGACGCCGAACTCAATTTCAACAACCCGGTGATGGTGCGCCATATCGCGCAACTGGCGGAATGGCAGACCACCAAGGTGTTCGACTACAGCGGCCGGGCGCAGACTGCGGAGCCACGGTTTCAGAAGGGCGAATGCGGAATCTTCATCGGCTCCTCGGCGACGCGCGCCGACATCAAGGCCAATTCGAAATTCGAGGTCGGCTACGGGATGCTGCCGTACTGGCCCGATGTCGCCGGCGCGCCGCAGAACACCATCATCGGCGGTGCGACCTTGTGGGTGCTGCGCGACCGGCCGCGCGACGAATACAAGGGCGTGGCGAAATTCTTCGGATTCCTGTCGAGGCCGGAGGTTCAGGCGGCCTGGCACCAGAACACCGGTTACCTGCCAGTGACCCGGGCGGCGTTCGATCTGACCCGCGCGCAGGGATTTTACGACCGCAACCCGGGGGCGGCGATCTCGATCGAGCAGATCACCCAGAAGGCGCCGACCGAAAATTCGCGGGGGCTCCGGCTCGGCTCCTTCGTGCTGATCCGCGATGCGATCGACGACGAACTGGAGCAGGCCTTCAGCGGCAAGAAAGCCGCGCAAGGAGCACTCGATTCCGCCGTCGAGCGCGGCAACCGGCTGCTGCGCCAGTTCGAGCGCGCCAATCCGGACCGGTAGAGCGTTTTCAAGCGAAGTGGATACCGGTTTGCGTGAAGAAAGCGCGTGAAAGCAAGAAGATGGAGCACCGTTCCGATTCAACCGGAACGGAAAAGGCTCCAGGCGCATATCGCCGGCATCGAAACAGGAAGGGCGCGGCCTCTGCCAGTCATGCACTCACTGCCGGTTCTGACGAACCCTGAGACTTTCCGGTCGTGGCGCGCCGACGCGTCGCTATGGTTGCCGGCGGCGCTCGATATTGCGCGCGGCCACGGCCTTCCGTGCACGACACCTCAGCCATTCAGCAATGGCACCAATCTCGTCGTCGGTCTCGACAGTAGGCTGATCCTGAAGATCTTTCCTCCATTCCTGCGCAGCCAGTTCGTCTCGGAGCAGATTTCGCTGGCGCAGCTTCGCGGACGGCTCAGTGTTCCGGTTCCCGAAATCGTGCTGGAGGGCGAGCGCGACGATTGGCCGTATCTCGTCATCACGCGATTGCCCGGCATCGCGGGCAGCGAATCGTGGCCTGCCTTGCCGGAGGAGGAGAAGGAGCGCGTCCTCGCCCAGATCGGTGCGGCCATCGCGGAAGTGCAGCGTATTCCGTGCGGTGAGCTAAGCCGCATCGAGCCGGGCTGGGACCGGTTCATGCGCGGGCAGATCGAAGGATGCCGGGCAAGACACCGGCGCCTCGGATTGCCGCAACAATTTCTGGACGGGCTGGACGATCTGCTTTCCGATGCGGAAGCGCTGGTTGCGCTGGAGGCGCCGCCGGTGATCCTGACCGGGGAATACATTCCGGAGAACTTTCTGCTGAGCTGCGAAGGCGGAAGCTGGCGGCTTTCGGGGCTGATCGACTTCGGCGACGTGATGACGGGAAGGGGCGAATACGACCTGCTGGGCCCGAGCGCCTTCATGACCGCCGGGATGCCGCGTCGCGTTCGAAGCCTGTTCGCGGGATTCGGCTATTCCAGTGCGGATATCGATTTCACCTTGAAGCGCCGGCTGATGGCCCTCCTTCTCCTGCACCGCGCCAGCGATCCCAACAGGCACATCTGTATCGAGGGTTGGCAGCGGAACGCCGGTAACCTCTACGAACTGCAGGAATTGCTCTGGCCTGTCTGACCGCGAAGATGACCGCCGTGCGGGCCGTCCGCCGCCGCACAAGAAAATAGCGATCACCAAAATATGCATTTAAAACAGGCAAAGAAGCCTCTTTGTATGCAATGCCAGGCGCTGGCGCGAGGCGTTCGCGGGCCCGGAAGTCTCAACATTCATTTATAGAATCAATGGATTACCTGGATATTAGGCCTTCGTTAAGTTCTGGCACAAACCTTGCGAAGTCAGTTCCAAAGCCGATTCCCCTCGTGCGTTGGAGCATCACATGAAGCGTCGCGATTTTCTGAAATCTGTCACCGGGGTTGCGGCAGGCACGATGGTGCCGGCGCCGGCGATCTGGTCCGCCGCCAAGGCTGACGCCCGTTCCGAAACGCTGCTGATCGTCTCGGAAAGCGGCCCCAACAATCTCGACATTCACGGCGTCGGCACCAATGTGCCGGGCTATGAGGTATCGTGGAATTGCTACGACCGCCTGATCAGCCACGAGATGAAGAGCGGTCCCGGCGGCGTGCCGTATTACGACCGCGACAAGTTCAAGCCCGAACTCGCCGAAGACATGAAGGTCGGCGACATGTCGGTGACCTTCAAGCTGAAGAAGAACGCGAAATTCCACGACGGCGCGCCGGTGACGGCGAAGGACGTCAAATGGTCGCTAGACCGCGCGGTCTCGGTCGGCGGCTTCCCGACCTTCCAGATGGGCGCGGGCTCGCTGACCAAGACCGAGCAATTCGTCGTCGTCGACGACAACACGGTGCGGATCGATTTCGCCAGGAAGGACCGCCTGACGATTCCCGATCTCGCGGTGATCGTACCCTGCGTGATCAATTCCGAACTGGTGAAGAAGAACGCCAGCGAGAAGGACCCGTGGGGTCTCGAATACACCAAGCAGCAGACCGCGGGCGGCGGCGCCTACAAGGTGACGAAGTGGACTGCCGGCACCGAAGTGATCATGGAGCGCAACGACGCCTGGGTCGGCGGATCCTTGCCCAAGGTCAAGCGCGTGATCTGGCGCATGGTGCCGCAGGCCGGCAACCGCCGCGCGCTCCTGGAGCGCGGCGACGCCGACATCTCCTACGATCTGCCGAACAAGGACTTCGTCGAGCTCAAGGGCGACGGCAAGCTCAATATCGTGTCGGTGCCGTATTCGAACGGTGTCCAGTACATCGGCATGAACGTCAAGATCCCGCCGTTCGACAATCCGAAGGTACGCGAGGCGGTTGCCTGCGCGATCCCCTATCAGAAGATCATGGATGCGGTGCTGTTCGGCCTCGCCAAGCCGATGTTCGGCGCCGCTGCCAATGCGCCGACCGAGGTGGCGTGGCCGCAGCCGACCAAATTCGTCACCGACATCGCGAAGGCCAAGGCGTTGCTGGCGGAAGCCGGTTATCCCAACGGCTTCGAGACCACGCTGTCGTTCGATCTCGGATTTGCCGGGGTCAACGAGCCGCTCTGCGTGCTGGTGCAGGAGAGCCTGGCGCAGATCGGAATCAAGACCACCATCAACAAGATCCCGGGCGCCAACTGGCGCACCGAGCTCAACAAGAAGGTGCTGCCGCTCTACACCAACGTATTCTCCGGCTGGCTCGATTACCCCGAATACTTCTTCATCTGGTGTTACGACGGCAAGAATTCGATCTTCAACACCATGAGCTACCAGTCGAAGACGATGGACGATTTCATCCATGGCGCCGTCGACGCCGCCGCGGTCGGCGACAAGGCGACCTACGACAAGGACGTCAGGGGCTTCGTCGACCTGGCGTTCAAGGATATTCCGCGTATTCCGCTGTATCAGCCCTATGTCAACGTCGCGATGCAGAAGAACGTCTCGGGCTATCAGTACTGGTTCCACCGCCGTCTCGACTACCGCGCACTGGTGAAGGCGTAAGGGGGCGAATGGCGAATAGGGAGTAGCGAATAGTGACAGAGTACGGCCGCCATCATTCATTCGCCATTCGCCATTCGCTATTCGCGAGTGCGCCATGCTGACCATGATCGGCAAGCGGCTGATGTTTGCGATCCCGAGCCTGATCGGGGTCGTGATCGTCACCTTCCTGCTGACCCGCGCGCTGCCCGGCGACCCCGCGGCATATTTCGCAGGGCCCGCGGCGACCAAGGAGGCGGTCGAGCAGATCCGCAAGAAGCTCGGCCTCGACAAGCCGCTGATCGAGCAGTTCTTCCGCTACACCAACGATCTTGCTCACGGCGATTTCGGCAATTCGCTCACCACCGGCCAGCCGGTCGCAACCGAAATCAAGAACCGCCTGCCGGCTTCCGCCGAACTCACTTTGCTCGGTCTCGTGGTCTCGATCATGATCGCGATTCCGCTCGGCGTCATGGCGGCGACCCGGCCGGGCTCATGGATCGATCATCTCTGCCGGGTGACAACGACGGCCGGCGTGTCGCTGCCGGTGTTCTTCACCGGACTGGTGCTGGTCTATGTCTTCTATTTCCGGCTCGGATGGTCGCCGGCGCCGCTGGGGCGGCTCGATGTGTTCTACAGCGCGCCGAATGCAGTGACCGGCTTCTATCTGATCGACGCGCTGATCGCGCGCGACCTCGAGACCTTTCGTTCGGCCCTGAGCCAGCTGATCCTGCCCGCGATGACGCTCGCCGTGTTCTCGCTGGCGCCGATCGCGCGCATGACGCGGGCCTCGATGCTGGCGGTGCTGTCGTCGGACTTCGTGCGCACCGCGCGCGCCAGCGGCCTGTCGCCGGGCACCGTGATCGTCACCTACGCCTTCCGCAACGCCATGTTGCCGGTCATCACCACGCTCAGCATGG
Organism: Bradyrhizobium sediminis; assembly: GCF_018736105.1. NCBI lineage: Bacteria > Pseudomonadati > Pseudomonadota > Alphaproteobacteria > Hyphomicrobiales > Nitrobacteraceae > Bradyrhizobium > Bradyrhizobium sediminis. The sequence goes on from NZ_CP076135.1 coordinate 686,982, forward strand.
TGTTCTCGTTCCTGCTGGGAGCCAACGTGCTGGTGGAAAAGGTTTTCGCCTGGCCCGGCATCGGCTCCTACGCGGTGGAAGCCCTGATCTCGTCGGATTTTGCGCCGGTGCAGGGCTTCGTGCTCACCATGGCGGTGATGTACGTGCTGCTCAATCTCCTGATCGACATCCTCTACGGCGTGATCGATCCCAGGGTAAGGCTCGAAGGGTAGGGGTGGAAGCATGAGCAGCGTGGCGCCTGCCGCCGAACCTGCCGGTCCAGCACGCATTTCCGGGCTGGCGGCGATGTTCGAACACACCCGCTATGTGCTCGGAGAGAACCGCGTCACCGCGTTCGCGTTCGGCCTCCTGGTCGTGATCCTGCTTGCGGCGTTGTTCGGTCCCTATGTCGTTCCCTACGATCCGCTGGCGTCCGACACCGCATCCGCGCTGAAGCCGCCCTCGGCGGCGCACTGGTTCGGCACCGACCAGCTCGGCCGCGACATCTTCAGCCGGGTCATCGTGGCGACCCGGCTCGACACCTTCATCGCGGTGGCGTCGGTGGCGCTGGTGTTCCTGATGGGCGGTCTTGCCGGCATCGCCGCCGGCTATTTCGGCGGCTGGACCGACCGTATCGTCGGCCGCATCGCCGACACCATCATGGCGTTTCCGCTGTTCGTCCTCGCGATGGGCATCGTGGCGGCGCTCGGCAATACGGTGCAGAACATCATCATCGCGACCGCGATCGTGAATTTCCCGCTTTACGCGCGCGTTGCCCGCGCCGAAGCCAACGTGCGCCGCGAAGCCGGCTTCGTGCAGGCGGCGCGGTTGTCGGGCAATGGCGAGTTCCGGATTCTGCTGGTGCACATCTTGCCGAACATCATGCCGATCATGATCGTGCAGATGTCGCTGACCATGGGCTACGCGATCCTCAACGCCGCCGGGCTGTCGTTCATCGGCCTCGGGGTGCGGCCGCCAACCGCCGAATGGGGCATCATGGTCGCGGAGGGCGCCGGCTTCATGGTCTCGGGCGAGTGGTGGATCGCGCTGTTCCCGGGCCTCGCACTGATGACCGCGGTGTTCTGCTTCAATCTGCTCGGCGACGGCCTGCGCGACATCGTCGACCCGCAGCGAAGGACCTGAGGCGATGGGCAGCAAATTCCAACGCGGTGTTTCCCTTACCTCTCCCCGCAAGAACGGGGCGAGCGAGCACACCGATCGTGTGGAGGCATTGAAATGACCGCGCGGCCGCTGCTCGACGTCAACGACCTCACGGTGGAATTCGCCACAAGGCGCGGCATAGTGAAGGCGGTGCAGCACGTCAATATCACGGTCGCCAAGGGCGAGACGCTCGGGATCGTCGGTGAATCCGGCTCCGGCAAGTCAGTCACCTCCTACGCTGTGATGCGGATCCTCGATCGCGCCGGCAAGATCGCCGAGGGATCGGTGATGTTTTCCGGCATCGACGTCAGGACCGCGACCGAGGACCAGATGCGCGACCTGCGCGGCCGCGAAATCTCGATGATCTTCCAGAACCCGCGCGCCGCGCTGAACCCGATCCGGAAAGTCGGCGACCAGATCGAGGACGTGCTGCGCCAGCATGTGCAGGCTGCCGCCAGCGACCGTGGCGAGAAGGCGATCGAGGCGCTGGAAGCGGTCAAGATCGCCCGGCCGCGCGAGCGCTACCACGCCTATCCGTTCGAACTTTCCGGCGGCATGTGCCAGCGCGTGGTGATCGCGCTGGCGCTGGCCTGCAATCCGCAGCTTCTGATCGCGGACGAGCCGACCACCGGCCTCGACGTCACCACCCAGAAGGCGGTGATGGACCTGATCGTCGAACTGACCAGGAGCCGGGGCATGTCGACGATCCTGATCACGCACGATCTCGGCCTCGCCGCGGCCTATTGCGACCGGGTGGTGGTGATGGAGAAGGGCCGCGTAGTCGAGACCGCGCTGTCGGCGGATATTTTTGCCAATCCGCAACACGCCTATACCAAGAAGCTGATGCGGGCGACGCCGCGGCTCGGCGTCTCCCTGCGCGACCTGTTGCCGGAGGAGGAGGCGGCGAAGCTGGCGCCAACTACGCCTTCTTCAACCTCGCCCCGCATTCCGGCCGTCATGGCCGGGCATAGCCGTCCGAAGGACGGCGTCGCTTCCGCTCGCCTATGCCCGGCCATCCATCTTTCTTCGGCAGACTCTTCTTCAAAGGTGATGGACCCCCGGGTCAAGCCCGGGGGTGACGATGCTGCAAAGCCCCTTCTCCTCGTCGAAAAACTGGTCAAGGAATACCCGCGCCAGGGCGCGACCGCGGTACTGTCAAAACTGTTCTCGCGCAAGCCGCCGGTCGAAACCGAACAATTCCGCGCCGTCGACGGCATCTCGTTCAGCGTCGGCCATGGCGAGAGCGTCGGGCTGGTCGGCGAATCCGGCTGCGGCAAATCCACCACGTCGATGATGGTGATGCGGCTCCTGGACCAGACCTCGGGCCGCATCATGTTCGACGACGACGAGATCGGCGCCATCCTGCCCAATGCCTTCGCGCGGCTGCCGTTGCGCAAGAGTATCCAGATGGTGTTCCAGGATCCGACCGACAGCCTCAACCCGCGCTTTACCGCCGCGCGCGCCATCGTCGATCCGATCATGCAGCTCGGCGATCTCAGGGGGCGCGACGCGCTGCGCGCCCGCTGCGAGGAACTGGCCGGACTGGTCGGCCTGCCGCTCAATCTGCTCGATCGTTTTCCGCATCAATTGTCCGGCGGCCAGAAGGCCCGCGTCGGCATCGCCCGCGCCATCGCGCTGCACCCGAAGCTCGTGATCCTCGACGAGCCGACCGCAGCGCTCGACGTCTCTGTTCAGGCGGTGGTGCTGAACCTGCTGCAGGATCTCAAGGCGTCGATGGGGATGAGCTATCTGTTCGTGTCGCACGATTTGAATGTGGTGCGGCTGTTGTGCGATCGTGTCATTGTGATGCGGTCGGGGCGAATCGTCGAGCAGGGCACGTCCGAGCGCGTGCTGGGCGATCCGCAGGATGGCTATACCAAGGAACTGCTGACGGCGATTCCGCATCCGCCGTTGCCGGCTCACTGAACCCGATTGGGAGAATGAATGACCGCCGATCCGCTCGATGCTTACATGGACGCCGTAGCCAAGGCGCTGGCGCTGCCGATCGACGATGCCTGGCGGCCGGCGGTCAGGGCCAATCTCGAGGTGTCGCTGCGACTGGCCCGGCTGGTCGACGAATTCCCGCTGCCTGATGAAACCGAGCCGGCCAGTGTCTTCGCAGCCTGAAATCGCCATGACCGCAAACTCCGATGAGCTGTCGGCCTCGGCAATCGCGCGGGGCGTCTCTGGTGGCAAGATGTCCGCCGTCAGCGTCACCGAATCGGCGCTGGCGCGCATAGCAAGGCACGATTCTATCCTGAATGCCTTCACCGACGTCACGGCCGAGCGCGCGCGCAAAAGGGCGCGGGCGGTCGATGATGCGCTTGCGGCCGGCAAGAGCGTCGGCCCGCTCGCCGGCGTGCCGTTCGCGGTCAAGAACCTGTTCGACGTTGAGGGACTCTCCACCCGCGCCGGATCGAAGATCAATCGCGATCTTGCGCCGTCACGGCGCGATGCTACGCTGATCGAGCGCATGGAAGCGGCCGGTGCGGTGCTGGTCGGCGCGCTCAATATGGGCGAATACGCCTACGACTTCACCGGCGAAAACGTACATGATGGCCCGTCGCGCAATCCGCACGATCCGACGCGGATGAGCGGCGGCTCGTCGGGCGGCTCCGGCAGCGCGGTCGGCGGCCGGTTGGTGCCGCTGGCGCTCGGCTCCGACACCAACGGCTCGATCCGGGTGCCGTCGTCGTTCTGCGGCATCTTTGGACTGAAGCCGACCTATGGCCGGCTGTCGCGCGCGCGCTCGTTCCCGTTCGTGGCGAGCTTCGATCATCTCGGCCCGTTCGCGCGCAATGTCGGCGATCTCGCGCTGGCCTATGACGCGATGCAGGGGCCGGACGCCGACGATGCGGCGTGCAGCACGCGTCCCGTCGAGCCGGTCGCGCCGCTGCTTTCGCAGGACGTCGGCGGGCTTCGTATCGCCATTGCCGGCGGATATTTCCAGAACAACGTTTTCCCCGAAGCGGTTGAGGCCGTCGCCCGCGTCGCCACGGGGCTGGGCGCCACGCGAACCATCGAAATTCCCGAGGCCGCGCGCGCCCGCGCCGCCGCCTACGTCATCTCGACCACCGAAGGCGCCTCGCTGCATCTCGACCGGCTGCGCCGCCGGCCGAACGATTTCGATCCGGCGGTGCGCGACCGCCTGCTGGCGGGCGCCATGGTTCCGGCGCCTTTGGTCGACCGCGCGCAGAAATTCCGCCGCTGGTATCGCGCCCAGGTGCTGGAGTTGTTCAGGACGGTCGACGTGATCATCGCGCCGGCGACGCCCTGCGTCGCGCCGAAACTGGGGCAGGCGACCTTCGTGCTCGACGGCGTCGAGCTGCCGGTGCGCGCCAATATCGGCATCCACACCCAGCCGATCTCATTCATCGGCCTGCCGGTGGTGGCGGTGCCGGTTCCGCTTGAGCCGATGCCGGTCGGGGTGCAGATCATCGCCGCGCCATGGCGCGAGGATATCGCGCTGCGCGCAGCCTTCGCGCTGGAGCGCGCCGGCGTGGTTGCCGCGCCGCCGCCGAGAGGGTTGTAGAATGGACGTCGATCTTCCCGACGTGCTCGCCGAGGTGACCGAGCAGTTCGCGCGCTATGAAAAGGCGCTGGTGTCGAACGACGTCGCCGTGCTCGACGAATTGTTCCGTGCCGATTCCCGCACGCTGCGCTACGGCATCGGCGAGAATCTCTACGGCATCGATGCGATCATGGCGTTCCGCGCGGCGCGCTCGCCGGTCGGGCTGATGCGCCGGACGGCGCAGACGGTGATCACCGCCTATGGCCGCGACGCCGCCGTGGCCTCGACCTTGTTCTATCGCGATTCGATGCCCGGCCGCGTCGGCCGGCAGATGCAGACTTGGGTGCGGTTTCCCGAAGGCTGGAAGATCGTCGCCGCCCATGTCAGCATCATCGATGAACCCAAGGACGCGGGTCAAAAGCCATGAGCCTCGAAGATCCCCCGACCAGCGCGTCGCAGCGCCCGCTCCACGAGGCGGAGACGGTGGTTCGCCGCGTCGACCGGCCTTCGCCGATTCCGGACAAGATCACGCGCGCGGAGGAATTGCGGCTGCAACTCGCCGATGAAATTGTGCGCGGCGCGCTGCCGCCGGGAGCTTCGCTCGACGAGACCGAGATCGCGCGGCGTTTCAACGTTTCGCGCACCCCGGTGCGCGAGGCGCTGCGGCAGCTGGCTGCCAGCGGTCTGGTCGATGCGCGGGCGCATCGCGGCGCCGTGGTGGCGCGGCCTTCGCTTGAACGGCTGACCGGAATGTTCGAGGCGATGGCGGAGCTCGAGGCGTTGTGCGCCGGGCTTGCCGCCGAACGGATGCCGCCGGCGGAGCGGCAGCGGCTGGAGGCGATCCACGAGGAGTTGCGGGTGCTGAGCCATGCCGGCAATCCCGACCGCTTCCACGAGGTAAACGAGCGCTTTCACAACGCGATCTATGCCGGCTCGCAGAACGGCTACATCGCCGAGATGACGCTGGCCACCAGGGTGCGGGTGCAGCCGTTCCGTCGCGCCCAGTTCCGCAATCTCGGGCGGCTGGCGAAATCGCACGCCGAGCACGACCGCGTCGTGGTCGCGATCATGCGCGGCGACAAGATAGGCGCGGCGGCGGCGATGCGCGCGCATATCGAACTGGTGCGTGGTGAATACGAGATCTACGCGGTGTCGGTGTGAGCAGGCGAATGGCGAGTAGCGAATAGGGAAGGTTTCTTTGCTACTCGCCACTCCCCATTCGCCCCTGATCACACCGCCACCTTCTCCGCCATGAACGCGCGCCAGCCGCCGAAGCCGGAAATGTCGCGCGCGGCGCCGATATCGGCGGGCTCGACGAGAAAGCCTTTCACGCCGCGGCCGTCGGCGAGGCGCACGGTGCCGATCGACAGCGGCGGCGGGATCGCGGCGACGAATTTTCCGAAACTCGCCGCCGACAGCGCCCACAGTTCCAGCTCGATCGAGGTTCCCGCGCCCGCCGCGACCCGCAGCATGCCCGGCTTCGGTGGCGTGGTGGGAAGCGCATAGAGCTTGTAGTCGGGCGCGGTCAGCGTGGCCTCGATCAGGCGTCCGCCGAGCGCCTTCAATTCGCCGTTCAGCGCCATGCCCGACAGATGCGCGCCGACCACGGCGATGGCGATTTCATCGTTGCTCGCGCCCGCGGCCAACGCCGCGAGCGGCAGTTGCGGCAGGCCTTTGGCGCCCATTGTAAGGCCCGTGTCGGCATGAAACACCCGGCCGATCGAGGCAAGCCGTGCGTCCTGCCCGGCGGGCGCCAGCAGTGTAATGCCGAACGGAATGCCGTCGGGCCGGATCGCCGCCGGCAGCGCCAGGCCGCAGAGGTCGAGCAGATTGACGAAATTGGTGTAGGTGCCGAGCCTGGAGTTGAGTTCGATCGGATTGGCCAGCACCTGCGCGGTCGTGTAGGCGGTCGGCGCCGTCGGCAACACCAGCGCATCGATATTGACGAAGGCGCGCTCGGCGACCCGGCGCAGCGTCTGCAGGCGGTACAGCGCGGCAAAGGTGTCGGCGGCGGAAAGCCGCGCGCCGGCAATGGTGATTTCGCGCGTCACCGGATGGATCGCATCCGGCGATGACGCCAGGAGGTCGCGGATCACCAGATAGCGTTCCGCCACCCACGGTCCTTCATAGAGCAGCCGCGCGGTCTCGTAGAACGGTTCGAGGTCGAACTCGACCAGCGTGGCGCCGAGCGCCGTCCAGCGTTCCAACGCCTCGCCGTAAGCCTGTTCGGAAGCCTTGTCGCCGAAATAGATCAACTGGCCGTTGCGCGCCACGCCGAGCCGGAGTCGGTTCGGAAACGCCGTCATCGGCGCCAGTGGCCGGTTGCGCGAATAGGGATCGGCCGCGTCGGGTCCGGCGATGGCGCCAAGCGCGGTCATCGCGTCGTCGACGCCGAGCGCGAAGATCGACACGCAATCCAGCGTGCGGCATGCCGGCACCACGCCCGACACCGAGATCAATCCGAGGCTCGGCTTCAGCCCGACGATATTGTTGAGCATCGCCGGCACGCGGCCGCTTCCGGCGGTGTCGGTGCCGAGCGAAAGCGGCACCAGTCCTGCCGACACGGCGACTGCCGAGCCCGAACTCGATCCACCCGGAATCAGACCGCCTCGCACCGGATTGGTCGGAATGCCGTAGGGCGAGCGCACGCCGACCAGGCCGGTAGCGAACTGGTCGAGGTTGGTCTTGCCGATGACGATGGCGCCGGCCGCGCGCAGCCTGGCGACAGCCGTTGCATCATGGGCCGGCAGGTAGGAAAACGCCGGACAGGCGGCGGTGGTGGGCAGGCCGGCTGCGTCGATGTTGTCCTTCACCGCCACCGGGACGCCGTACAGCGGCAACTGCGCGGCATCCCTGTTCGACAATGCCTCGGCCTCCGCCAGCGCCTGCCTCTCGTCGCGCAGGCTGATGAATACCGCGGGATCGTTGTGATCGCGGATCCGCTGGAAACTGCGCGCGACGGTTTGCGCAGGCGACATGGCGCCGCTGCGATGCGCGGCGACGATTCCGGCTACGGTTTCAGTCACGTGCTGCCCCGGTTGGAAACGAACTCATTCTGCGGGTGCGGCAAGGGGCATCTCCGGTTGCGAAACGGGAAGGGAAGAGGTGCCGAGTTTCGCCAGCGCGAAGAATACTGCAGCCACCAGCACATAGGCCAGCGCGACGGCGGGGGTTACCCCCAATCCGCCGCCGATACCGACGGCCTCGCCGTGCATGAAGCCGAAATAGGTCAGCACCGCGCCGGCCAGCGCGAACGCCGATGCCTTGACGAAGTCGCGCTCGATGACGAAGACGCCGATGGCGCCGAGCACGAGGCCGGTGAGGATCGAGCCGCCGCCCATCACGTCGAGCCCGTGATAGAGTACGCCCTGTTGCGGCAGCGCCGCAATCGCCGCGGTCTTGACTGCACTGGTCTTGTCGGCCGCCAGCCCGCCCACCGCCTGCGCGGCACTGAGGGTCGACGCCAGCATGGTGTCGATCTGCAGCTTGGCCCAGGCCGCCAGATGCGGCGTCAGCGCCAGTACGATTGCGGGCGCATGCTTGACCGGCGTGGTCTGGAACGCCTGGGCGCCGATCAGCATGCCGATGTAGAGCAGGATCGGCGAGATCGCGACCACAGGCACCAGCGCCAGCAGCACCGAGATGATGCCGAACCAGGACAGCACCACCACCATGATGCCGGTCGCCGCCGAATAGCCGATCCGGCCGCCCATCGCCTTCCAGCCGGGATGGCCGATATAGACCGCGTTGATGAAGGGATTGCCCATCAGGCAGCCGATCAGGCTGACGACGCCGTCGGCGGTCAACACCCGCGTGGTCGGATATTCGTCGCCCGCGGCTTCCGCGCTCTCGACATTGTCCATGGCTTCGACCAGGTCGTAGATGCCGAACGGAATCGCGGTGACCAGGATGATGCCGAGGAATTCGAAGCCGGAAAACAGCTGGCCGAACGCCGGCAGCGGCACCGAGAAGCCGAAGTTCGAGAAGGCATCGCCGAGGCCCTTGACGCTGAGGCCGCCGAGGCCGAGGCCGAACAAATTGGAGCCCCACGCGATCAGCATGCCGGCGGCGATTGCCACCAGGCCGGCCGGAATCGCCTTCGGATATTTCACGCCGCCGAACCAGCTCGCCATGATGATGGCGAAGCAGACCAGGCCGATCTGCGGCGTCATGTACATTTCCAGCGCCGGCCGCATCGAAATGAAGGTCACGGAAACGCCGGCGAGCGTGCCGAGCAGCGCCGCGCGCGGCGTGGTCCTGCGAATATACGGCGCGATGAAGCCGCCGATCATCAGGATGAAACTCTGGAAGAACACCCAGACCAGGCCGGCCGACCAGCCCTTGATGGGGTCCCCGGTCTTCAGCGTGATCGGCAGCATGATCACGAAGGTGACGATGAACATGTGCGGCACGCTGACGCCCGAGGGCAGCGCGCAGACGTCGCTGCGGCCGGTCTTCTGCGCCAGCCGGTAGGCCAGCCACGCATAGTAGAATGTCGAGAGGCACATCATGAGGCCGAGCGCCGGCAGGATGCGGCCGAACACGAGTGAGTCCGGCATCTTCAGCACGAAGCGCAACAGCCCCGTCAGCACCAGCATATTGACGAGAATGTTGGTGCCGAAGCCGAACAACGCGTTCCAGTCGCCCGGCGTCCATAATGCAGGTTTGAATTCGCCTTTGCTCGCCGTCATGGTCGTGCTCATCGCGATGCCCCCATCGTTGGTTGGTTAGAAGTCTCCGCTGCCATTGCCTTGAGAACCGCGGCGGAGTCCGAGACCCAGCCGAAGATGCCGCCCTGGGCCTTGATCATCCTCAGGCCCATCTCGTGGAATTCGGGGAAATAGGAGGCACAGCAATCCGCCAGCACGACGCAGCGGTAGCCGCGGTCGTTGGCCTCGCGCACGGTGGTGTTGACGCAGACCTCGGTGGTGACGCCGCAAACCAGCAAATTCTCGACGCCATATTTCTGCAGGGTGTCGCCCAGCTCGGTGGCGTAGAACGCGCCCTTGCCGGGCTTGTCGATCACGATCTCGTCGTCGAGCGGATAGAGCGTGGGGATGATGTCGTGGCCGGCCTCGCCGCGGATCAGGATCCGCCCCATCGGGCCGGGATCGCCGATGCGCTTGCTCGGCGCGCCGCGCTCGACCTTCGCCGGTGGCGCGTCGGACAGATCAGGCAGATGGCCCTCGCGGGTGTGCACCACCAGGATGCCGGCCTCCCGCGCGGCGCCGAGCACGGCGGCGCAGGGTGCCACCGCGCGCGCCAGTTGCGAGACGTCGTTGCCGAGCGTCTCGCCGAACCCGCCGGGTTCGAGGAAGTCGCGCTGCATGTCGATGATGACCAGTGCCGTCGCCGTCCAGTCGAGCGCGATCGGATCGGGCTCCGCGGCAAGCAGGCTGGTGGTTGCTGATGTCGCCATGGCTGACTGCGCTCCGGGAAGCCCTCCCTGATCGAAGCAAGCGGTGTGCCATTGTGTACAGCCGATCAGAGGCATCGAGTTCGACAAATTAATCCATCTTTCCAGATGCTTGGCTTATTCTTGCAGCCGTGGCCGGACCCGCAAGCGCGCTTCCAGGTGATGCGTTTGATTAATTTGTGGGCAGTGCCGTTTGCGATGCGCGGCTGCAATCGTCTACTAGCTTGGGTGACAAGCCTCAGCGGCGCGACCTCCTTTCTTGCCTGACCCGGAGTACCCGATGTCGAATTCCTTCGAACGCCGCCACGATATCCTGATCGAGGCTCCACCCGAGGCAGTCTACGACTACGTCTGCAATCCGAATTCCTGGCCGGAATGGCTGGCGGCGTCGCACCGCATCGACAGTGCCGATCGTGCGCTGGGCACGGGCGAGACCTTCCGCGAGCAATGGCACATCCGCCGCGGCGAAGTGGTGCTGGACTGGAAGGTCCTGGAGAGCGACCGGCCGAACGCCTGGACCGTGCAGGCCGATACCGATTTCATCGGCCCGATCGTGGTCCGCTATACTTTCGAACGCGTTGGCGACGCCACCCGGTATACGAGGCACCTCCGCAACCCCCGCCGTCCCACGGCGGCAAGCGCCGAGCAGATCCAGCGCGTCGACGAGGAGGCGCAGATCGGGCTAGCCAACATCAAGCGGCAGGTCGAGCAGCGTTGGGCTGCGCGGTGCGCGCCTCCATCGGCAGGCAAGCGCGCATGAGTGCGCGCGACGTGCCGTGACGCATGAAGGCGTGGCGCGCGTCCGGCGCCGCGGTCAATGGAATGCGGAGAGAATTTCCAGCAGCCGCCTGCGGTTCTCCGGCCCGATCTTTTCGTCGACGTGCCGCTCATGTTCAGCGGCGAGCAGCTTGAACTGCCGCAACGATGCCTGCCCGCCGGGGGTCAGATGCAGCGCGTGCGACCGCCGGTCGGTCCGTGAAGGGACGCGCTTCACCAGATTGCGCTCCTCGAGACTGTCCAAGAGGTGCACCAGCCGGGCGCGCTCGATGCCGAGCCGCTTGGCGACGGCCATCTGGGTCATGCCCGGGTTCGCGCCGATCACCGTCATGACAGAATACTGCGCCGGGCGGATATTGACGGCCGAAAGCGTCTTGATGAAGTCCTGAAAAATCCACATCTGGAAGCGTCGGATCGAATAGCCGACGTGGCCGACCAGCGCATCGAGACCGACTTCAAAACCGGCTTCATCAAGGCGGGCCGCGCCCCGGCCTGGGCTTTTCCTTGGGCTCTTCCGTGCGGGGCGCGCGGGAATAGCGGTCCTGGATCGGGCTGCTCTGGTCGACACCTGGTTTCTCCGCATCGGTTCCCTTCTTCTTATGGCTTTGCGAAACAGAAGCAAGGTTCGAGTATTGTTGTTGACAACAACAATTGTCGATAGCAACATAATGCATCCGGCGAACAGCCGGCGCCATTGGTCAAGCCGTCGATAGAGCGGCTCCGATAAACCAGGAGGGACGCCATGAGATCAGATCTCGGGACCGGCTTGCGCTGCCTGTTGGGCAGCGCCTCGATGCGCGCCTGTTGCAGGGCCTTGACGATTGCGGGTGCGCTGTCGGCGGTCGGCCTGGCGCCCGCATCTGCCCAGGAAACCATTCGAATAGGCGTCCTCAACGATCAGTCGGGGGCATTTGCCTCGTTCCAGGGCGTCGGCTCGGTGGTCGCGGCGCAGATGGCCGTGGAGGATTACGGCGGCAAGGCCGCCGGCAAGAAGGTCGAGGTGATATCCGCCGACCACCAGAACAAGACCGACATCGGCGTCAATATCGCGCGGCGCTGGTACGAGACCGAAAACATCGACGCGATCTTCGACTTGCCGAATTCGGCCATCGCCCTGGCCGTTGCCAACATGACGGAACAGAAGAACAAGGTCTTCGTCGGATCCGGCGCCGGCACGGCCCTGCTCACCGGCGAGAAATGCACGCCGAATACCGTGCACTGGACCTACGATACCTACGCCTATGGCCGCGGACTGGGGAAAGCCGTTCTCGCGCAGGGCGGCAAGACGTGGTTCTTCCTGACGGCGGATTATGCGTTCGGAGCCGATCTGGAAAAGCAGGGATCCGAAGCGGTGAAGGCCGGAGGCGGGCAGGTGCTGGGCGCGGTCCGCCATCCCCTCGGCAATGCCGACTACGCATCGTTCCTGCTGCAGGCGCAGTCTTCCGGAGCCCAGATCGTTGCGCTGGCCAATGCCGGCGACGATACGACCGTCTCGATCAAGCAGGCGGCCGAATTCGGCCTGACCAGCAAGCAGAAAATCGTCGGCCTGATCCTTGGCATCAACAGCATCCCCGCGCTGACGCTCAAGCTGGCGCAAGGCGCCCAGTTCCTGAATCCGTTCTACTGGGACCTCAACGAGGGAACGCGCGCGTTCACCAGGAGGTATGTCGAGAGGCACCCGCAGCACAACGTCCCGAACGACATGCAGGCTGGCGTCTATGCGTCCGTCATTCACTATCTGAAGGCCGTCGACAAGGTAGGGTCGGCAGCCGATGGAAAATCCGTGGTCGCGGCCATGAAAGCCCTGCCGACCGATGACCCGTTGTTCGGCAAGGGACATATCCGCAGCGACGGGCGGAAGATCCATCCCATGTACCTGCTGGAGGTCAAGAAGCCCGAGGAATCCAAGGACAAATGGGATCTTCTGAAGGTGGTCTCGTCCCTTCCGGGCGAAGATGCTTTCCGCAAGGAAAGCGAAGGCAATTGCCGCCTGGCGGCGAAGTGAAGATTTCGATCAGGTGGTGTACATTGAACGGGCGTACCGTCAGGCCGTTCGAGGGACGGCGCGCGATGCGCCGTTCTCGCATAAAGTAAATGTCAGCCCCTGATCCAACGAGGGCATCTTGAGGAAACCCATGACGATCGCCGCCGCCAGTCGCGAGAATTCCGAAACGCTGTTTGCAACGCCCGCGGTCGTGGCCGATCGCCGCGCCGACGGCAGCATCATCGTGAAATCGTCCATGCTGCTGCAGCCGCACGCGCGCTGCGTCGGCGACTGGCTCGAGCACTGGGCGCGGCAAACGCCCGATAAGATTTTTCTCGGCGAACGCGCCAGTGTCGATGCGCCGTGGGCGACCGTCACCTATGGCGACGCGCTGCGGCGGGTGCGCAACACAGCCGCCTGGATCCTGGCGCGGGGCTTGAGCGCCGAGCGCCCGCTGGTCATTCTCTCCGACAACAGCGTCGATCACGCGCTGTTCGCGCTCGCCGCCATGCATGTCGGCGTGCCGGCGGCGGCGATCTCGCCGGCCTATTCGCTGGTGTCGAAGGATTTCGACAAGCTCAAGAGCATGATCAAGCTGCTCGACCCCGGCGCGATCTATGTTTCCGGCACAAAACCGTTCGCCGCGGCGCTGGCGGCGATCAGGCCGCTGCACACGGCCGAGATCGTCAGCGGCGACGCTGACGGCAGCGGCGCGATTTCGTTCCGGTCCATTGCCGCGACTCCGGAAACCGATGCGGTCGCAAAAGCCTTCGCGGCGGTCGGGCCGGACACGATCGCCAAATTCCTGTTCACCTCGGGCTCGACCGGCACGCCGAAAGCCGTGATCAACACCCAGCGCATGCTGACCTCGAGCCAGCAGGCCAAGGCGCAGACCTGGACGTTTCTGGAAAGCGCGCGCGAGGATCTGGTGATCCTGGACTGGCTGCCCTGGAGCCACACCTTCGGGGCCAACCACAATTTCAACCTGGTGCTGCGCAACGGCGGCACGCTCTATATCGACGGCGGCAAGCCGGCGCCGGGCCTGTTTGCGACCTCGCTCGCCAATCTGCGCAGCGTGATGCCGACGGTGTACTTCAACGTGCCGCGCGGCTTCGACATGCTGATCGCGGCATTGCGCGGCGACGACGAGTTGCGCCGGAAATTCTTCGGCGAGGTGAAGTTCGCCTTCTATGCCGGCGCGGCGTTGCCGCAGAATCTCTGGGACGCGATGGAGGAGCTGTCGATCAAGACCACCGGCCGGGCGTTGCCGATGGTGTCGGCCTGGGGCTCCACCGAGACCTCGCCGCTCGCCACCGATTGTCATTTCCAGGCGAAGCGATCCGGCAATATCGGCGTTCCTATACCCGGCACCGAACTGAAACTGGTGCCGTCCGGTGACAAGCTCGAGGTGCGCGTGCGCGGACCCAATGTCACGCCGGGCTACTGGAAGGCGCCGGAGCTGACCGCGCAGGCGTTCGACGCGGAAGGCTTCTATCTGATCGGTGACGCCGTGACATTTGCCGATCCGGACCGCCCCGAACTCGGACTTTTCTTCGACGGCCGCGTCGCCGAGGACTTCAAGCTCAATTCCGGCACCTGGGTCAGCGTCGGCACCCTGCGCGTCGCCGGCATTGCCGCGCTGGCGCCCCTGGCGCAGGACATCGTCGTGACCGGCCATGGCGGCGATCACGTGCGCTTCCTGGTGTTTCCCAATATCGCCGCCTGCCGCGCTCATGCCGGCCTGCCCGACAGCGCCGACGTCCATGAGGTGATCGCGAACGAGAAGGTGCGTGCCCCCATCGCGCAAGGCCTCGCAAAGCTGAAAGCGCAGAGCGGCGGCGGCTCCTCCGCGCATGCGACCCGCGCGCTGCTGCTCGCCGAACCCGCCTCGGTCGACGGCGGCGAGATCACCGACAAGGGCTACATCAACCAGCGCGCGGTGCTGACGCGCCGCGCGGCGGCGGTGGCAGTTCTGGAAGACGATGCGTCGGGCGAATGGATCGGGTGCGCGGGCTAGCGTATTTTCCAGCGTGCCGCCCGCTCATCCTTCGAGATGCGCGGCGTTGCCGCGCTCGCCACGAGGAGATGGAGGACCTCATCATGTGAGGAGCGGCGCAGCCGCGTCTCGAAGGATGAAGCCACCGCACCGAGCCCTCACCGCGCCACCTTGCTGCTGCCCTGCGTGATCAGGCGCGCAGCGCGCTGGTCGCGGGCGTGGATCCACAGCCAGGAGATCGCGACGCTGAGCCGGTTGCGCAGCCCGATCAGGAAATAGATGTGGGCGATGCCCCAGATCCACCACGCGATCGCCCCGCGCAGCTTGAAGCGGCCGAAATCGATCACCGCCTTGTGCTTGCCGATCTGCGCGAGGCTGCCGGCGTGCTTGTAGTGGAACGGACCGAGCGTCTCGCCGCGCAACCGCGCCTTGATGGTTTGGGCGACGTAGCGCCCCTGTTGCTTGGCCGCCGGTGCAATGCCGGGGACCGGTTTGCCGTCGGGGCCGTTGATGGTGACGGTATCGCCGATGGCGAAGATATCGGGATGGCCCGGCACAGTGAGGTCGGGGTTGACCTGCAGGCGAAAGGCGCGGTCATGAGGCGCGCCGAGCCATTCGGCGGCGGACGAGGCGCGCACGCCGGCGGCCCAGATCAACGTCCTCGCCTGCAGCGTCTTGCCGCCGTAGACGACGCCGTCGGCCGAGCATTCGGTGACGGCTTCGTTCAACCTCACTTCGACGCCGAGGCTTTCGAGCGAGCGCTGCGCGTAGGCGGAGAGATCGTCGGGAAAGCCCGCCAGCACGCGCGGCCCCGCCTCGATCAGCACGACGCGCGTGCTGTGGGTGTCGATGTTGCGGAAGTCGGGCGGCAGCGTGTCCTTTGCCAGCTCGGCGATGGTGCCGGCGAGTTCGACGCCGGTCGGGCCGGCGCCGATGATGACGAAAGTGAGCAGCGCCGCGCGCCGCTGCGGATCGGTCTCGCGTTCGGCGCGCTCGAACGCCACCAGAATCCGCCGCCGCAGCGTGGTGGCGTCCTCCAGCGTCTTCAGGCCGGGCGCGAACGGCTCCCATTCGTCGTGGCCGAAATAGGCGTGCCGCACGCCAGTGGCGAGAACGAGCGTGTCGTAGGGCAGGCTGTCGCCGTCGTCGAGCAGCACGCGCTTGCCTTGCACGTCGATGCCGCTCACGTTGGCGAACAGGGTCGTCACTTCAGGCCGACCGCGCAAGAGATAGCGGATCGGCCAGGCGATCTCCGAGGTCGCCAGCGAAGCGGTCGCGACCTGATAGAGCAGCGGCTGGAACAGATGGTGGTTGCGGCGGTCGAGCAGCGTAATGCGGACCGGTGCGCCCGCCAGCCGATAGGTCGCCTCCAACCCGCCGAAGCCGGCGCCGACGATCACCACGTGATGACGGTCCGACGATCGCGCCTGTTCGGGGGGCATGGGCCAAGCCTTCGGTTTCAGGTTTCTCCGCAGGCCGGATTATGCAGGCATTTGGACCTTCGGGCCAAGCCCGGTTTGTCGATCGATAGCTCGGGCGCATCGTCAGCAGCTGCTCGATCGCATGGCCGGCCGGCATCAGGCCCGGGCAAATCGTCGCACGGGCCGTCCGCCCGGGTCCATCAGTCGAGCTCGGGCCTGCCCGCAAGACCGCAATAGCCGTGGCCCTGCATCTCCTGCTCGCTGCCCTTGGTGTGCGACAGGTGGTATTGGCGCCAACCCATGCAGTCGCTGGCAATGCAGTGATACATCTTCTCCGAGTTCTGAAAGCCGTCGGTCATGGTGTTGTGCAGGCGGTTGCTGTTGTCGATGCGCACCAGGGGACACCACCTGGTGCGCGCGACGCTTTCGCTGACTGACATGGCGGTCCTCCATCGATGCGCGAGTCCGGCGGCAAATGGGTCAAGTGGGGTTAAAATGGCCGGGACTCGCGCAAGCGGCGCGGATGCAGGCCGGGACCGGCCGGACCCGCCCCGCGCCTGCGGCGTCCGCGGGCGCCGCTACCTGAACTATAATTCTTGCCATAACGGACGAATACGAATTATGGTGCACAAAGGCTTGCATCGGGCCGAAGGTTCTTGGGCGGGACCTCCGGTTCGTGCTTGCTGCAGACCCGCGATTTCGCGCACAAACCACGTCACCTGCAAAAGAGTGACCCGGGAACGGAGCAAAGTGGGCTGTTCGAACGGGGAAGGGCATTTGACTGACGGCAACGTCTTAGTGAGGAGGGAATGAACATGAAAACGGCATTCTGGCTGGCGGGCGCTACGGTTCTGGCGCTGGCAAACCCTGCTGTCGCGGGAGATACCATCAAGATCGGGTTTGTCTCCACGTTCAGCGGTCCGACCGCTGCGATCGGCAACGACATGCGCAATTCGTTCGAGCTCGCGCTCGATCACATGGGCCGCAAGATGGGCGGCAAGCCGGTCGAGGTGATCTACGAGGACGACACCTTCAAGCCGGATGTCGGCAAGCAGAAGACCGAGAAGCTGATCCAGTCCGACAAGGTCGACTTCATCGCCGGCTACATCTGGTCGAACGTGCTCCTTGCCTCGCTGAAGCCGATCGTGGATTCGAAGACGATGCTGGTCATCGCCAATGCCGGCCCGTCGCAGGTCGCCGGCGAGCTGTGTTCGCCTTACGTGTTTTCGACCTCGTGGCAGAACGACCAGACCCCGCAGGCGATGGGCGAATACATGAACCAGAAGGGCGTCAAGTCGGTGTTTCTGATCGGCCCGAACTATGCCGCCGGCAAGGACATGCTGGCCGGCGTCAAGAGCACGTTCAAGGGCGAGATCAAGGGCGAGGAATACACGGTCTGGCCGAGCCAGCTCGACTTTTCCGCCGAGCTGTCGAAGGCGCGCGCGTCCGGCGCGGCATCGATCTTCGTGTTCTATCCGGGTGCCGCCGGCGTGCAGTTCCTCAATCAATACACGCAGGCCGGCCTGAAGGCGCAGATGCCGCTCTACACGGCGTTCACCATCGACGAACTGACGCTGGTGCTGCAGAAGGAGAACGCGCTCGGCGTTCCCGGCGCGCAGCAATGGGTCAACGATCTGCCCAACGAGCAGAACAAGAAGTACGTCGCCGACTACCGCAAGAAGTACACCGGCCTGCGTCCGACCTTCTACGGCGCGCAGTCCTATGACGCCGCGCAGCTGATCGCCAGCGCGGTGGAAGCCGTGAAGGGCGACACCAGCAAGAAGGACGAGATGAAGGCGGCGATGGAGAAGGCCAATTTCAAATCGGTGCGCGGTGCATTCAAGTTCGGCAACAACCACATCCCGATCCAGAACTTCTATCTGCAGGACGTGGTCAAGGACGCCGACGGCCAGCTTTCGCTGAAAACCGTCGCCACCATCATCAAGGACAGTCAGGACAAGTTCCACGACAAATGCCCGATGAAGTGATCTGACGATCCTCTCCAACACGGCGGCGGCGCTCGCGCGCTGCCGCTGTGTTTCCATCCGGCACGTGTCTTGCAAACACTCCTTGCAACCTGATTTGTAACTCGATGACTTCCAGATCGGTGGCTTCGTCCGCGACGGCGCGCAGTCTATCGTCGGGCCGCCCGGCGCGGACCTGTTGGCGTCTGCTCAGGATGAGGTTACTAAGCCCTCATGGCGGGGAGCGCGGCAACGCCGCGCGCCGCGAACCATGAAGCCCGCTGGATGCCTGCCTACGATGCCACGCAACCGGAAGATGATCTAGAACGCGCATGCTGCTTGTCGTCGAACAATTCCTGAATGGGCTGCAGTTCGGGCTGCTGTTGTTCCTGCTGGCGGCGGGATTGACGCTGGTGTTCGGCATCATGGACTTCGTCAACCTGGCGCACGGCTCGCTCTACATGATGGGCGCCTATTTCGCGGCCACCTTCGTGGCGTGGACCGGGAGCTTCGTGCTCGGCGCGCTGCTGGCGCTCGGTGCGACCCTCTTGCTCGGCATCGTCCTGGAATTCGTCGCGCTGCGGCACCTCTACGGCCGCGACCATCTCGATCACGTGCTGGCGACGTTCGGGCTGATCCTGTTCTTCAATGACGCGGTGCGGCTGATTTGGGGTCCGGCGGGCCTGGCGCTGCCGCTGCCGGGCTGGCTGACGGTGCCGATCGCGATCATGCCCGGCGTCTATTATCCCGCCTACCGGCTGGCGATCATCGTGGTGGCGCTGGTGGTCGCCCTGTTGCTCTATCTCGTCGTGATGCGCACCCGCATCGGCATGCTGATCCGCGCCGGCGCATCGAACCGGGAAATGATCGGCGCGCTCGGCATCAACATCAAGCTGCTCTACACCCTGGTGTTCGGGCTCGGCGCCGCATTGGCCGGGCTCGCCGGGCTGATGCAGGCGCCGATCCTCACGGTGCAGATCGGAATGGGCGAGAACATCCTGATCCTCGCCTTCGTCATCATCGTCATCGGCGGCATCGGTTCGATCCGCGGCGCCTTCCTGGCGGCGATCTTCGTCGGCATCATCGATACGCTCGGCCGCGCCTTCCTGCCCGATCTGCTGCGGCAGGTCCTGAGTTCGACCGCCGCCTCCACCGCAGCCCCCGCGCTCTCCTCGATGCTCATCTATCTGTTGATGGCCATCGTGCTGGTGGTGCGGCCGGAGGGGCTGTTTCCAGCCAGCCGCCGATGACCATTTCGCTCAACGCCCGCAACGTGGTGGTGACGCTGGCGGTTGCCGGCCTGTTGCTGCTGCCGCTCTATACCTCGCTCAGCGGCAACGTCTTCGCGCTGACGCTGTTCACCCGCATCGTGATCTACGCGCTGGCCGCGGCAAGCCTCAATCTCATCATGGGCTATGGCGGCATGATGAGCTTCGGGCATGCCGCCTATCTCGGCATCGGCGGCTACGCGGTCGGCATTCTCGCCCATGAAGGTATCGGCTCCGGCTTCATCCAGTGGCCGGTGGCGCTATTGGCATCGGCGCTGTTCGCGCTGGTGATCGGTGCGCTTTCGTTGCGCACCCGCGGCGTCTATTTCATCATGATCACGCTGGCGTTCGCGCAGATGGCCTATTACGTCGCCTCCGGGCTCGCCCGCTACGGCGGTGACGACGGCTTGACGATCTACAAGCGCAGCGATTTCGGCGGCCTCATCAACCTGTCGGACCGCGTGCAGTTCTATTATCTCTGCGTCGGCTGCCTGTTCGGCGGCATCTACCTGATCTGGCGCATCGTCAATTCGCGCTTCGGCCTCGTGGTGCAGGGCCTGCGCTCCAACGAGCGGCGCATGCAGGCGATCGGCTTTTCCGTGAACCGCTACCGGCTGGTCTGTTTCGTGATCTCGGGCACCATCTGCGGCCTCGCCGGCGCGCTGCTCGCCAACAACACCGATTTCGTCAGCCCGGCGGCGATGTACTGGACCCGCTCCGGCGACCTCATGGTCATGGTGGTGCTCGGCGGCATGGGCTCGCTGTTCGGCCCGGTGCTGGGCACGATCGTGTTTCTGATGCTGGAGGAATTCCTGTCGCAGATCACGGAATACTGGGCGCTGATCATGGGTCCGCTGCTGCTCCTGATTGTGCTGTTCGGACGCGGCGGCATCGACGGGCTGCTCGGGAGGCTGCGCCGTGGCTGAACCTCTGCTGCACGTCGAAAACCTGGTCCGCCGGTTCGGCGGCGTGATCGCGACCGACAACGTCACGCTCGAGGTCAGAAGCGGCGAACTGCACGCCATCATCGGCCCGAACGGCGCCGGCAAGACCACGCTGATCAGCCAGCTCACCGGGCAGTTGCTGCCGCATTCCGGCGCCATCCGCTTTGCCGGCCAGGACATCACCTGGCTGCCGGCCTACCGCCGCAGCCGGCTCGGGCTGGCGCGCTCGTTCCAGATCACCTCGCTGCTGCCCGACTTCACCGCCGCGGACAATGTCGCGCTGGCGGCGCAGGCGCATGCCGGGCACTCCTTCCGCTTCTGGGGCAATGCCCGCAAGGAGCCGCAGCTCCGCGAGGCCGCGCGCGCCGCACTGGAGCGGGTGGGGCTCAGTCACCGCGCCGACACCGTGGTATCGGAATTGAGCCATGGCGAGCAGCGCGAGCTCGAACTCGCGGTCGCGCTCGCCACCAAGCCGCAACTGCTGCTGCTCGACGAGCCGATGGCCGGCCTCGGCCCCACCGAATCCGCGCGCATGGTGAAGCTGCTGCAGGAATTGCGGCGCGAAGTCGCCATCGTGCTGGTCGAGCATGACATGGACGCGGTGTTCGCGCTGGCCGACCGCATCAGCGTGCTGGTGTACGGCCGCGTCATCGCCTCCGACGTGCCGGCCGCGATTCGCAAGCATGAAGAGGTCAAGCGCGCCTATCTCGGCGATCAGCATGTGGTGACCCGCCATGTCTGAACTGGCGCCGCTGCTCGAAGTCGAGGAAATAGAGACCTGCTACGGCCTCAGCCAGGTGCTGTTCGGCATGTCGCTGTCGGTGCGGACGGGCGAGATGGTGGCGCTGCTCGGCCGCAACGGCATGGGCAAGACCACGACCATCCGCTCGATCATGGGCCTGACGCCGGCGCGCGCGGGCGCGATCCGCTTTGCCGGACATGAGGCGCGCCAGCTGCCGTCGTTCCGGATCGCGCAGCTCGGCATCGGCCTCGTCCCCGAGGGGCGGCAGATCTTTCCCAATCTGACCGTGTACGAGAATCTCGTCGCCGCCTCCGGCAATCGCCTCGGTGCCGCCGATCCCTGGACGCTGGAAAAGATCCACGCGCTGTTCCCGCGGCTGGCCGAACGCGGCGCCAATATGGGCGGCACGCTGTCGGGCGGCGAGCAGCAGATGCTGGCGATCGGCCGCGCGCTGATGACCAATCCGCGCCTTCTGATTCTGGACGAAGCCACCGAGGGCCTCGCGCCCCTGATCCGCGACGAGATCTGGAGCTGCCTGTCGCTGCTGAAGGCGCGCGGACAATCGATCCTGGTGATCGACAAGAACGTCGAGAACCTGACCCGGATCTGCGACCGCCACTACATCATCGAGCGCGGCCGGGCGGTGTGGAGCGGCAGCTCGGAGCAGTTGATCGCCGAGCCGGAGCTGCAGCACCGGTATCTCGGGATTTGACTTTTCCGTCATGGCCGGGCTTGACCCGGCCATCCACGCCTTGTTCGCAACGGCGTCGCTAGGCAGATTACTTGAATTCGTCCGCAGCTCGCGCAATTTTCGCAGAGAGTTCCTTGATGCCTGCGATTATCGCATCCAACTCCTTCGCCCGCGAATACAGGTTCTTGCCCCGCGACACATGGGGGTTGAGCCCGCCTTGACCATTGATACCGTTCAAATTGTTATTGCACCGTGCATACGCCGATTCATCTCCGTCGTGGAGGTTTGAGTTACCTTCACTGGGAATGAGTGGCCATCCCCTCGGATTCTCAGCATCACTGATTTGTTGCTGGGGACTCCATTGAAGCCCGGCGTCAAAGCTTCCGGCCTGCGTAGCATACCAATTATAGTACACTGTTCGACGCTCCCGGTCGCCAGGTCCAGGGCGGTCTCCCGGGTCGCGGCCAGCGAAGACCATTGCGCTTCTAGTGTAGTAGCCAAGAAACACCTGTCTGGGGTAGCCATCGACAACTGCACGAGCTTGGTTGGCATCGTTGACCATCCTGTCCCTGGCAGCGGCTGCTGAACCGGCGTTTTTCGGGTCAATCACAAAAGCCAGCCAATTCGTGATCTTGGTTGCGAAGTCCTTCACCTTGGCTTTTGACGAGCGCAAGACGATGCACATTGAAATATACGATAGGCTTGCGGTGCAAACCGCGAAATATCCAGGGAAGTCGTAACCGCGCAAATCGTAAGCATTGGACAGTTGCTTACCTGCAATTGCCTCGACCGCCTTGTACTCAGCACTGTTTTTGTCCAAGCGCCGTATTTGATCGTCTGATAGGCCCGCCAGTGCGTGAGTAAACTCATCCATTGCTGTTGCAACGGAAATTGTAATTCGCTTGCGGAAAGCATCATCCAGCGCGACAGGGATATAGTCTCGCAGGGCTTGAAGCTCCTTGAGGATGTTCTCGACGCCTCGGATAATTTCTTCCAGAGGTTTGATAACATTAAGTTCCGCGCTATCCTTCGAAAATGCCCTGATGAGTCCAACGATCGCAGCAGCGGCCTTCAGCAGAAGGATAATGGTGCTGACAGGTTCGGCATACAAACGAACGCCGCCTTCTTCGAAGGCGACCTTGTCAAGCTCGACGGAAAGAGCTTTGGGAATTACAAGCGCTTCTGCTTCTTCTGCTTGAATACTGTCGCTCATTTCTATTCTTTGCTCCATAAAACGCTTGGGGAATGATCGCTTAGGTAGAATTCTGGCAATCTACAAGAAGCGGCCATTTGAGCGCAATAGCAACAAAGGGAGGTAGTCGGTCCGACTACAGCGTGAAAGCGGCGCTGGAGTTCATGCCCGACCTTGAGCTTCGTTTCTCAAAACATCTCGAAATATTCGCGCTGCTCCCAGTCCGACACTTCCGCCTGGAAGCGCTCGATCTCGGCGTTCTTGATGTGGACGTAGTAGTCGACGAATTCCGCACCCAGCGCGTCGCGGAAGAACGGATCGTCCTTCAGCGCGAACACCGCTTCGCGCAGCGTCTTCGGCAGCAGTTCGGCCTTGGTCTCGTAGGGCGTATCCGCCGACGGGCCGGGATCGAGCTTGCGGTCGACGCCGTCGAGGCCTGAGAGAATCTGCGAGGCCATGTAGAGATAGGGATTGGCGGCGGGCTCGCCGATGCGGTTCTCCAGCCGGGTAGCGGCATCGCCCGCGCCGCCGAGCACGCGGATCATGACGCCGCGGTTGTCGCGTCCCCAGATCGCGCGATCCGGCGCCAGCGAATAGGAACGGTAGCGCTTGTAGCCGTTGATGGTCGGCGTCGTGAACACCGTCGAGGCGCGGGCGTGCTGCAGCAGCCCTGCAAGATAGGCGCGGCCGAACGGGCTCAGCGCCTCGCCGCCGTCCTTGGCCATGAAGGCGTTCTCGCCGCCCGCGCGCGACACCAGCGACTGATGCAGATGCCAGCCGGAGGCGAACACGTTCGGCAGTCTCGGCCGGCACATGAAGGTGGCGTGGTAGCCGTGGCGGCGGGCGATCTGCTTCACGGCGCTGCGGAACAGCACCATGTTGTCGGCGGGCTCGAGCCCGGCTTTGGGCGCAAAGGTGAATTCGCACTGGCTCGGGCCGAACTCGACCTCGACCGAGCGCAGCGGCAGGCCGAGCGCCAGCACGTCGCGCCGGATGATTTCGAGCACCGGCTCCATCTGGTCGTAGCGCTGCTCGGTGAGATATTGGTAGCCGTGCGACAGCAGGCTTACATCGGGCGGCGTGCCCGGCTGGCCGGCATGCTCCGGCGACATTTTCGAATCTTCGAGCTTGAAGATGTGGAATTCGACTTCGAGCCCGGCGACGAAGTCGTAGCCGCGTTTGCCGAGCCCGTCGAGAACCGACCGGTACAGGTTCCGCGTCGCGAACGGCACCGGGCGACCGTCGGCGAAATGGAGATCGCACATCAGCCATCCCGTGCCCGGAGCCCACGGCAGCGCGCGGAAGGTGGTGGGATCGGCTACCATCAGCACGTCGGCGGCGCCTTCCATCTCCTTCATGCCGAAGCCGCCGCCGGACGTGAACACCGGAAACACCGTGCGGTGCGAGGTGTCCTTGGCGAGCATGGTGGTGGTGATCGAGCAGCCGCTCTCCAGCGAGGCCAGCGCCTCGCCGGCGACCAGCGTCTTGCCCCTGAGAATGCCGTGCTGGTCGGGGAACGACAGCCGGATCACCTCCAGCTTCTGCTCCTCGACGATTCGGCGCAGGCGGCTTGCCGCCTCCTTCTGCTCTTTCGACCAGAGCCCGTGACTACAGACAAAACTCAACGCGTCCCCCCAGTCCTCGTTCTTTCATTCCGGGCGATGCGCCAGCATCGAACCTCAGATGTGCAATTGCACATCGGAGAATCTCGAGATTCTCAGGTGCGCAACTGCGCACCATAGTTCGGCTCTGCGAGCCGCCCCGGAATGACGGTGCCAGAATTGTCAAACCGCCTTCAGATGGCGAATCTTTTCGGCAATCTCGCTCGGCACCGGCGCTGCCCATGGCGCGCTGCGGCGGCGCTTGACGTCGACCTCCATCCAGAAGGTTTCCCAGCCCCGCGTCGGCCCGATGCCGTCCATGGTGGCGGGACCCTGGATGCTGCGCGCGCGGCCGGCGTCGAGGAACAGCATCGGCTGGCCGCCGCCGGTGACCGTCTCGATCTGCTGCCGCAGCAGCCGGCGATACTGCACGATCGCCTTGTCGGCCTGGCCGAGATGTTCCCTGGTGCGGTCCTGGATCGCGCCCATCGATTCCACCGCCCACTGGTCGTGCACGTTGATGTCGTTGCCCATGCCGGTGTAGGTCGCCGTCAGCTGTTCCTGCGGATCGAAGCCGTAATCGTTGGTCTTGTTCTTGCGCGACTTGTAGTCGGGCAATTCGTAGAGTTCGAGGCGCTGGTCGCGCATCTTGTTCTTGTCGACCGGCGTCGAATAGGAGGTGAAGACCGCGTACCAGTAGCAGTTTTCGTCGTCGACCGGCACGTGCCACTGCGTGATCGTCATCTCGGTGCTCATCGGTATGACGAAGCCGTGCGGGAACAGCTGGTTGGTGACGCGGACATGGGTGCGCTCGTCGTCGATCTCGCGCAGCGTGATCAGGCGAAGTCCATATTCGGTGTGTTCGACATTGATGATGGGGCGGTCGTATTCGCGCAGGATCTTGGTCATCGGCAGGTCGCTGCCGGCGGAAGCGCCGCGGAACTGCTTGCCATAGGCGGTCGAGGTGTCCTCGTCCTCGAAGAAGCGGTGCAGGAAGGAAGCATGCGACGGGTCGATGCCGACTTCGAGCGCCTGCAGCCAGTTGCAGTTGATGTGGCCCTTGAATGCAAAGGTGTGGCTGTCCGGCGCGACGAAGCAGTCGATCTCGGGAAAGGCCGGCGGCTCGCCTTCGCCGAGCCAGGCCCAGAGGATGCCGCTTCTTTCGACCACCGGATAGGCGCGCTGCCGGATGCCCTTGCACAGCTGCGAATCCTTGGGTTCGGCCGGCGTCTCGAGGCATTGGCCCGACGCGTCGAACAGCCAGCCATGGAAGGCGCAGCGCAGGCCGCCGTTTTCCAGCCGGCCGAAGGCGAGGTCGGCGCCGCGATGCGCGCACTGCCGGTCGACCAGGCCGTAACGGCCCTCTTCGTCGCGGAACAGCACGAGGTCCTCGCCGAGCAATTTGACCGGTCGCACCGGGCGCGGTCCCTGCAGCTCGTCGACCAGCGCGGCCGGCTGCCAGTACATCCGCATCAGTTTCCCGCACGGGTCCTTCGGTCCCGTCCGCGTGATCAGGTCGTTCTGCTCCTGGCTCATCATGGCGGCATAAATCCTCTTGTCGCGCGATTTGTTCGTCTATTGAACTAATGGGCGAATTATGACATGCATTGGGAAAGCGGCAAGCACAATCTTTCAACGACGTCGGCGGAACGCTCCAATGCCAAAGCCAAAGCGCGGGGATCGCGAAGCGCGCGCCACCGATTTCGTCGAGAGCCTCGACCGCGGCCTGCGCCTGCTGCAGAAGTTCGGCGCCGTCAGCGGCCCGGCGACGCTCAGCGATCTGGCGCGCGCCGCCGAACTGCCGCGCGCCACCGCGCGCCGCATCCTGTTCACGCTCGAGCGCGGCGGTTTCGTCGCGACCGACGGCAAGCTGTTCAGCCTCACCCCGCACGTCCTGACGCTGGCGACGTCCTATCTGCGTTCGAGCCAGGTGGTGGCGGTGCTGCAGCCGGTGCTCGACCGGATCGCGACGGCCGCGCAGGAGATCAGTTCGCTGGCGGTGCTGGACGGCGAGGAGGTCGTGTTCATCGCCCGCGGCAGCCCGGCGCGGGTGTTCTCGACCGGCCTCGACATCGGCTATCGCCTGCCGGCGTTTTGCACCTCGGTCGGCCGCGCCATGCTCGGCCAGTTCGACGATGCCGAGCTCGCGACGAGGCTGGCGAAGATGCGCCGCGAGCCGATGACCGCGCACACGGTGACGGATCCGGAACGGCTGCTCGCCGCCATCGTCGCCGACCGCGAAAAGGGCTATTCGCTGGTCGACCGCGAGGCCGAGCCGGGGTTTCGCTCGATCTCGGTGCCGATCCGCCGTTACGACGGCGCCATCATCGCCGCGATCAATATGGGCGCCCATGTCGATCGCGTCTCCACCTCCGAAATGATCGATCGCTTTCTGCCGCTGCTTCGCGAGGGCGCGGACTCGGTAAAATCCATGCTGCTGTGATCCTGTCCGGATCCAGTTCGTCTCCACCATCGGTTTGGAACAGATGCCCCATATCGTCGTCGAATATTCCGCCGATGCCGGCTTCGACATCACCGGTTTGATGCAGGCCTTGCACAACGCCGCCGCATCGACCGGCGTGATGCAGGCGGCGGATATCAAGGTCCGCGCGCTGCCCTATGCGGATTATCTGGTGGCGGGCAAACGGGACAGCTTCTGCCACGTCTTTGTCTATCTGCTCGAGGGCCGCACGCCCCAGCAGAAGCTGACCCTGAGCGAGACGCTGCGCACCGCGATGGCGACCTTGCTGCCGGACGCGAAAAGCCTCAGCGTCGATATCCGCGACATGGACGCATCGGCCTACAAGAAGCGGCTGAACATGGACCTCTAAGCGGAACGAGCGCCGCGCTGACGGCGTGCGCCGGATCGTTGAGCGCCGAGCCGCTGACGGTGCCGAATTTCTGCAGCAGCGCTTTGGCCACCGTCAGTTTGACGGCCGCGGGCGCGCCATGGAGGAACAGCAGCTTCATGGCCGATCGATATCGCGAATGACGCAAGAGCGCGAGGTGCGGAGAGCGGGAATTCTGCGCCGCAACCGGAGCGCGAAGCTACCCCCGCGCGAACCTTCGCGCTTCGTTCTGCAGCACCGGCGATACCGCGTCGATCAGGCGCGCGGCTGCGGCATCGACGGACAGCCCGGCGGTATCGACCACGGCGTTGGCGCGCGCATAGAGCGGCTCGCGGCTGAGCAAAATGGTGCGCAGTTCGGCCATTGCCGAGCGGTCGTCGGCCATCGGGCGCAGGTCGCCCTGGCCGCGCACCCGCGTCATGTGTTCTTCCGGCTCGGCCTTCAGCCAGATCGTGTAGAACGACTGCAGGATCAGGTCGAAGGTCAGGGGCTCGGAGACGATGCCGCCGCCGGTCGCCAGCACCATCAGCTCCTTGCGCGCCAGCAACTGGTTCAGCGCGGTCTGCTCCATCCGGCGAAAACCTTCCTGGCCGTAGAGCGCGATGATCTCGGCGACCGACAATCCGTTCTGCCGCTCGATCTCCTTGTTCAACTCGACGAAGCTCCAGCCGATCTTCTTCGCCAGCATCCTGCCGAGGGTGGACTTGCCGGCGCCGCGCAGCCCGATCAGCGCGATGCCGGAAAACGACGCGCGCTGCGCCGAGGCGCCGCCCGCGTGGCCGGCGAGAATTTCCCTGGCCTGCGCGACCTGGTTCGGCGTCGCCTTGCGCAGGAGGTCGCGGATCACCGGCCAGTCCGGCGCCGGTTCGTCCGCGGGAATGAGATCCTCTAGATGCGCGCCCATCGCATCCGACACCCGGCGCAACAACACGATCGAGACGTTGCCCTTGCCGCTTTCGAGCTGGGCGATATAGCGTTCGGAAATGCCGGAGACTTTGGCCAGCACCTTTCGCGACATGCCGCGAAGCGCGCGCATGGTGCGGACACGCTGGCCCAGCTGTTCGAGAAAGCCGGTTTCGGGATCGAGATTTTCGGTCATGTCCCCGTTCGAATCGGGCAGCGAATGCGCCGCTGTTGGAAACATAATGCCGACAAGGATTGACAGCAAGCGCATCTGCCTGCATTTATATGAATTATAATTCTTAAAATCCTGAGGGGGAGAAGACGTCGTGACAGGCTTAGGGCTCAGGAGCGCGGCATGAGCGGCGGTTCCTACAACGCGGTGACCTGGCTGCTCGACCGCAACGTCGACGAAGGCCGCGGCGCAAAACTCGCCTTTACCGACACCGTTTCCGAGCTGACCTATGGCGGCCTGCAGCGGCAGAGCCGGCGCGTCGCCAACATGCTGCGCCGCCTCGGCGTCCGCCGCGAAGAGCGGGTCGCGATGATCATGCTCGACACCGTCGATTTCCCGGTCGTGTTTCTCGGCGCGATCCGCGCCGGCATCGTGCCGGTGCCGCTCAACACGCTGTTGACGTCGGATCAATATGCCTACGTGCTGGCGGATTGCCGCGCGCGGGTGCTGTTCATCTCCGAAGCGCTGCTGCCGGTCGTGAAGGACATGGTCGGGCGGCTGCCGGATCTCGAGCATGTCGTGGTCTCCGGCAAGGATGCGCTCGGTCACAAGAAGCTGTCCGACGAACTCGCCGGCGAAAGCGACGTGTTTGCGACCGCCGCCACCCATCCCGACGAGCCGGCGTTCTGGCTGTATTCGTCCGGCTCGACCGGCATGCCCAAGGGCGTGCGGCATCTGCATTCCAATCTCGCCGCGACCGCGGATACCTACGCCAGGCAGGTGCTCGGCATCCGCGAGGACGACGTCTGCCTGTCGGCGGCGAAACTGTTCTTCGCCTACGGCCTCGGCAATGCGCTGACCTTCCCGATGTCGGTCGGCGCCACCACCGTGCTCAATTCCGAGCGGCCGACGCCGGCGCTGATGTTCGCGCTGATGAACAAGTACAATCCCACCATCTTCTTCGGCGTGCCGACGCTGTATTCCTCGATGCTCAACGACGAGACGTTGAAGAACGAACCCGCCGGCTCGCGCCTGCGCATCTGCACTTCCGCCGGCGAGGCGCTGCCGGAATCGGTCGGCAATGCCTGGAAGGCGCGCTTCGGCGTCGACATTCTCGACGGCGTCGGCTCGACCGAACTCCTGCATATCTTTCTCTCGAACGCGCCGGGCGACATCAAATACGGCACCTCGGGCCGTCCGGTGCCGGGCTACAAGGTGCGGCTGGTGAACGACGCCGGCGACGACGTGCCCGACGGCGAGGTCGGCGAACTCCTGGTCGACGCGCCTTCCGCCGGCGAGGGCTACTGGAACCAGCGCAGCAAGACCCGCCAGACCTTTGCCGGCCACTGGACCCGCACCGGCGACAAATACGTTCGCGACGCCGACGGCCGTTACACCTTCTGCGGCCGCGGCGACGACATGTTCAAGGTGTCCGGCATCTGGGTGTCGCCGTTCGAGGTCGAGAGCGCGCTGATCACCCATCCCGCGGTGCTGGAAGCCGCAGTGGTGCCCGAGGCCGATCCGGAAGGTCTTTTGAAGCCGAAGGCATTCGTGGTGCTGCGGCCGGGCGCCAGCGCGGCCGGCCTGCACGAGGCGCTGAAGGATCACGTCAAGCAGAAGATCGGCCCGTGGAAATATCCGCGCTGGGTCGAGGTCGTCGATAGCTTGCCGAAAACCGCGACCGGAAAGATCCAGCGGTTCAAGCTAAGGGATGCGAAGGCAAAATAGAAGGGAGCACGATCGTCTCCACGCGTCGTCCCGGCGCACGCCGGGACCCATAACCACCGCCGTTCATTGTTGCGGAAGGTGTTGGCCGGTCTGCCCATACGAGAGGCCGCGGAGTATGGGTCCCGGCGTGCGCCGGGACGACGAGCGAGTGGATTGAAGCGTCTCGATCACCTTCGGAAAGCCAATTTCATGACCGCGCTCTCCCCTGCCGGCTTCCTCCGCATCGGTGCGTCCGATCTCGAATACCGCATGATCGGTCCGATGCCGGACGACGCGCCGACCCTCGTCATGCTGCACGAAGGTCTCGGCTCGGCCGGGCTGTGGGGCGATTTTCCGGACCGGCTGCAGGCGGCAACCGGGGCCGGCGTGTTCGTCTATTCGCGCGCCGGCTACGGCGCCTCGAGCCCGGTGCAGCTGCCGCGCCCGCTCGACTACATGCACATCGAGGCGCGCGAGACCCTGCCGAAGCTGCTCGAGACCATCGGCTTTCGCCGCGGCCTTCTGGTCGGCCATTCCGACGGCGCCTCGATCGCCGCGATCTACGCCGGTGGCGTTCAGGATTACCGCGTGCGCGGGGTCGCGATGATCGCGCCGCATTTCATCGTTGAGGATATTTCGGTGGCCTCGATCGCGGAAATCAAGAAGACCTACGAGACGACGGAGCTGAAGTCGAAGCTCGCCCGCTGGCACAAGGATGTCGACAACGCCTTCTACGGCTGGAACGCCGCCTGGCTCGACCCGAGATTCCGCAACTGGGATATCTGCGAATATCTCGCCTATATCCGCGTGCCGGTGGCGATCCTGCAGGGCGCCGACGACCAGTATGGGACATTACGGCAGGTCGAGATTGCCGAGGAAGAGTGCTATTGTCCGGTCGATGTGACGATCATCCCGGGCGCCGGACACTCGCCGCATCGCGAAGCGCCGGAGGCGACGCTGCATGCGATCTCGGATTTCGCAGGACGCATTCTGCACACCCACGAAGGCTCGCAGGGGCGGGCCGCCTGAGGCGTCGGTCGGGGCGAGGCCGCGATGAGCCCGCCTCCGTCAGCCGCGAACCAGCTTCCGCTGCCGCAATGGGCCTATGTCCCCGGCGAGACCGCGGACGCCGACGCCGATCACGATACGCTGTGGCAGGCCAAGGCGCTGGTGCCCTCCCGGTTCCGCGATTTCGTCCCGGCGCGGCATCCGGCGCTGCGCTACGGGCTGGCGCTCAACGATCACGGCTTCTTCTGGGAGTCGCAGCAGATCCTCGAAGCGGTATGGGCGGCAGCGCCGCAAGGCGGCCGCGAGCGCATTCTGCTGCGCGCCTGCATCCAGATCGCCGGTGCCAATCTCAAGCTGCGGATGCTGAAGCCGCACGCCGCCGTGCGGCTGTTCGGCGACGCGCTGCGAGAACTCACCACGCTCGGTCTTCGCCAGGCGGTCGCCGGCGGCGACGGCTTTGCCGACACCTTCCCGACCGCCGTGCTGGCGGCGCTGTTGAAGGGGAGATTGGCGCAGCCGGCGTTATCCAAGGCGGATTGGGTGAATATCGGCGCCGCCGGCCGCACATGAAGCAAAATGCATCTTTTTGTATTTTTTGGTAGACAAACCAAAAAAACATGCACTATTGTGCATCTAACGTCAGATAGCTCATACCTCAAGAAACCCAAGGGTGGCCCATGGCCGGTGAAGATCGCGTCCTTTCAGGCGGCGCGAAATACATCGATTTTCAGACCGATCCGTCGCGTTACCGGCACTGGAAGCTGGACGTCGCAGGCGACGTCGCGACGCTGACCATGGATGTCGACGAGAACGGAGGCCTGTTCGAAGGCTACCAGCTCAAGCTCAATTCCTACGATCTCGGCGTCGACATCGAGCTCGCGGACGCCGTGCAGCGGCTGCGCTTCGAGCATCCCGAGGTCAAGGTCGTGGTGATGCGCTCGGGCAAGAACCGCGTGTTCTGCGCCGGCGCCAATATCCGCATGCTGGCGGGCTCCACCCACGCCCACAAGGTCAATTTCTGCAAGTTCACCAACGAGACCCGCAACGGGCTGGAGGACTCATCCGAGAATTCCGGCCAGCGCTTCATCACCGTCGTCAACGGCACCGCGGCCGGCGGCGGTTATGAACTGGCGCTGGCGACCGATCACATCATCATGGCCGACGACGGCGCCGCCGCCGTGGCGCTGCCGGAAGTGCCGCTGCTGGCGGTCTTGCCGGGCACCGGCGGCCTGACGCGGGTGGTCGACAAGCGCAAGGTGCGCCGCGACCACGCCGACTTCTTCTGCACCATCGAGGAAGGCATCAAGGGCAAGCGCGCGGTGCAGTGGCGCCTGGTCGACGAGATCGTGCCGAACAGCAAGCTGGAAGCCAAGGTCGCCGAGCGCGCCAGGGAATTCGCCGCCGCCTCGAAGCGCAACGGCACCGGCAAGGGCATTGCGCTGACGAAACTCAACCGCACCATCGACGAAAACAGCATCCGCTACGGCTTTGTCAGCGTCGACATCGATCGCGCGGCGCGCATCGCCACCATCTCGATCAAGGCGCCGGAGGAGGCCCCGCCCGCCGATATCGACGGCATGATCGCCAAGGGCGCCTCGTTCTGGCCGCTGCAGGTAGCGCGCGAACTCGACGATGCGATCCTGCATCTTCGCATCAACGAACTCGAGATCGCGATGCTGGTGTTCAAATCGCATGGCGATGCCGCCAATGTGCTGGCCTGCGACGCCTTCCTGGAAGCCAACAAGGCACACTGGCTGGTCAACGAGATCAGGCAGTACTGGAAGCGGGTGCTGAAGCGCGTCGACGTCACCTCGCGCACGCTGGTGACGCTGGTCGAGCCCGGCTCCTGCTTCGCCGGCACGCTGGCCGAACTCGTGTTCGCGGCCGACCGCTCCTACATGCTGATCGGTTCGCGGCAGGGCGATAACCGCAGCCCCCCGGCCATCAAGCTCTCGGCGATGAATTTCGGGCCCTATCCGATGAGCCACGGCCTGACGCGCCTGCAGTCGCGTTTCCTGGCCGATCCTTCCGATCTCGATCGTGCCAAGGCGAAGATCGGCGAGGCGCTCGACGCCGAGGAGGCCGAGGCGCTCGGCCTCGTCACCTTCGCGCTCGACGATATCGACTGGGACGACGAAGTCAGGGTGTTCTTCGAGGAGCGCGCCAGCTTCTCGCCCGACAGTCTCACCGGCATGGAAGCGAATCTGCGCTTCGTGGGCCCTGAGACCATGGAATCGAAAATCTTCTCGCGCCTGACTGCTTGGCAGAACTGGATCTTTCAGCGGCCCAACGCGGTCGGCGAAGAGGGCGCGCTGCGCCGCTACGGCACCGGCCAGAAGGCGCAGTTCGATATGACGAGAGTTTAGCGGCGAATAGCG
Source organism: Bradyrhizobium sediminis (assembly GCF_018736105.1). Lineage (NCBI taxonomy): Bacteria > Pseudomonadati > Pseudomonadota > Alphaproteobacteria > Hyphomicrobiales > Nitrobacteraceae > Bradyrhizobium > Bradyrhizobium sediminis. The sequence goes on from NZ_CP076135.1 coordinate 720,646, forward strand.
AATAGCTGTTCCTTTCCATTCGCTACTCGCCATTCGCCAAACAAGATCGCTCCAACACAGGAGGCCCTGCCATGAACGTCAACATCATGAACGTCGACTACTCCACCAAGATTCCCAACAACGTGAATCTCGCGGAGGACCGCCAGGTGCTGAAGGCCCTGGAAGGCTGGCATCCCGGCTATCTCGACTGGTGGAACGACATGGGGCCGGAAGGTTTCCAGGAATCGCTAGTGTACCTGCGCACGGCCGTCAGCGTCGATCCCAAAGGCTGGGCCAAGTTCGATTACGTGCGCATGCCGGAATACCGCTGGGGCATCCTGCTTGCTCCGCAAGACCCGGACCGAAGGGTGAATTTCGGTCAGCACCTGGGAGAAAAGGCCTGGCAGGAAGTGCCCGGCGAGTATCGTGCCATGTTGCGCCGTCTCGTCGTGGTCCAGGGCGACACCGAGCCTGCATCCGTCGAACAGCAGCGCCATCTCGGGAAAACCGCGCCGTCGCTTTACGACATGCGCAACCTGTTCCAGGTCAACGTCGAGGAAGGCCGCCATCTCTGGGCCATGGTCTACCTGCTGCAGAAATATTTCGGCCGCGACGGCCGCGAGGAAGCCGACGAATTGTTGCGCCGCCGTTCCGGCGATGCCGACGCGCCGCGCATGCTGGGCGCCTTCAATGAGGCCACGCCGGACTGGCTGTCGTTCTTCATGTTCACCTTCTTTACCGACCGTGACGGCAAGATGCAGCTCGAGAGCCTTGCGCAATCCGGCTTCGATCCGCTGTCGCGCAGCTGCCGCTTCATGCTGACCGAGGAGGCTCACCACATGTTCGTCGGCGAGACCGGCGTCGGCCGCGTCCTGCAGCGCACCTGCGAGGCCATGAAGGAGGCGGGCATCGACGATCCCTATGCGATCGAGAAGGTGCGTGCGCTCGGCGTGATCGACCTGCCGACCATCCAGAAGAAGCTGAACCTGCACTATACGCTTTCGCTCGACCTGTTCGGCTCGGAAGTCTCGACCAATGCCGCGAATTTCTACAATGCGGGCCTGAAGGGCCGCTTTCAGGAAACCAAGATCGACGACGATCACCGCCTGACCAACGACTTCTACAAGGTCCTGAAGCTGGTCGACGGCAAGATCGCGCTGGTCGACGAGCCGGCGCTGACGGCGTTGAACATGCGGCTGCGCGATGACTACTCGGCCGACTGCGAAAAGGGCGTCGAGCGCTGGAACAAGATCATCGAAAAGGCCGGCGTCAACTTCCGTCTCGAGTTGCCGCATACCGCGTTCCACCGCCAGATCGGCGAATTCAGGGACGTCAACGCGACACCCAAGGGCGTCATCGTCAGCGCCGCCGAATGGGCCAAGGTCAAAAACGACTATCTGCCCTCGCCCTCCGATGGCGATTTCATCGCCTCGTTGATGGAGCCTGTCAGCGAACCGGGCCAATACGCGAAATGGATTGCCCCGCCGAAGATGGGCATCGACAACAAGCCGGGCGATTTCGAATATGTGAAGATCGAGGCGGCGTGACCGGGCCGGGCTGAACGAAATGGACGCGCCTGTTCAGGAGGTGATCAAGCAGCATCTCATCGACCCCGAAATATGTATTCGCTGCAATACCTGCGAAGAAACATGTCCGGTCGATGCGGTGACGCATGACGGCAACAACTATGTCGTTGACGCCGGCATCTGCAATCACTGCATGGACTGCATTTCGCCCTGTCCCACCGGGTCGATCGACAACTGGCGCGTGGTCACCAGGCCCTATTCGCTGCAGGAGCAGTTTTCCTGGAGCGAACTGCCGACGCAGGAGGATGTCGCCGTCAATGCCGGCGGCGCCGCCGCCATCGATGCGCTGGAGGACGACGTCAGCAAGCTGCTGGAGGAGGCGCGCAAGGGGTTGGGCGGCAAGCCGGTTGCCCCGCATTCCGCCGGCAAGCCGACCGTCAATCTCTACAACCGCGGCAAGCCTGCAACCGCGACCGTGACCGGGAACTTCCGGTTGACCGATGCGGCCTCGGATTCCGACATTCGGCACATCATCCTGGATTTTGGCAATCAGCCGTTTCCGGTTCTGGAAGGCCAAAGCATCGGTATCGTGGTGCCCGGCGTCGACGCCGGCGGCAATGCCCATCATCCGCGGCTGTATTCCGTCGCCAGTTCGCGCGACGGCGAGAAGCGGAACGCCAACAACCTCGCGCTTACCGTGAAGCGGGTAGACGGCGGCTTGTGCTCGAATTATCTCTGCGACCTGCCGCGCGGCGCGAAGATCCAGGTCACCGGTCCCTTTGGCGCGACCTTCCTGATGCCGGACGATCCCGCCGCGAATATCATCATGATCTGTACGGGTACCGGTTCCGCACCGTTCCGCGGCTTCACCGAGCGGCGCCGCCGTGCGATGCCGGACGCCGCGGGCAGGCTGCTGCTGTTCTTTGGCGCGCGGCGGCCCGAAGAATTGCCGTATTTCGGGCCGTTGCAGAAGGTGCCGGAGAAACTGCTCGGAAAATTCTTCTGCTATTCACGCGTGCCGAACGAGCCTCGCGTCTATGTGCAGGATCGTATCCGCTCCGAGGCCGGGGAAATCGCGAAACTGCTCGCCGATTCCAATACACACGTCTATATTTGCGGGCTCAGGGGCATGGAAAGCGGCGTCGACGAAGCTTTCGCCGATGCCTGCCGTGCCGCATCGCTCGACTGGTCGGCGCTGAAACCCGCCATGCGCGAGAGCGGGCGCTATCATGTCGAGACATATTAGCATCTGTTGGTGATGGAAGCCGCGGGTTGCGCCATACAACACCGCCCGACACGGGAGAGCTTGCCATGAACGTCAACATCATGAACGTCGACTACTCCACCAAGATTCCCAACAACGTGAATCTCAGCGAGGACCGGCAGGTGCTCAAGGCGCTGGAGGGCTGGCACCCCGGTTACATGAACTGGTGGGGCGACATGGGCCCGGAAGGCTTCCAGCAGTCGCTGGTCTATCTGCGCACCGCCTATTCGGTCGATCCGCGCGGCTGGGCCAAGTTCGACTACGTCAAGATGCCGGATTACCGCTGGGGCATCCTGCTTGCGCCACAGGAAGAGAATCGCGTCATCCCGTTCGGGGAACATTATGGCGAGCCGGCCTGGCAGGAAGTCCCCGGCGAGCATCGCGCCATGCTGCGCCGCCTGATCGTGATCCAGGGCGACACCGAGCCGGCTTCGGTCGAGCAGCAGCGCCATCTCGGCAAGACCGCGCCCTCGCTCTACGATCTGCGCAACCTGTTCCAGGTCAATGTCGAGGAAGGCCGCCATCTCTGGGCCATGGTCTATCTGCTGCAGAAATATTTCGGCCGCGACGGCCGCGAGGAGGCCGACGATCTGTTGCGCCGGCGCTCCGGCGACGCCGACGCGCCGCGCATGCTGGGCGCCTTCAACGAGGCGACGCCGGACTGGCTGTCGTTCTTCATGTTCACCTATTTCACCGACCGCGACGGCAAGATGCAGTTGCATTCGCTGGCGCAGTCCGGCTTCGATCCGTTGTCGCGCACCTGCCGCTTCATGCTGACCGAAGAGGCGCATCACATGTTCGTCGGCGAGACCGGCATCAGCCGCGTGGTGCAGCGGACCTGCGAAGCCATGAAGGCCGCCGGGATCGGCGACCCTACCGACATCGCCCGGGTCCGCGCGCTCGGGGTGATCGATCTTCCGACCATCCAGAAGAAGCTCAACCTGCATTACACGCTGTCGCTCGACCTGTTCGGCTCGGAGGTGTCGACCAACGCGGCCAACGCCTTCAATGCCGGCATCAAGGGCCGCTATCACGAGACCCAGATCAAGGACGATCACCAACTCAAGAACGACACCTATCCGGTGCTCAAGCTGGTCAACGGCGAGATCAAGCGCGTCGACGAGCCGGCGCTCACCGCGCTCAACATGCGGCTGCGCGACGACTACAGCCAGGACTGCGTCAAGGGCCTGCTGCGCTGGAACAAGATCATCTCGACATCAGGCTACGACTTCAAGCTGACGCTGCCGAACGTCGCGTTCCATCGCCAGATCGGCGAGTTCAAGGACGTCCATGCCACGCCCGACGGCCTCCTGATCGACGACGCCACCTGGAACAAGCGCCGCAACGATTGGCTGCCTTCGCCCGACGACGGCGACTTCATCGCCTCGCTGATGCAGCCGGTGACCGAGATCGGCGGCTTCGCGCCCTGGATCTCGCCGCCCAAGGTCGGCATCGACAACAAGCCCGGCGATTTCGAGTATGTGAAGATCGAGACGTGAGTGAGTTGGCGCATGGCGAGTAGCGAATGGAGGAACTTCCATTCGCCATTCGTTACCCGCCATTCACCCGTCGTCGCCCCTCAGTCCCAGCCCTCGCCCTTGATCCCCGGATTGGCGTAGACGATGCCGCCGTCGACCGCGATGGTGGCGCCGACCACGTAATCGCCGGCGCGCGAGGCGAGATAGATCGCCGCCCCCGCCATGTCCTCGTCGGTGCCGATGCGGCCCGACGGCACCCGCGTCGACACCTCGTCGGCATTGTCGCGCGCCGCCTTGTTCATGTCGGACTTGAACGGCCCCGGCGCGATCGCGGTCACCACGATGTGGTCGCGGATCAGTTTCACCGCCATCCGCCGGGTCAGGTGAATCAGGCCCGCTTTGCTCGCGGCGTAGGAATAGGTCTCCATCGGGTTGACGAAGATGCCGTCGATGGAAGCGATATTGATCACCTTGCCGGGCTTGTCCGCGGTGGCGGCGGCGCGCAAGGGTGCGGCCAGCGCCTTGGTGAGAAAGAACGGCGTCTTGACGTTGAGGTTCATCACCTTGTCCCAGCCGCTCTCCGGAAATTCGTCGAAATCGGCCCCCCAGGCCGCACCCGCATTGTTGACGAGGATGTCGAGCTTCGGTTCGCGCTTCCTGATCTCCGCCGCCAGCATGTCGATGCCGGCCATGGTAGAAATATCGATCGGCAGCGCGATGCATTCGCCGCCATATTCGGCCGAAAGCTGCTTCGCCGTCGCTTCGCAGGCTGCGGCCTTGCGCGCGGTGATGTAGACCTTGGCGGCGCCCTGCGCGAGAAACCCGGCCGCGATCATCTTGCCGATGCCGCGCGATCCCCCGGTCACCAGCGCAATGCGGCCCTTCAGCGAAAACAGATCCTTGAACATGATGCCCTCCCTTCGGTTTGGCCATGGTTCTGGGCGGAAGGTGATTATGTGTCAAGAAAGGGTGCTTAGCTCCGACCTCATCCTGAGGAGCCGCGCTCTTGCGCGGCGTCTCGAAGGACGAGGGCGGCCCATCCTTCGAGACGCGCGCCAGGGCGCGCTCCTCAGGATGAGGTCGGAGCATGCTGGGAGAGGTGCGTAGGACCAAATCACGCCGCGTCGATGCGCCGAAAGCCGTTCCACACCGCGGTGGCCGCGCCTGAGGTCAGCACGGGAAGAATCCGCGCGTCCTGGTAGTTGCCGTTGAGCGAGACCCGCTGCAGCGCGGTCAGGTGATCGGCGCTTTCGGGAAAGATCATGCCCGGCCGCGTCGTCACCGCGGTCTTGAAACCGGCCGCGCGCGCCAGCGCGAATTCGCGCGGGCCGGCCGCGATCCGGTCGCCATAGGGATAGGCGAGATGCAGCACGGGACGCTGCAGCGCGTCTTCGATCCGCGCGCGGCTTACCGCCATTTCACGGCCCGCCGTTTCCTCGGTCTGCCGCGCCAGATTGCAATGGGTGATGGTGTGTGCGCCGATCGTGACCAGCGGCTCGTCGGCGAACGGCTTCAATTCATCCCAGGACATGCAGAGCTCGCGGCAAATCGCGCTCTCGTCGACGCCGTGATGCGCGCACAATGCCGTGATCTCGCGCGCAACGTCGATCTCGCCGGGCAGCGAGCGCAGCCAGTCGTGCATGCGGTCGAACGCCGCCTGCTTGGCGGCCGGGGTGGAAGTATCGAGGCGGGTCGCAACGTCGCCGATCCTGGCCTCGATCGAGGCGGCCTTGGCGATCACCCGCTCCAGCGCCACCCACCATAGCCGCCCGGCGCCTTCGGCGAAATCGCTGGCGACATAGACGGCAAGGGGTGCGTCAAACTCGCGCATCACGGGCAGCGCGAAATCCCGGTTGTCCCGATAGCCGTCGTCGAGGGTGAAGCAGGCGAAACGCCGCGAAAAATTGCGTTCGATCAGCCGCCGGTGCACTTCGTCCATGGTGATGACGTCGACGTCATGCGACTGCAGGTGCATCAGCATCGTGCGCAGGAAGTCGGGGGTGACCTCGAGGTGGTGGTTGGGCTGGAAATCGCCGTCGCGAGCCGGGCGGACGTGGTGCAGCATGAAGATGGCGCCGACGCCCGCGAAGATCGGCCGCATCAGATAATGCGCGCCGGTAAAATACAGTGCTTCCAGGCCAGCCCGGATCACGTTGTTGCGTAGCTGCTTCATTCCAGGTCGGGCCTGTTGGGACGTGCGCCTGAAGCTAGCGGGTGACCGCTGAAGAAACTGTTAGCCGGCGTGCGCCCCGACACCGTACAATTTTCGTGTTATTTCCAGTTTGACAGCCTCGCAAGGGTTTGTTTTCTCTCTGTTCTCCGGTGTGCCGGTGCCCCTTCTTTGTTTCCGAAGTTCGTGTCATGGGGTTGCCGCGATAGCTCACGAATTTCGGAAAATGGGGCGCCAGGCCCCGCAGGACGCCAATGCACGGACTTTTCAGGTGGAGCAGCAAATGGTGGCCGGGCACAATTCCACTGGTCGTCTTTTGGGCCATCGCGGCCTGGACCAGCACCCCGCCGTTGGAAGCCGATCTGGCGGCGCGCTCTAATGCCGCACTCAAGGATACCGTGCTCGACAAGCGGCGGATCGCGGTAGCCGGCCGCGACGTCACCTTTGCGGCCGACGCATTTTCCGAACAAGGCCGTCAGAGCGCGGTGGCGTCGGTCGAAGCCGTGCCGGGTGTGCGGCAGGTCAATGACGAAACCCGGCTGGTCCCCGAGGCCAAGCCGTTCGTCTGGTCGGCCGAACGGGACGTCGTCCGGGTCACATTGGGCGGCAGTTCGCCCCTGCCGGCCAGTAAGGCCAGGTTGTTCGAGGCCGCCCGAACGGCGCTCGGCGGGGTCGAGGTGGTCGACCGGATGAATTTGTCGCGGGGCGCGCCGCCGCGTTTCGACAATGCTGCGCTGCTGCTGCTCGATCAGATCGGGAAATTGAAGGACGGCAAGATCACGATTTCGGACGACAAGGTCAGCCTTTCCGGCATGGCGCGCGACCTCGGCGGCCGGGAAGCCATCGCCGCGGCGCTGAAAAATCTCCCCGAGGGGTTTTCGGTCGCCGCCAACGAGATCAAGGCGCCGCCCTATGTGTTCCAGGCCTACAAGGACCCGGTCGCGGTGACGGTGACGCTGACCGGCTATGTGCCCGACAACAACGTCCATGCGGCGATCGCGGTCGCGGCCGGGCGCAAGTTCTTCAACGAAAAGGTGGTCGACAACCTCAAGGCCAGCGTCGGCGCACCCTCGGGCTTCACCAGCGCGGTGGTGCCGGCGCTGGGGGCGCTGTCACGGCTGTCGACCGGCACGCTGGTGGTGTCCGACCGGGAAGTGAAGCTTTCCGGCGACGCCCTCTACGAAGCCGCCGCGGTCCAGATCCGCGCCGGCCTGGGCAAGGATTTCCCGCAAGGCTGGCAGTTCAAGCCTGAAATTTCGGTCAAGCCCGCGGCGGCGCCGGTGGATGCCACCGTCTGCCAGCAGCTGTTTGCGAACTTGCTGGCCAAGGCGAAAATCCGCTTCGAATCCGGCAGCGACGCCATCAATGCGGATTCGGCGGGACTGCTCGACCGCCTGGTCGAAACCGCGCAGCGCTGTCCGACCGCCAATATCGAGATTGCAGGGCATACCGACGGCGCCGGCGAGACGGCCGCCAACCAGACGCTGTCCGAAAAGCGCGCGCAGGCGGTGATGGATTTTCTGGTCAAGGCGGGCCTGCCCGCCAACCGGTTCACCCCGGTCGGCTACGGCAGCACCCAGCCGGTGGCGTCGAACGATACCGAAGACGGCAAGGCGCAGAACCGCCGCATCGAATTCGTGGTGAGGTAACGCGGATGGCCTATCTCGTGACATTCCACTGGGGCTGGCTGTTGGCGTCGCTGCTGCTGGGCTTTGCCATGGGCTGGATTGCGGTGGTCCAGCGCGGCCAGGGCGTGTCGAAGGTGCTGGCGCGATGGCTGGCGGGATTGGCGGCGGCGCTGGTCGCCGCGGCGGTCGCGCGCGTGATCCCCGGCCGCCCCGGCTATTGGCTCGACCTCGGCCTGGTCATGTTTGCCGTGTATCTGGCCGGCTGCGCGGTGGGATCCTGGCTGCGCGACTGGGTGGTCTCGCGGCCCAAGCCAGCGGCATGATGTCACGAAAATTTCATTGCCGCCGCGCAGTCTCGCAGGCCACCGGATCGGCCGGCCGGAGCGAATACCGCAAAAACTGTCCATCTGGTGTCACGAATTCCCCCTAATATATTGAAGGAACGCGTTTTATTTCGGCTTGCGCGAATTCCACTCCGGCTCAAAACGCGCTACCACTCCAATTCAGGGAGCAGGCGTGGCGCCGGGGCGGCAGAGATCGTCAGGCAGCCGCCGTCGTGGGATCGCAGTTAGAGGTGGAGATGCTGGAAGCAATACGCAGGGCGATCTCGTTTCTGCGCCAGAAGCAAATCCTGCACAAGCTAGGTGTTGTGATCAGCATCACGGTGATCGGCATCGCTTGCTACGTGCTCTATCACATGCTGCGCGGCATCGACACCAACGAGGTGATCGGCGCCATCAAGGCCACCGAGCCGCGCCAGATCGTGCTGGCGGCGCTGTTCGTGGCGGCGGGATATTTCACCCTGACATTCTATGACCTGTTCGCGGTCCGCGCGATCGGCCATTGCGAGGTTCCCTACCGCGTCAACGCGCTCGCCGCGTTTACCTCCTATTCGATCGGGCATAATGTCGGCGCCAGCGTCTTTACCGGCGGCGCGGTGCGCTACCGGATCTATTCCGCATGGGGATTGAATGCGATCGACGTCGCCAAGATCTGCTTCCTGGCCGGCCTGACATTCTGGCTGGGCAATGCCGCGGTGCTCGGGCTCGGCATCGCCTATCATCCGGAAGCCGCAGCCTCGATCGACCAGCTGCCGCCCTGGCTGAACCGGCTGGCCGCGTTCGCCGTCATCATCGGGCTGGTGTCCTATGTGGCCTGGGTCTGGGTGCAACCGAGGGGGGTCGGCCGCGGGCCCTGGACCGTGACGCTGCCGGGCGGGCCGCTGACGCTGCTGCAGATCGCGATCGGCATCGTCGATCTCAGCTTTTGCGCGCTGGCGATGTACGTGCTGGTGCCGGATGAACCCAATGTCGGCTTCGTCGTGGTCGCGGTGATCTTCGTGTCGGCGACGCTTCTGGGCTTCGCCAGCCATTCCCCCGGCGGGCTCGGGGTGTTCGACGCGGCCATGCTGGTCGGCCTGTGGCAGATGGACCGTGAACAACTGCTGGCGGGGATGCTGCTGTTTCGCGTTCTCTATTACCTTGCGCCGTTCGTCATATCTGTAATCCTGCTGACGTTCCGGGAAGTCGTCCTCGGCGCGCGGATGAAGCGGCTGCGCCGGGCGGAGCCCGGCCCCGAGGTGACGCCGAAACACGGGGCGGTATACGCGCGCGAGCGCGGGGAAACCGGAACCACGTGACCTACCCGAACGGGAAGAGAGCCGGCCCGATGGCGTTGCACGATTCTTCTCCTGCTTCCTTTTTCTCGCCGTGGCCGGACCGGCTGCGGCATTCAGCCATCATCCTGCTGGCCGCGGCTCTCGCTCTGACGGTGCTGGTCGTATTCGGCGACCTGGCGCCGTTGCGTGCCGCGGCGGTTTTCTTCTGCATCGGCGCGGCTGCGCTGGTGCCGTGGCGGCTGCATGGCGACGTGGCGTCCCGGGAAGATGTCCGCGCGGCCAATCCGGTCGAAGCCGCAGCCGTCAGCGCCGTCGTCGCCGGCATGCCGGATCCGGCCGTGCTGCTCGACCGCGCCGGCCGCGTCCTCCACCTCAATGCGGCGGCGGCGCAGCTTGCGCCGGCGCTGCGCAAGAACGAGCTCGCGCAATTCGCGCTGCGCTCGCCCGAGATCATCACCGCATTGCGCGAGGCCATCGCCACCACGGAATCCAGGCGCGCGACCTATCTCGATCATGTGCCGGTCGACCGCTGGATGGAGCTGATCATCACCCCGGTGCCGGTGCCGACGCTGTTCGGCGGCACCGAAAAATGCATGCTGATGACGTTCCACGACCAGACGCCGCTGCGCCGGGTCGAGGAGATGCGCGCCGATTTCGTCGCCAATGCCAGCCATGAACTGCGCACGCCGCTGGCGGCGCTGTCGGGCTTCATCGACACGCTGCAGGGCCCGGCCAGGGACGACGCCAAGGCGCGCGAGCGCTTTCTCGGCATCATGCACGCCCAGGCCACGCGGATGGCGCGGCTGATCGACGACCTGTTGTCGCTGTCGCGGGTCGAACTGTCGGCGCATGTCCGCCCCGACACGCTGGTGGATATCGTGCCCATCATCCGTCAGGTCGCGGACGGGCTGGAGCCCTTGGCGCGCGAACGTCAGGTCGCCATCGACATCGACCTGCCGGATACGCCGGTGGTGATCGCCGGCGATCGCGAGGAGCTGCTGCGGCTGTTCGAGAATCTGGTCGAGAACGCGCTGAAATACGGCGCCTCCGGCGGCAAGGTGATCGTCTCGCTGGTCTCGGCGGTGTCGGGCGAAGGCCAGCCGGAAGTCCGGGTCATGGTGCGCGATTTCGGCCCCGGCATCGCGCCGGAACACCTGCCGCGGCTGACCGAGCGGTTCTACCGGGTCGATGTCGGCGACAGCCGCGCCCAGGGCGGTACCGGGCTTGGTTTATCGCTGGTGAAACATATTCTTAACCGCCATCGCGGCCGACTGTTGATCGAAAGCGTGCCCAAGCAGGGCGCCACCTTTACCGCCGCTTTTCCCCAGTCGAAGACTTCGGAATCGGCATAAATACAAGCGATTTCAATTGCTTGTCACTGTCATCCAACTGTCACGAAAGCTTCGTAAAAGCAAACGTGTACCGATCCTAAACGGACCGGCGTGAGCGCAGTCGGGCGCGTCAGGCGCTTCGCTCACCCATATGGAGACAGCCATGAATTTCATGAAAGCGATCGTCGCTGCCGGCCTGGTCGCCGCATCGACGTCGGCATTCGCCGCCGACATCACGGGCGCGGGCGCTACGTTCCCGTTCCCGCTCTATTCGAAATGGGCCGACGCCTACAAGAAGGAGACCGGCAACGGCCTGAACTATCAGTCGATCGGCTCCGGCGCCGGCATCAAGCAGATCGTGGCCAAGACCGTGACGTTCGGTGCCAGCGACATGCCGCTGAAGCCGGAGCAGCTCGAAAAGGAGGGGATGATTCAATGGCCGCAGGCGATGGGCGCCCTGGTGCCGGTCGTGAACCTCGAAGGCATCAAGCCGGGTGAGCTGGTGTTTTCCGGCGAACTGCTCGGCGACATCTATCTGGGCAAGGTCAAGACCTGGAACGACCCCGCGATTGCCAAGCTCAATCCGAAGCTGAAGCTGCCCAGCGACGCCATCACCGTGGTGCGCCGCTCGGACGGCTCCGGCACCACGTTCCTCTGGACGGACTATCTCTCAAAGACCAACGCCGAGTGGAAGGCCAAGGCAGGTTCCGGCACCGCCGTCGAGTGGCCGACCGGCGTCGGCGCCAAGGGCAATGAAGGCGTCGCCGGCAATGTCAGCCAGACCAAGAATTCGATCGGCTATGTCGAATACGCCTATGCCAAGCAGAACAAGCTGACCTACGGCGCTGTCATCAACAAGGCCGGCAAGACCGTGCAGCCGACCGTTGCGGCATTCCAGGCTGCGGCGGCCAATGCCGACTGGGCCGGTGCCAAGAACTACTTCGTGATCCTGACCGACCAGCCCGGCGAAGCCTCATGGCCGATCACCGGCGCGACCTTCATCCTGATGCACAAGGAGCCCACCGACAAGGCGGCTTCGGGCGAAGCCATCAAGTTCTTCAAATGGGCCTTCGCCAAGGGCGCCAAGATGGCCGAGGAACTCGACTACATTCCGATGCCGGACTCCGTGGTCAAGCTGATCGAGAAGACCTGGTCGGCCGACATCAAGAGCTGAAGTGTTTCCGGAGGAGAGGTCCGCCTCTCCTCCGTCCTCTTCTGCCGGCGGCATCAGGCTCTGGCCGGCTCATGTCGAGTAGCATAAAGTGCAAAAGGGGATTGGCGTGGCAGACATGGCCGTTCAGAGCGATGTGATGGAAGCCAGCGGGCCTTACGATCGCGCCAGAGCCCTCAACGCGTTCAAATTCGGCGACGTCACCTTCTACTGGATCACCCGTGCCTGCGCGATCTCGGTGCTCCTGATCCTCGGCGGCATCATCCTGTCGCTGATCGCGGGCGCATGGCCTGCGATGAAGCAGTACGGTTTTTCCTTCCTGTTCACCGCGCGCTGGGCGCCGTCGGCCGACCCGCCGGTGCTCGGCGCGCTCGGTCCGATCTACGGCACGCTGGTCACCTCGGTCATCGCAATGCTGATCGCGATTCCGGTGGGGCTCGGCATTGCGATCTTCCTCACCGAGCTCTGTCCGCAATGGCTGCGCCGCCCGATCGGCATCGCCGTAGAGCTGCTCGCCGGCATCCCCTCGATCATCTACGGCATGTGGGGGTTCTTCGTGCTCGGCCCGTTCCTGGCCGATAGCTTCCAGCCGTTCATGATCCGCCTGTTCGACGGCGTCCCGGTGCTCGGCTCGATTTTCGCCGGCCCGCCGTCCTATCTCAGTCTGTTCAACGCGGCGCTGATTCTCGCGATCATGGTGCTGCCCTTCATCACCGCGATTTCGGTCGACGTATTCAAGACGGTGCCGCCGGTGTTGAAGGAAGCCGCCTACGGCGTCGGCTGCACCACCTGGGAAGTCGTCCGCAACGTGGTCATTCCCTACACCCGGGTCGGCGTGATCGGCGGCATCATGCTGGCGCTCGGCCGCGCGCTCGGCGAAACCATGGCGGTGACCTTCATCATCGGCAATGCCTTCCGCATCACGGGTTCGGTGTTTTCTCCGGGCACCACGATCTCGGCGGCGATCGCATCCGAATTCGCCGAGAGCGACGGGTTGCATCAGTCCGGCCTGATCATGCTCGGCCTGTTGTTGTTCGTATTGACCTTCTTGGTGCTGGCCTCGGCGCGGCTGATGCTGATGCGGCTGGAAAAGAAGGCGGGGAACTGACCATGAACCCGATTTACGTCCGCCGCCGCCGCTTCGATGTCGTTATCAAGTTCCTGTGCCTCGGCGCGGCAATCTTCGGCGTCACCTGGCTGGCCTTGATCCTGTTCACGCTGTTCTACAACGGCCTTGCCGGGCTCAATTGGCAGATCTTCACCCAGAACACCCCGCCGCCGGGGTCGACCGAAGGCGGTCTTCTCAACGCCATCACCGGTTCGATCATCATGACCGTGATCGGGGTCGGCATCGGCGCGCCGCTCGGCCTGTTCGCCGGCACCTATCTGGCCGAGTACGGCAGGAACGACCGGCTCACCTCGGTGATCCGCTTCATCAACGATATCCTCTTGAGCGCGCCCTCGATCATCATCGGCCTGTTCATCTACGGCGCCATCGTGGTGCCGATGGGCGGGTTCTCGGCCTTCGCCGGCTGCCTGGCGCTCGCCGTGATCGTCATTCCCGTGGTGGTGCGCACCACCGAGGACATGCTGCTCCTGGTGCCCAATCCGCTGCGCGAGGCGGCAAGCGCGCTGGGCCTGCCGCGTTCGCTGGTCATCAAGCGTATCGCCTACCGCGCCGCGCGCGCCGGCCTGATCACCGGCGTATTGCTGGCCACCGCCCGCGTCGCCGGCGAAACCGCGCCCTTGCTGTTCACCGCGCTCTCCAACCAGTTCTTCAGTCTGGATCTGACCAAGACCATGGCCAACCTGCCGGTCACCATCAACAACTTCGTGCAGAGCCCCTACGTCTACTGGAAGCAGCTCGCCTGGAGCGGGGCCCTGCTGATCACCCTGACCGTACTTGCCCTGAATATTGGCGCACGCATTCTCGGCGCCGAGAGGACCGCGAAATGAACGATCTTTCCGTATCGATGAGTACTGCGGGCGGACCCGTCCCGTCGGTGGTGTTGCCCGAGGCGCCGGCCAAGATTACCGCGCGCGGTCTGAATTTCTACTATGGCGAGCACCACGCGCTGAAGGACATCAACATCGCGCTCGGCACCCACCGCGTCACCGCCTTCATCGGGCCGTCCGGCTGCGGCAAGTCGACCCTGCTGCGGATCTTCAACCGGATGTACGATTTGTATCCGGGGCAACGCGCCACCGGCCAGGTGATGCTGGACCAGACCAACATCCTCGATCCCAGGCTCGATCTCAACCTGCTGCGGGCGCGCGTCGGCATGGTGTTCCAGAAGCCGACGCCGTTTCCGATGACGATCTACGAGAACATCGCGTTCGGCATCCGGCTCTATGAGAAGATCTCCAAATCGGAAATGGACGGCCGGGTCGAAAAGGCGCTGCGCGGCGGCGCGCTGTGGAACGAGGTCAAGGACAAGCTCAACGCCTCCGGTCTCAGCCTGTCCGGCGGCCAGCAGCAGCGGCTCTGCATCGCCCGCACCGTGGCGGTGCGGCCCGAGGTGATCCTGTTCGACGAGCCGTGCTCGGCGCTCGATCCGATTTCGACCGCCAAGATCGAGGAACTGATCACGGAACTGGCGGAGGACTACACCATCGCCATCGTCACCCATAATATGCAGCAGGCCGCGCGCGTCTCCGACAAGACCGCCTTCATGTATCTGGGCGAACTGGTCGAATTCGACGACACCAACAAGATCTTCACTTCGCCAAGCGACCGGCGCACCCAGGACTACATCACCGGCCGGTTCGGCTGAGGAGAGAAAAATGGCTTCTGAACACACCGCCAAGGCGTTCGACAGCGATCTGCAGGAATTGACCCGGCTGGTCTCGGAGATGGGCGGTCTCACCGAGCGCATGATCGTCGACTCCGTCGACGCGCTGATCCGCCGGGATGTCGCGCTCGGCAAGCGCGTCGTCGCCGCCGACGCCGAAATCGACCACCTGCAGCACGTCATCGAGGAACGCGCGGTGCTGACCATCGCCCGGCGTCAGCCGATGGCGGTGGACCTGCGCGAGATCGTCGGCGCCATGCGGGTCGCCATCGATCTGGAGCGGATCGGCGACCTCGCCAAGAACATCGGCAAGCGGGTCTCGGCGCTGGAGAGCGATTTCCAGCCCCTGAAACTGATCCGCGGCCTCGAGCACATGACCGACCTCGTGCAGGGCCAAATCAAATCCGTGCTCGACGCCTATGCGGCGCACGACCTGCCGGCGGCGATGAGCGTGTGGAAGGGCGACGAGGAGGTCGACGCCATCTGCACCTCGCTGTTCCGCGAGCTCCTGACCTACATGATGGAAGATCCGCGCAATATTTCGTTCTGCATCCATCTGATGTTCTGTGCCAAGAACATCGAGCGGATCGGCGATCACGCCACCAATATCGCGGAAACCGTGTTCTACATGATCGAAGGCCAGCAGATGGTCGACAAGCGCCCGAAAGGCGACATGACGACCTTTGCCGCGACCGTGCCGGACTGAAAGAGCGTCGCGTGAAGCGAATATCACAACAGAGAAGGCCAGGAATATGAGCGCGCGCATTATGGTGGTGGAAGACGAGGAAGCGCTCACCACGCTGTTGCGCTACAACCTCGATGCCGAAGGCTACGACGTCGAAACCGTCGGGCGCGGCGACGACGCCGACACGAGGCTGAAGGAGCGCGTGCCCGATCTGGTCGTGCTCGACTGGATGCTGCCCGGCCTGTCCGGCATCGAACTGTGCCGCCGCCTGCGGGCGCGGCCGGAGACGCGGCAGCTGCCGATCATCATGCTGACCGCGCGCGGCGAGGAGAGCGAGCGCGTGCGCGGGCTCGCCACCGGTGCCGACGATTACATCGTAAAACCCTTTTCGGTGCCGGAATTGCTGGCGCGGGTGAAGGGCCTGTTGCGCCGCGCCAGTCCCGAGCGGCTGGCCACCGTGCTGACCTATGGCGACCTCGAACTCGACCGCGAAAAGCGCCGCGTCGCGCGCTCCGGCCGCCCGATCGATCTCGGCCCGACCGAGTATCGCCTGCTGGAATTTTTCCTCGAGCATCCCGGGAGAGTGTTCAGCCGCGAGCAGCTGCTCGACAGCGTCTGGGGCCGCGACATCTATATCGACGAGCGCACCGTCGACGTGCACATCGGCCGCCTGCGCAAACTGCTCAACCCCGGCCGCGAGCAGGACCCGATCCGCACCGTCCGCGGCGCGGGTTATGCGCTGGACGACAGGTTCGCCAAGGCGGAGTAATTCCCAGCCGTCGTCCTCGCGAAAGCGAGGACCCAAAACCACCGATGTTGATTGTTTGAAAAGCTGGAGCACCAGCTCGGCATAACCACGAACATCCGTGGTTATGGGTCCCGGCGTTCGCCGGGACGACAAGTGTTGGATACAGCCGAGCTTACCGCGTCGGCTTCGCCGGTTGCCGGCGGCGGTCGCTGGCCGGCTGGTAGGCGATGCGCGAGTGGTGCGCGCAATAGGGCAGGCTGGTCAGCGCCTTGCCGCCGCAGAAGAAGAATTCCGGGCTCGAGGGATCGCCGACCGGCCAGTGGCAGGTGGCTTCGTTCAATTCCAGCAGCGACAGCCGCTGGCTCATCGGCACCACGTTGTCGTAGGCGATCGGATCCGGCTCCATCTCGACTTCGAAGGCATGGGCCAAGGCGGTATTGCCGCGCGACACCGGACGCGACACCCGCATCATGTGCTGGGCCGGGCGCGCCTTGCGTTGGCGGGGCGCGGCCGAGGTGGAGGGGCTCTTGGCGCGGCCGGACAGGCCGAGCCGGTGGACTTTGCCGATTACCGCATTCCGCGTCACATTTCCAAGTTCCGCGGCGATCTGGCTGGCCGAAAGTCCGGCCTCCCAGAGCTTTTTCAACTGCTCAACGCGATCGTCGGACCAGGTCAATACCGTCATCGCACTCTTCCCTTCGCGTCGCGCCGGCCAGTACGAGGGCGGCGCTGCGATGCCAAATCTCAAAAATCCCTGCCGGCAGAATCCCTTAGCCCTCGCCGGGCGCGAAAACCGCACCCGAACGTGTACGCTGAACACCAACGACTAGAGGATCAGAACCGCCGCAACGAGATGTCGTACCCGACAGCGGAGAAGCTACAATATGGCGTGACTCCCGCGCAAGAGTCAGCGCGGTTGCGTCCACATGTTCCGTCGCCCGGATATCGCCGCACCGCAATCTTACGGGCCATTTTGGCCTTCGCGTGACCGATTGACAGTTATCGCCGCGCGCCTAGAATGCTTCTCACGTGCCGCCCGAAAAGGCGGCACGTTTTGTTTTCCGGGACTTGTTGCGATGCAAATGGCGCCAATGCGCGCATCGTGGCCGGCCTAACCGTCAGTGATCGCCATGACCAAGAGCGCGACGTCGCATCTGCTCCCCGTATTCGCCAGGGTCGACCTCGGTTTCGAGCGTGGCGAGGGCGCGTGGCTGATCGCGACCAACGGCGAGCGTTATCTCGATTTCACCAGCGGCGTCGCGGTCAATGCGCTCGGCCATTGCCATCCGCATCTGGTCGCCGCATTGCAGGAGCAGGCCACAAAACTCTGGCACATGTCGAACCTGTTCAAGAGCCCGGACGGCGACAAGCTTGCCGCGCGGCTGTGCGAAGAGAGCTTTGCCGATTTCGTGTTCTTCTGCAATTCCGGCGCCGAAGCGATGGAATGCGCGATCAAGATCGCGCGCCGTTATCACGCCGCCAAGGGACACCCCGAACGCTATCGCCTCGTCACCTTCGAAGGCGCGTTCCACGGCCGCACGCTGGGGACGCTGGCGGCGACCGGCTCGGCGAAATATCTCGAAGGCTTCGGACCGCCGCTGGATGGCTTCGACCAGGTGCCGCATGGCGATCTCGAAGCGGTGAAGAAGGCGATCGGTCCGCAGACCGCGGGCATCCTGATCGAGCCGGTGCAGGGCGAGGGCGGCGTGCGCACCGCGCCGAATTCATTCTTCAAGGCGCTACGCCAGCTTTGCGACGACAACGGCCTGCTGCTGATCTTCGACGAGGTGCAGACCGGCATGGGCCGTACCGGCGATCTCTTTGCCTATAAGCGCCTCGGCGTGGTGCCCGACGTGATGCCGCTGGCCAAAGCGCTCGGCGGCGGTTTTCCGATCGGCGCCTGTCTCGCGTCCGCGGAGGCCGCCTCCGGCATGACGCCGGGTTCGCACGGCTCGACCTTCGGCGGCAATCCGCTGGCGGTCGCCGCCGCCAACGCGGTGCTCGATGTGATGCTGAAGCCCGGCTTCTTCGAGCACGTGCAGAAGATGTCGCTGCTGCTCAAGCAGAAGCTGGCTTCGGTGGTCGATCGTTATCCCGAGGTGCTCGCGGAAGTTCGCGGCGAAGGCCTCCTGGTCGGCGTCAAGGCGGTAGTGCCCTCGGGCGATCTGGTCACGGCGCTGCGCGACCAGAAACTGCTCACGGTCGGCGCCGGCGACAATGTGGTGCGGTTCCTGGCGCCGCTGATCGTGAGCGAAGCCGAGATCGAGGAATCCGTGAGCCGCCTCGAACGCGCCTGCATCGCGCTGTCGGGCGACCAGTTGAAGAAGGCGGCGGGGTGATGAGCAAGGCCCTTCGTCATTTCCTCGATATCAACGAATTGCCGCCCAAGGAGCTGCGCAACATGCTGGCCGCCAGCGTCGCCATGAAGGCGAAGCTGAAGGCGCATGAGAAATCCAAGAAGCCGCTCGAAGGCAAGACGCTGGCGATGATCTTCGAACGGCCCTCGACCCGCACGCGGGTATCGTTCGACGTCGGCATGCGCCAGCTCGGCGGTGAATCGATCATGCTGACCGGCGCGGAGATGCAGCTCGGCCGCGGCGAGACGATCGCCGACACCGCGCGCGTGCTGTCGCGCTACGTCGACGCCATCATGATCCGCATCCTCAACCACGATGCGCTGCTGGAACTCGCCGCCCACGCCACCGTGCCCGTGATCAACGGGCTGACGCGGCGCTCGCATCCCTGCCAGGTGATGGCGGATCTGATGACCTTCGAGGAGCATCGCGGCCCGATCGAGGGCCGCACCGTGGCCTGGACCGGTGACGACAACAACGTGCTGGCCTCCTGGGCGCATGCGGCGGAGCGCTTCAAGTTCAAGCTCAACGTCGCCACCCCGCCGCAGCTCGCGCCGAACAAGGCGATGAAGGACTGGATCAAGGCGACGCAGGCGCCGATCGTGCTCGGCAGCGACCCGGAAGCCGCCGTGCGCGGCGCCGACTGCGTCGTCACCGACACCTGGGTGTCGATGGGCGACAAGGACGGCGAGCACCGCCACAATGTGCTGAAGCCCTACCAGGTCAACGCCAAGTTGATGTCGCTGGCCAAAAAGGATGCGGTGTTCATGCATTGCCTGCCCGCGCATCGCGGCGACGAGGTCACCGACGAGGTGATCGACGGCCCGCAGTCGGTGGTGTTCGACGAGGCCGAAAACCGCCTGCACGCGCAAAAGGGTATTTTGGCCTGGTGCTTCGATGCGGTGGCGTGAGCGAAAATTAAGCATCGTCGTCCCGGCGAACGCCGGGATCCATACCGCGTGATCTCTCGTTTTCGCGATGTGGTAGACGTTTCGAGCAACGATTAACGGCGGTGGTTATGGTTCCCCGCTTTCGCGGGGACGACAGATTGCCCCCTTTCGTTTTGCCCTCGCCGACCCCAGATAAAGCGCCATGACGTCACAATCCCCCGACATGAAAATCTCCCAGGAAACCCCGATCCGCGCGCCGTCGTCTGTGCCGGTCGACGATGCGGTGCTGCCGTTCGAGGTCGCTTCCCTCGATCTGCGCGGCCGTTTGACCCGGCTCGGCCCCGCGCTCGACGACGTCCTCACCAAGCACGATTATCCGGCCCCGGTCGGCAAGCTGCTCGGCGAGGCGATCGTGCTGGCGACGCTGCTCGGCTCGTCGCTGAAATTCGACGGCCGCTTCATCCTGCAGACCCAGACTGACGGCCCGGTGTCGTTCCTGATCGTGGACTTCCAGGCCCCGGATCGCCTGCGCGCCTATGCGCGCTACGACGCCAAGCGGCTGAAGGAGGGCCAGGATTCCGGCGCGCTGCTCGGCAAGGGCCATCTCGCCATGACCATCGATCAGGGCCCGGACATGAGCCGCTATCAGGGGCTGGTGGCGCTGGATGGCGGCAGCCTCGAAGACGCCGCGCACGAATACTTCCTGCGTTCCGAACAGATACCGACGCGGGTACGTCTCGCCGTCGGCGAGGAATGGCGCGGCGGCGGCGATGGACCGAAGCACCGCTGGCGCGCCGGCGGCGTGCTGCTGCAGTTCCTGCCCAAGGCGCCGGAGCGGGCGCGGCAGGCCGATCTGCATCCGGGCGACGCGCCGGAAGGCGCGGTCACCCACACGGTGGCGGAAGACGACGCCTGGATCGAAGGCCAGTCGCTGATCTCGACGGTGGAGGATATCGAGCTGATCGATCCGGATCTGTCCGGCGAGCGGCTGCTCTATCGTCTGTTCCACGAGCGCGGCGTTCGCGTGTTCGCGCCGCTGTCCTTGCGCGCGCAATGCTCCTGTTCGCGCGACGCGGTGTCGGCGATGCTGAAGAGCTTCGCACCTGACGACCGCGCCGCGATGGTCAAGGACGACAAGGTGTTGGTGACCTGCGAGTTCTGCTCGTCGGTCTACCAGTTCACCCCGCACGAGGCGGGCGTGGAGGAGTAGGGGCGGGCGCGGCCGCGTTCCTCGCCTGCAGTTTGGTGTGGCCGCGGGCGGCCACAGGCCATCGCGCCCCGACAGTACAGAAGCTGAACTAGAGGCTTTCTGCGTTCCGGCTTAGGTTTCGCGCTTCGTCATCGCGGAGATTCCCGCCATGGCGGCGAGCGGGCTGTGCGCGACATGGCAAGCGGCGCCGCCGTGACCCCGACATTTCCGTCTTCGCCCATTTTCGTGCTGGAGCAATCGTGCGCCAAATCAATCCGCCGCAAGCCCGGCTTGCGCCATCCCTCCCCCGTTCCGCGCGCCCGATCGATCGAACGCACGATGACGAAACGCTGAGACGGCTCATTGCGACGATCTATGATGCTGCGCTGATGCCGGCGCTGTGGTCCGATACGCTTGCCCGGATTGGAAGTTTCGTCGGCGGAGACGGCGGCGGGCTTCTCTCCAAGAACATCGTAAGCAAGGACAGCACGCCGTACCATCATTTCGGAGTCGACCTGCAACAGGTGCGGGTCTACGCCGATACGCATTCGAGGCTCGACCCGGTCGCGACCCTGCCATCGTTCGAGGTCGAACAGGTCGTCAGCATTCCCGAACTGGTGCCGGACGACGAGTTTCGCCGCGGACGGTTCTTCCGGGAATGGATGCAGCCGCAGGGCTGGGTGGATGCCGCGAACTGCCTGCTGGAAAAGTCGGGCTCCAATTGCTCGTTCCTGACGATCCTTCGCAGCGAAAGGAACGGCGCGGTCGACGATGTCATGCGCCGGCGGCTGGCGCTGGTGGTGCCGCATATACGCCGCGCGGTGCTGATTGGAAAAGCGATCGATCTCGAGAAGACCAGGGCGGCGGCATTGGCCGATGCGCTCGACGGACTGAGCGCCGGCCTGTTCCTGATCGCGGCCGACGGACGGCTGGTTCACGCCAATTTGGCCGGAAACGGCATGCTGGCCGCCGGAGATCTCCTGCGCGCGATGCACGGTCAGTTGGTGTTCTGCGACAGGAGGGCCGATGCGCTGCTGCAGCAGGCGCTGGCTGTCGCGACTGATGGTGACGCCGGGGCCGGTGTAAGGACCACGGCCCTGCCCCTCGCGGCAGGCGGCGGCGATCGCTATGTCGCTCATCTTCTGCCGCTGACGTCGGGTGTGCGGCGCCGCGCCGGCATTGCCTGCGACGCAACGGCCGCGGTGTTCGTTCGCAAGGCGGCGCTGGTATGCCCGTCTTCGCCGGATGTCATTGCCGACGCCTTCAATCTGACGCCGGCCGAGTTGCGGGTACTGCTCGCCGTCGTCGAGGTCGGCGGCATTCCCCGGATTGCCACGGTGCTGGGCGTCGCCGACTCCACGGTCAAGACCCATGTCGGCCGTTTGTTTGACAAGACCGGCACCAGCCGGCAGGCCGACCTCGTCAAGCTCGTCGCGGGATACAGTTCCTTTCTGGTCAACTGATTTCGATCGGGAGTCCTGAACGACGCAGCCGCTTCCGCGCAGGTGTGGACGCGGCTGCATTGGGGCTGTTGCAAGGCTTTCGCCTGGTCCAGCGGCCTTTTCCTAGTGCGGAAAATCCCGGTGGCGCCGAGGCGCCGGGGGAGTGCGCCCCCCTGCCGAGCCACCCATGCCCGTACCGCCATCGGCGCCAACGCCCTTGCTGGCGCCGGGTTTGACGCCAAACGCGTCGCTGCTGCCGGTGCTGACTGGGCGGGGTCCGGTGTTGTCGCGCGCGAACGCGGCACCCGCGACCATGATGAAAGCCGCGGCCAGCGGGGCCGCGAGACGGAATGTCGTCCGGTGATTCTTCAGCATGTCGGTCTCCTGTCTGGTTGGTCGCTCTGATTTCGGCCGACTGACCGAGTTGTCGGAACAGGGAAGGGGATCCGTGAACCGGGTGCGATGTTGACGGCAAAGCCGACGAGCCGCGTCCGCCGTTCAGTGGACGCGGCCCGCATCACGCATCCCCATAGTCCGCCGCATTCATCGAGCGAGCGGAGAGCGTTTGCTCGTCAACAAAGGAGAAGAGAAATGCGCATTTCTGACATCATCGCCGCCGCATCGAGACCGGCTGCCTCAGCCGCCGTGGCCGCCGTTCTGATCGCATCGATGGCCGCGCCGGCTTCCGCCAAGGTATCGCGCTGCGATGTGTCGTGGGTGTCCTGCACCAATACCGCCGCCAAATGCTACAACTCCACGAAATGCTATCAAAGATGCGACCAGAAGTACCGCATCTGCAGCAAGTGAGCTGGGCGCGCCGCCGCTATGGCGGCGGCGTGTTCCTGCTCGATCGCCTCGTCGGCGCGAGCCGGCATCTGGCGCGGATTAACGCACGGGTGTGGCGAGCGCCGTGCCTCCGCCCCTAGTTCAACACCCGCTTGCTGTCGGGGCTGTCGAGCGAAAACGCCGGCACGTCGATCTCGAATTTCTCGCCGTTCTCGCTGACCATCTGGTAATGGCCGCTCATGAAGCCCGAGGCGGTCGGCAGCGGCACGCCGGAGGTGTATTCGAAGCGCTCGCCGGGCGCCAGCACCGGCTGCTCGCCGACCACGCCTTCGCCGCGGACTTCCTGCTTGCGTCCCGCCGCGTCGGTGATGATCCAGTGCCGGGTCCGCAACTGCACGGTCTCTTCGCCGGTATTGGTGATGACGATGGTGTAGGACCAGAAATATTGGCGATTTTCGGCCGACGAGCGCTCGGGGAGGAAGTTCGGCTCGACGGTAACCTCGATCTGGCGGGTAACGGCGCGGTACATGCGAACAATCCAGAATCCTTGAGGCCCATCATACCGAAAAGTCCCGACGGAACCAACCTCCGGGCGCCGTCCCGGCAGCCATGCAATTGTAATTCCAACCGCGGTTTCAACAAAGTTCCGGCCTAAAGCGCATTCCGCGCGCCCGACGGCCGTCGCAACTTGCCCGCAATTGGCGGGCCGGTACTATCTTTCGTGTCGGACCGGCGCTTAAAGTCCACGTCCCGAGACGGTGCCAGAGATGTCCATTGCCAATCGAATTGCCGGATCACCGCTGGCGGGCGCCGCTGCAGCCGGCGCGCGGGACGCGGCGCCGGCGATCGCCATCCCGGCCGGCGCAGAGCGGGAATTGCGGCTCGATCTGTTTCGCGGCATCGCGCTGTGGCTGATCTTCATCGACCATCTGCCGCCCAACATCCTGACCTGGTTCACGATCCGCAACTACGGATTCAGCGACGCCACCGAAATCTTCATCTTCATCTCCGGCTATACCGCGGCGTTCGTCTACGGCCGCGCCATGCTCGAGGCCGGCCCCGTGATCGCCACCGCGCGCATCATGCGGCGGGTCTGGCAGATCTACGTCGCGCATGTATTCCTGTTCACGATCTTCCTGGCGGAAATTTCCTACGTCGCCACCAATTTCAACAACCCGCTGTATACGGAAGAAATGGGGATCATGGACTTCCTCAAGCAGCCGGACGTCACCATCGTCCAGGCGCTGCTGCTCCGATTCCGGCCCGTCAACATGGACGTGCTGCCGCTCTATATCGTGCTGATGCTGTTCCTGCCGCTGATCCTGTGGCTGATGAAGTGGCGGGCCGACATCACGCTGGCGCTGTCGGTCGCGCTCTATGCGGCGACCTGGCACTACGACCTCTATCTGTCGGCCTATCCGAACGGCTTCTGGGCCTTCAATCCGTTCGCCTGGCAGTTGCTGTTCGTGTTCGGCGCCTGGTGCGCGCTGGGCGGCGCCCGGCGGATGTCGCGGATTCTCTCCTCGCCGGTCACGATGTGGATCTGTGCGGCCTATCTGCTGGCGGCGTTCTTCGTCACGCTGACCTGGTACGTGCCGCAGTTGAACCATCTGATGCCGAAGCGCATCGAGCAGTGGATGTACCCGATCAACAAGACCGATCTGGACGTGCTGAGGTTCGCGCACTTCCTGGCGCTGGCGGCGATCACCGTGCGCTTCCTGCCGAAGGACTGGCCGGGATTGAAGTCGCCATGGCTGCGGCCGCTGATCCTGTGCGGGCAGCATTCGCTGGAGATTTTCTGCCTCGGCGTGTTCCTCGCCTTCGCCGGGCATTTCGTGCTGGCCGAAATCTCCGGTGGAGCCGGGCTGCATTTCGTCATCAGCGTCTCCGGAATCCTCATCATGTCCGGGATGGCGTGGATCATTTCGTGGTACAAGCATTCTGCCGACAAGGGTGCATCGCGGAAAAAGGGCGACGTCGGCAACGCCGATATGGCGGGAGGGGGTTGATGAAGTCCAACCCGGTGACCATCCTGGGCTTGATCGTGTTTGCCGGCTTGCTGGCCGCGGTTCCCGCACGTGCCGACGATGCCCCGGCCCCGGCCAACTGCGAGGTTCCGGCCTACCTGCTCACCACCGAGAGCCCGCTGTCCAGGGTCGAGGACGCCATCAACCACCGTAAGCTGGATATTCTGGTGGTCGGCAGCCGGTCGTCGACCATCAACGCATCCGAGGCCAGCGCCTATCCCGGCCGGCTGCAGGCGATGCTGCAGGAGCAGCTGCCGAAAGTCGCGGTCAGCGTCTCCGTAGAACTACAGATCAAGAAGACCGCCGAAGAAGTAGCCGGCGGTCTCGTCAAGCTGGTGGAAGCAAAAAAGCCTACTTTGGTGATCTGGCAGACCGGAACCTACGATGCTATGCGATCGATTGATCCCGATGATTTTCGCAGCGCCGTCGGCGAGGGCGTTGCTGCGCTGCAAAATGCCGGGGCCGACGTGGTTTTGATGAATTTGCAATACAGCCCGCGCACCGAGACGATGATTTCCGCGCCGCCGTACCTAGATAATATGCGCGTGGTGGCGCAGCAGTACGACGTTCCGTTGTTCGACCGCTTCGCCATCATGCATCACTGGAACGACTCCGGGGATTTCGACCTGTTCAGCACGACGCGCGGTCTCGACCTTGCCAAGCGCGTGCACGATTGCCTCGGTCGCGCACTGTCGAAATTCGTGATCGAGGCGGCGCATGTGAACCCGGCGCAGCAGAATTGAGGATCCAGCGTTGATGACGTCAACGAGTTGCTACCGCCCTTTTTGCCATTTGGCATTTCTGGCCGCGCCGGCCGTTGCGGCGCTCATACTGCTGGCGCCAGGCTCGATGGCGCCCGCGCGGGCGCAAGCCGCCCAGGCTGCCCATCCAGATACTGCCAAACCGCCGCAGCAAAAAAGCCTCACTTCCAAGGCGATCGACAAGGTCAAGGAAGTCGCGAAATCGGCTAGCGACATCTTCAACCGCGTTCCCTGCCTGCCGCCGAAGGGCGGCGCCAGAAAGATGGGCTCGTTGCCGCATGTCGCGGGCAAGCTCGCCGCCGGCGAGCCGGTGGTGATCATCGCGTTCGGCTCGTCCTCGACCTCAGGCTACGGCTCGACCTCGCCCGAATTCACCTATCCCAACCGGCTGGCGGCGCAGCTGCGCCGGCAATATCCGACCGCCGACATCACCGTGGTCAATCGCGGCCAGGGCGGTGAAGACGCGCCCGAAATGATGAAACGGCTGCAGACCGCGGTGCTCGACATGAAGCCGGACCTGGTGATCTGGCAGGTCGGCACCAACGCGGTGCTGCGCAACCTCGATCCCACCGAGACCATCAAGCTGGTCGAGGAAGGCGTCGCGCGGATTCAGGCGGCCGGCGCCGATCTGGTGCTGGTCGATCCGCAATATTCGCCGGCGGTCAACGAACGCGCGGAAAGCGCAGGCAAGATGATCAAGCTGCTCAACGGGGTGGCCGAGCTGCGTCACGTCGGCATCTTCCCGCGCTTCGAAGTGATGCGCGAGTGGCACGAAAAGCAGTCGATCCCGATGGACAATTTCGTCATCGCCGACGGCCTGCATATGAGCGACTGGGGCTACGCCTGCTTCGCACAGCTGCTCGGCGACGACATCATCAAGTCGGTCGGCCAGATCAAGCTCGGCGTCAACGTGCCGTCCAACGTGCAGACCTACCGGCCGATGTGAGGGAGTGGGCGGATAGGGAGTAGCGAATAGCGAATAGGGGTGGTTCTACTCGCTACTCGCCATTCGCTCCCTTCACGCCATCTCCAGCGCGGCCACAAGATCCTCGATCAGGTCGTCGCGATGTTCGAGCCCGGCCGAGAAACGAATGAAGCCCTCGCTGATCCCGAGTTCGGCGCGCGCCTCCGGCGTCAGCCGCTGATGCGTGGTGGTCGCGGGATGGGTGACGAGGCTCTTGGCGTCGCCGAGATTGTTGGAGATCCGCGAAATCTTCAGCGCGTTGAGGGTGCGGAACGCCGCCGCCTTGCCGCCCTTGACCTCGAAGCCGACCAGCGTCGATCCGGCGCGCATCTGCTTCTTCACCAGAGCGGCCTGCGGATGATCGGAGCGGCCGGGATAGATCAGCCGCGAGATCTTCGGATGCTGCGCCAGCACGTCCGCCACGGCTGCGGCGGTTTCGGTCTGGGCGCGGACGCGGACCGCCAGCGTCTCCAGCCCCTTCAGCAGCACCCAGGCGTTGAACGGCGACATCGACGGGCCGGTCTGGCGCATGAAGTTGTGGATGTGCTCGGCGATGAACGCTTCCGACGACAGGATGATGCCGCCGAGGCAGCGGCCCTGGCCGTCGATGTGCTTGGTCGCGGAATAGACCACGACGTCGGCGCCGAGCGTCAGCGGGCTCTGCCAGATCGGCGTCGCAAACACATTGTCGACGATCAGCCGCGCGCCGCCGGCATGCGCGATCTCGGCGATCGCCGAGATGTCGAGCACGTCGAGCGTCGGATTGGTCGGGCTCTCCAGGAAGCAGGTTCGGGTGTTCGGCCGCATCGCCTTCTTCCACTGGTCGAGATCGAGGCCGTCGACCAGCGTGGACGAGATGCCGTAGCGCGGCAGCAGGTCTTCCACCACATAGCGGCAGGAACCGAACATCGCCTTCGCCGCCACCACGTGATCGCCGGCCTTCAGCGGCGCGAGGACGGCCGTGGTCACCGCGGCCATGCCGGTGGCGGTGGCGCGCGCCGCTTCGGCGCCTTCGAGCTCGATCATGCGGCGCTCGAACATCGAGATGTTGGGGTTGGAAAAGCGCGAATAGAGAAAGCCGGGATCCTCGCCCTTGAACCGCGCCTCGCATTGCTCGGCGCTGTCGTAGATGAAGCCCTGGGTCAGGAACAGCGCTTCCGAGGTTTCGCCGAATTGCGAGCGCAGGGCTCCGGAATGGACCAGCCGGGTTTCGGGGCGGTAGCGGGCGGTGGATTTAGTCTCAGACATGTGACCTCCATCGTGACCACCCATGAAAATGGTCACAAAAAAACCGGCCTGGAAAAATTCCACAGGCCGGGATCACACTGTCCCCGGCCTGTTTAGCGACTTATTTAACGTGGCTGCAAGCCGGCCGGCTCAAATCACCACGGGATAAGTCATGCTGATATTCGCTTGCGCCCTTTCAGTCAAGGCGGCCATCGGATAACCGGTAAAAGTCCGTATTTTCAGCGTCTGGATGGCGGCAGCCCGCCATCCCTTAGGACCCCACCCGTGACCTTCGCGCTTCCGCCCGACGCCAATGGCATTCTGCCCGACCGCATGATCGCGGCAATGGCGGATGCCGGCCTGATCCTGCCGGCCTATCCCTTTGTCGAAAGCCAGATCCAGCCGGCGAGCCTCGATTTGCGGCTCGGCGACGTCGCCTACCGGGTGCGCGCCAGCTTCCTGCCGGGACCGGGCGCCACGGTGGCCGAGCGCATCGACGAATTGAAGCTGCACGAGATCGATCTGACGGACGGCGCGGTGCTGGAGACCAACTGCGTCTACATCGTGCCGCTCTTGGAAAGTCTCGCGCTGCCGCCGCAAATCGTCGCCGCCGCCAATCCGAAAAGCTCGACCGGGCGGCTCGACGTGTTCACCCGCGTGATCGCGGACGGCACCCGGCGCTTCGACATGATCGGTGCCGGCTATCACGGCCCGCTTTATGCCGAGATCAGCCCGAAGACATTTCCGGTGCTGCTGCGGGAAGGCTCGCGGCTGAGCCAGGTCCGCTTCCGCACCGGCGACGCCATCCTCAATGCCGATGAACTCGAGGCGCTGCATGACGCGGAGCGGCTGGTCGACGTCGACGACGCCGATCTCGTCAACGGCGTGGCGCTGAGCGTCGACCTGTCAGGCGAGAATGCCAATGGTTTTGTCGGCTACCGCGCCAAGCGTCACACCGGCGTGGTCGATATCGACCGCCGCGGCGGCTATGCGGTCGGTGAGTTCTGGGAGCCGATCGCGGCGCGGCCCGACGGCAGTCTCATTCTCGATCCCGGCGAGTTCTACATTCTGGCATCGAAAGAGGCGGTGCAGGTGCCGCCGGATTACGCCGCCGAAATGGTGCCGTTCGATCCGCTGGTCGGCGAATTCCGCGTGCATTATGCCGGGTTCTTCGATCCCGGCTTTGGCTATGCCGGCGCCGGCGGGCAGGGCTCGCGCGCGGTGCTGGAAGTGCGCTCGCGCGAGGTGCCGTTCATCCTCGAGCACGGCCAGATCGTCGGCCGGCTGGTGTACGAGAAAATGCTGGCGCGGCCCGACGCCATGTACGGCCAGCGCATCGGCTCGAACTATCAGGCCCAGGGCCTGAAGCTGTCGAAGCATTTTCGGGTGTAGGCATAAAGCGGCCCGCCCGCCGGTGCGCAGAGTAACTGCAATCTCTTAATATTGATTCAGATCATTGCCGAAAGCGCGTCGGTCCGGAAAGCTATCAAGTGGTAATATGCGCTCGCCAGAAGGTTTGATGGCGCCGGGTGAATCGACGTCCACGGCTTTGAGAAGGGCTGATATCCATGAAGCAAGTGGCAAGCCCCGCGGCAAAGATGAATCTGATCCCGGCGGTAGCGTTGCCGCCGGTCGAGGAAAGCGTCGGCAGTGAAGCCTTCCGCGCCATCGACCGGATGCGCGAAGCGCTTACCGCCCAGGCGACGGGAGGGCTGTCGCCGGCGTCGCTGGCTCTTGCCTACTTCGATTGGTTCATTCATCTCGCGTCGGCTCCCGGAAAACGCCTGGAACTGATCGACAAGGCGTCAAGGAAAGCGGCTCGTCTGCTGGCTCATTGCGCAGCGGCGGCACGCAATCCCGATGTGCCGCCGTGCATCGAGCCGTTGCCGGGCGATTACCGGTTCAGCGCCGAGGAATGGCGCAAGCAACCGTATAATTTCCTGGCCCAGGCTTTCCTGCTCAATCAGCAATGGTGGCACAACGTCACCCGCGAAGTGCCCGGCGTCACGCCGCATCATCAAGACGTGGTGTCTTTCGCCGCGCGTCAGTTCCTCGACATGTTCTCGCCGTCGAACTTCCCGTTCACCAACCCCGAAGTGATGAAGAAGACCATCGAGACCGGCGGGGCCAATTTCGTCCGCGGGTTCCAGAACTGGGTGGAGGATGTCAGCCGGCTCGTCTCCAGGCAGTCCCCGGTGGGCACCGAGGATTTCCAGGTTGGCAGCAACGTTGCCGTCACGCCGGGAAAGGTCGTTTACCGGAACCACCTGATCGAGCTGATTCAATATGCGCCGTCGACGGAGACGGTGATGGCCGAGCCGGTGCTGATCGTGCCGGCCTGGATCATGAAATACTACATCCTCGACCTGTCGCCGCAGAATTCGCTGGTCCGCTACCTGGTCGGACAGGGCCACACCGTGTTCTGCATCTCCTGGCGCAATCCAGGCGCCGAAGATCGCGATCTCACCATGGACGATTACCGGCATAGCGGCGTCATGGCCGCGCTGGCGGCCGTCAGCGCCATCGTTCCCGGGCGCAAGATCCATGCGGCCGGATATTGCCTCGGCGGAACGCTGCTGTCGATCGCCGCCGCCGCCATGGCGCGCGCCGGTGACGACCGCCTGGCGACGGTTACGCTGTTCGCAGCCCAGATCGACTTCACCGAGCCCGGCGAACTAGCCCTCTTCATCGATCACAGCCAGATGCATTTTCTGCAGAGCCTGATGTGGAACAAGGGCTACCTCTCCGCCGATCAGATGGCGGGCTCCTTCGAGCTGCTGCGCACCAACGACCTGATCTGGTCGCGGCTCGTGCACGACTACCTGATGGGCGAGCGGACGCCGATGACCGATCTGATGGCGTGGAACGCGGACTCCACCCGCATGCCTTACAGGATGCATGCCGAGTATCTGCAGCGGCTCTATCTCGACAACGAACTCGCGGCCGGCAACCTCATGGTCGACGGACACGCGGCAGCGCTCCAGAACATCCGCGCGCCGATGTTCGTCGTCGGAACCGAACGCGACCATGTGGCGCCATGGCGGTCGGTCTACAAGATCCACTATCACACCGACACCGACGTCACCTTCGTGCTCACGAGCGGCGGCCACAACGCCGGCATCGTCAGCGAGCCCGGCCATCAGCACCGGCATTTCCGCATCGCTTTGCGGCGTGCCGACGATATTTGTCTCGACCCGGACGAATGGGCTGTCGCGGCGCTATCGAAACAGGGCTCCTGGTGGGAGGACTGGGCCAATTGGCTCGCCGGCCATTCCGCGCCGGAACGCGTGCCGCCGCCTGCCATGGGCGCCGCCGGAAAAGGCTTTGCGCCGATCGCGGATGCGCCAGGCACCTACGTCTTTCAGCGGTGAACGACGGGCCGCACCACGACAAGGCCCGAGATCAGACGGAATGCGAACGACCGGCTTCCGCTGCTCCGGGCAAGAACGAACTCTCTGATGGTGTGACTGCAATCCTCTGATATTGATTCAGATCATCGCCGAAAGCGTGCCCCTTTGGGAAGCTAGGTGTACGCGAGCGAACGCCGCCGCAGAAAGTCTGAAGATGAGCCGTCTGCATAGCGAGAACCACCTTGTCGAGCGCATCGGCTGGCTGCGGGCGGCGGTGCTCGGCGCCAACGATGGAATCATCTCAACTGCCAGCCTGGTGCTGGGCGTGGCGTCGGCGGCTGCTTCCCGGAATGATATCTTGTTGACCGGCGTTGCCGGGCTGGTCGCCGGCGCGATGTCGATGGCGGCCGGCGAATATGTTTCGGTCAGTTCGCAGTCCGATACCGAGCATGCCGACCTCGCGCGCGAGAAGCGGGAGTTGGCGGATGATCCCGTGTTCGAGCGGGAAGAACTGGCTCGGCTCTATGTCGCGCGCGGCGTCGAGGCCGATCTCGCCCGCGAGGTGGCGCAGCAATTGATGGCGAAGGACGCCCTCGCCGCGCATGCGCGGGAAGAACTCGGCATTTCCGAGATCACGACCGCGCGTCCGGTGCAGGCGGCGCTGGCATCGGCCGCGACTTTTTCCGTAGGGGCCGCGGCGCCGCTCGCGCTCGTCCTGGTTTCGCCATCCAGTGTCTTGATCCCGGTCGTATCGGCGGGATCGTTACTGTTCCTTGCCCTGCTCGGCGCGATCGGTGCGAAGGCCGGAGGCGCTGGCCTGCTGAAGCCGACCCTGCGCGTGACGTTCTGGGGGGCTTTCGCGATGGCGCTGACGGCCGGAATCGGCGCCGTATTCGGCAAGGTGGTCTGAACGCCGGTTGGGCTCGCTTGCGACAAGCGCCAATGCCCCGATGCACATCGCTGCCATCAACTTTTCGCGCATGGCGGCTCCCCGCATATCGCAGCTATAGTGCCGCAAGGCGGCCGCCGTTCGCGGCGGCCAAGGCGTGGCGTAGGCTTGCGGTAACAAGGGTTCAACAAGGGTTCGGGGATGGCGATGACCGAGGCGACCGATAGCGCGCGCGAGGCGCAATGGCTGAAATGGCGCAGCGTCGCCGATCTCTATCACGCTTATTTCACCGGCCTCATTCTGACCGTGGTGACGCGGCGCGGCACGGCGGATGCCGCGGAATTCGTGTTCCGGGTATTTCGCCGCCAGCAGCAGGAGCGCTTCCTGCCCGGCCTGGAAAAACTCGGCCTCAGCCATCTGCCGCCGGCGGTGGCGGCGGCGCAGTATCACTATCTCTCCAACTGGATCGGCGGCGTCCATGTCGAATACATGTACGAGACCGATCGCAAGGCCTGGATCCGCTATCCGCCGCCGCGCTGGATCTGGCGCGGCACCGCGATCTGCGGCGTGCCCGGCGAAGTGTCGCGGGCGATGCTGCGCGGCTGGCACGCCAACAATGGCGTCGCACTCGGCAACCTGAAGCTCGGCTTCGTCTGCACCAAGCAGAGCGTCGACGGCCAGGACGGGCTGGAAGGCTATTACTGCGAATACGACCACCCGCTCGAGATCGATGCGCGGCTCAAGTTCGCGCGTCATCTCGAAGCACCCTTGTTCGATCCCGCCGGCGCGCCGGCCTTGCCGGTTGCGAGCTGGCCGAAGCCGCGGCTCGAAAAAGCCTATCGCAACTACGCTATGGAATATGTGAAGACCGCAGCACCGGTCCTGGTGCAGGTGTTCGGGCCCGAAGACGCCGGCTACCTGCTGCATCTGACCGGCAGACTGATCGGCATGCAGTATTTCGACGAGATTGCGCGCAGCTTCGCGGCGAACCGGGGATCCGCCAGGGAGTTCGCGGTTTTCCTGCACACGTTGCTGGAGGCGCAGGACGATACCGCCGGCATTGACGATTCCGGTGGCGTCTTCGAAATCCGGCAGCAGAGCTGGAAGCTGATGGCCGATGTCGGCGACTATCACCCGGCCTGCGCAAAAGTCCTCGAAGGATTGTTCGAGGGGCTTGCCGCCGGCTGCGGGCGTCACATTCCCGTGCATTTGAAACCGGCGACAGGCGGCAATCCGCCCTTCGTCTGGTCGATCGGCTGATCGAACCGACGTTCCCCCGCATAGCGACGTCGACTTGATTTGCGCAGGCGGCCCATGCGCCTGACGCACATGGAATCGCGCCGGATCGGTGCTAGGAAACGGCCAGCACGGCAACCAGATCGGGCTGGGGCGCGAACGCGGCGCGGGAGAAGAAATGTCCGATATCGGTGTCGCCGAAATCCCCGTAGACGACGACGAACGCCCGCTTCCGCCGCCAGAAGCGCCGGTGAAGAACGCGCTGGTCGAGGGGCCGATCCTGCGCACGCTGTTGTGGCTGGCGTGGCCGAACGTGATCGCGCTCTCGGCCGGCACCTGCGTGGTGATCGCGGAAACCTCCTATATCGGCCGGCTCGGCGTCGAATCGCTGGCGGCGATGGCGCTGGTGTTCCCGTTCGTGATCCTGACCATGACCATGTCGGGCGGCGCGATGGGTGGCGGCGTGGCGTCGGCGATCGCGCGTGCGCTCGGCGCCGGCGACGTCGACCGCGCATCGACGCTGGCGGCGCATGCGCTGTTGATCGGCCTCTGCCTCGGACTGGCGTTCATGCTGGGCATGCTGATCTTCGGACCGACGCTGCTGGAACTGCTCGGCGGCCGCGGCAACGTGCTGGCTTACGCCGTCGGCTATGTGCAGATCTTTTTCGGCGGCGCCGTGGTGCCCTGGCTGATGAACACGTTCGCGGGAATCCTGCGCGGCACCGGCAACATGAAGCTGCCGTCGCTGCTGATGCTGTCTTCCGCCACCTGCCAGATCATTCTCGGCGGCACGCTCGGCCTCGGCCTCGGACCGATCCCGTCATTCGGCATGCGCGGCGTTGCCGCCGGGTCGCTGGTCGCCTACGTGATCAGCCTATCCGTGATGGCATGGTACGTCTTTTCCGGCCGGGCGCGCGTGATTCCCAAGATCAGGGGCCTTCGCATTCGCTGGCCGATGTTTTTCGATATCCTGAAGGTCGGCGCCGTCTCCTGTTTCTCGCCGCTGCAGTCGGTGCTCACCGTCACCATCTTCACCCACATGCTGGCGCAGTTCGGCACCGAAATCCTGGCCGGCTATGGCGTCGGCGCCCGGCTCGAATTCATGCTGACCTCGATCGCGTTTGCGGTCGGCATCGCCTCGGTGCCGATGGTCGGGATGGCGATCGGCGCGCGGCGGGTGGCGCGGGCGCGGCGGATCGCCTGGACCGCGGGCTGTGTCGCGTTCCTGTCGGTCGGCCTGGTCGCCACCGTGATCGCGATCTATCCCGATCTCTGGGTCAGCATCTTCACCAGGGACGAGAGCGTGCGCGCCGCCAGCCGGCAATACCTGTCGACCGCAGCGCCGATGTACGCCTTCCTCGGGCTGTCGATCTCGATGTATTTTTCCTCGCAGGGCGCGGCGAAAGTGCTGGGCCCGGTCTTGGCGCAAACCGCGCGGCTGGTGTTCGTCGCCGGCGGCGGCTGGTGGCTGTCGATGCATGCTGCGACCGCCGCGAACTTCTTCGCGTTGGCGGCGGCTTCCATGGTGGTGCTCGGCGTGCTGTCCGCCGCGAGCGTCGTCTTAACGCGATGGGGACCGAAGGGCGCTCCAGTTGCGGAAGTCCGCCCTGCACTGTCCTGAACGACACGCGTCAAATCAATGCCGCCGCCGGTGACGGCGGTGACCGCCGCCGACATTGGCCATCCGCATCAGCTGCGGAATCATGCCCATCATGTCGCCGCCGCCGGCGCCACCGAGCATGCCCATGATGTTGCCGCCGCCCATGCCCGCAAAGTCGCCGCCGCCCATGCCGATCCCGTAGCTGTCGGGCGCATAGCCCGCGCCGCCGCCGAACCCGACCGGGATTCCGCCGAGCCCGCCGCCGCCTTCCATCATCTGGCTCATCATCGGGCCCATGGTCTGCATCATCATGCCGAAGCGGCGCTTGCCCATCTTCGCCTTCATCATTTCCAGCATCGGTGCCATCTGGGTCATCATGTCGCCGCCTCCGCCGCCAAAGCCCGCAAGCTGGGCCTTCGCCGGCATCGTCGTCAGCGTAAACAACAGCAGCAGCGTGGCTGCCTGGCACACCACCTTGTCAGCTCCAGTCATGAATCCGCTCCCTGTGCGCAAGCCCCGCGAGGGCGCGGCGCAAACCGGACGCACGGGGCGAGGCTAGGAGCGGGCGGGGGGCGCTTCTGTGGGAAAGATCACGGAAGCGGTCATGCCGCGCGTCGGTTGAGGGCCTTCTGCACGGCCTGCGCGCCGAGATCCATCTGGCCGTCGACATAAGGCGCGACGGCGTTCGGCAGGACATCGACGATCCAGATCAGCCGGCTGCGCGCCTCGCCGTCGGCGACGACCTGCACCGAGGCGCTGTAATGGCTCACCCGCTCGTTGGCGATCGCATAGACCAGCCGCCGGCGCGACTCGTCGCAATCGACCAGCACTTCGCGCGCGACATTGCCGTTGGCAAAGGTCACGATCCGCGCATCGCCGTCGAGCCGCGAATCGATCACGAAGCCCGGCGCCAGCCGCGTATGCACCGCGCCGAAATCGCGCACCGCGGACCAGACGTCGTCGGGATGGGCGTCGAGGGGGATGTCTTTGTGGATGGAAGCCATGGGGGTGGTCTTTCTTACTGTGAGGGTTGGAGAGACCTCATCCTGAGGAGCGCGCTCTTGCGCGCGTCTCGAAGGATGGCTGCGAGTTCATACCTTACCCCCATCCTTCGAGACGCCATGCTGTGCATGGCTCCTCAGGATGAGGGTAGTGCGTACGGCAAGGCTCAGCTCTACGTGCAAACCGCCTCGACATTGTTGCCGTCGGGGTCGATCAGGAACGCGGCGTAGTAGCTCGGGCCGTAGTCGGCGCGCGGGCCAGCGCCGCCGTTGTCGCGGCCGCCGGCCTTGATGCCCTCGCTGTGGAATTTCTCGATGGCGGCGTGGTCGGGCGCGCGGAAGGCGACATGGGCGCCGCCATTGGCCGGCCCCTTGTGCAGATGCAGCCACAGCGCCGGCTGGCCCTTGGGCCCGAAGCCCGCATAGGAATCATCGCGCGAGCACAGCACATAGCCGAGCGGCGCCAGTGCGGCGGTGTAGAAATTCACGCTGCTGTCGAGGCTCTTAACTCTCAATCCGATGTGGTCGTACATGGCGGTCTCCGGTTTCAGGCGCGTTCGAACAACGCGCGGTTCGGAGAGGAGCCTAGTCAGTGCAGGGCGAGGCGTTCTTGGAAAATCTTGCGCATCCCGCGCGAGGCCTCACGGAACCGGCGCGGCGAGACGCCGGCGGCGCGGTGGAAGGTGCGGACGAAGTTGGAGAGGTCGCCGAAACCGACGTCATAGGCGACGTCGGTGACGGAGATCCCGTCGTCGGCCAGAAGGCGCGCGGCGTGGCGCAGCCGCGAGCGCACCAGATATTGGTGCGGGGTGACGCCGAGCACGCCCGAGAACAGCCGCAGGAAATGGAACGGGCTGATATCGGCTTGCGCCGCAGCCTGTTCGAGATCGATCTCCCGGTGCGAATGCGCGTCGATCCACAATGCGGTTTCCACCGCGCGGCGGCGATCCTTCGCTGCCGCCGCCATCGGCTTTTGCGCCCGCCCGGAAACCATCTCGACGAACCGGCTGGCGAACAGCTGGCCGACCTCGTCGAGCCCGATATCGCTGCGGCCATCGGCTGCGGCCTGCGCCAGTTCGCCCAGCACCATCAATTCGGGCAGCGGCGGCATGGCGCCGACCTGCCAGATCCCGGCGCGGTCGCCGATCGCTTCCACCAGTTCGGGCGAGAGGAAGAACGACAGGCACTCGTCGCCGCAGACATGGTCGTGGGTGCACATGTATTCGCCGCCGGGATGGCCGACCAGCACCGACCCCGCCACCAGTTCGAAGGTCTGGCCGCGGCTGCGGCAGCCGAAACTGCCCTTGCGGACATAGGACACCGAATGGCAGCGATGCTGCTCCAGATACGGCTTGTCGCCCGGCGCAGCGGTGCAGCGGAAGTCGAATACGGAGATGCAGTCGCGCTGAAAAAGCGGTATTGCCGTCATGCGGCGATTTTAGCCCTGCAGGCGCGGCGGGGCAACGGGCAGCAGCACGTCGAACAGCGTCTTGCTGCTGATGCCGCCGCGCGCGCCCTCGATCGAAAGCAGCGTGCGCTTTGAGATACTGCCGCCATTCGCTGACATCTTGTCGGCATAGCTGCCGGCTTCGAGGACGCGGTGGCAGGGCACGATGATCACGAAGGGGTTACGGGCCAGCGCCTGCGCCACCGAGTGCACGGCGCCGGCCGCGCCGAGCCGTGTGGCGATCTCGGCATAGGTGCGGGTTTCGCCGCGCGGGATCGCCTGCGTCAGCTGGTAGACCCGCTGGTTGAAGGCGTGGATGCCGGTCGTATCGAGGGTGACGTCGGAAAAATCGGCAAGGCCGCCGCGCAGCAGCGTCACGATGCCCTCGATCGCGATTTCGACGTTCGGCGGCGGGCGCTGTTCGCGGGCGTCGGGGTAGATATGATACAGTCGCCGCCTTGTTTCGATCTCGCGCGCCTCGGGCAGCTGCACGCCGACGATGCCGGCCATGCCCCATGCGATGCCGCAACGGCCGATCATCGTATCGAAAATGGTGTACCCACGCCCCGCCATACGCAACCCACCCTGGCAGGGATCATAGCACCGTCACAAAAGCCTGCACCTGGAAAATTCGGGTTCAGTTAAGGGGGGCGAGGGGGCCGTTTCGAACCCGCTTGGCGGACCGCGCGGTCTCGGCTATTGAGAGGGGCAAGCGACCGCGGGCGTAGTTCAATGGTAGAACGGCAGCTTCCCAAGCTGCATACGAGGGTTCGATTCCCTTCGCCCGCTCCATCCTGCTTCGCGCCAGGGCGCTTCGCAGGACTTTAATTTTTCGGCAGCGCGAAGCAGGATGCCCTTCGAAGCTTTAGCGGAGAAGGGCGACCTGGCAAAAAATTCAGGCCCCCTTGTCGGACTCCCGTCCCCCCGTTCGTCCTCCGGGCGAGCCACGCAAAAGGGGCCGAGCTGATTTTCGTTTATGTGCCCATTGCTGATCTCGCCGGCGCTGCGGCCCTGGAGATCAGGCACGACGGACGCCGGCTCAACTGAACCCGACCGACAAGGACATCCCTATGACTTCCATCACCCCGTTTCTCTGGCTTGATAACAATGTCCCAGAGGCTGTCGCCTTCTACAAATCGGTGTTTCCCAATGCGAAGGTCGAAACCGTCAACGACTTCATGGCGAGCTTCGAGCTCGAGGGGCAGAAGTTCAACGCCCTCAACGGTGGCCCAAAATACAGGTTCAACGAGGCGGTCTCGTTCTTCATCAGCGTCGAGACCCAGGAAGAGGTGGACTACTTCTGGAACAAACTGATCGCCGACGGCGGCGAGGAATCGAGATGCGGATGGCTCAAGGACAAGTTCGGTCTGTCCTGGCAGGTGGTCCCCAAGGCGCTGGGCCGCTACCTGAGCGATCCCGATCGCACAAAGGCGGATCGCGCCATGCAGGCGATGATGAAGATGCAAAAGATCGTCATCGCCGATCTCGACAAGGCCTATGCCGGCTGATGCCCGAAGCGCGTTTGGTTCCCTTCGCCTGCAGCCTAGTATTTCCTCCCATTCACGCCTATATCTGGGTGGTCGCAAGACGATGGCGCTGAAACTCAGAGCGGACTGCGGGCAGACCCGGGGGCAGTACCCGGCGCCTCCACCTTAGCAGCTTGAGCTTAAAGGTCTCATTTCGGTGAGATCGATTCCGTCGCAAGGCGGAATTCCTAAGCTGTTAAGGCGGGGGCGAAACAGGATCGATGGTCGCGAAGAAGCTCTGAATTGTTCCCGGCATGATACCGCCGTTATCGGGTCAAAAACCTAAATGCAAACGATAACGTTGCATTGAACGAAGTGCGCCTCGCGGCGTAACCTGTTCGGGGTTGGTCCACCTGGCAACAGAACGGCCATCGCCGCGTCAGCCCTCGGGCTGGCGCGGCTTTATTTTGTGCCAGGCTTTCGCGTCTGCGCGTTGCCTTCAACTTGGGCCGTCGCCGTGCTAGACAACGGCATGCGGCAACAGGGAGGTGAACGTTGACCGAGGCGATCGCTTCCACCGACCAGTCCCGCAACGGCCTCCTGAAGGTCGCCGCCTTCGGCGCGCTGTCGGGCGTTCTCACGCCACTGCTGCCGCCGTTGATCGACAAGCTCAACGGTGCGCCCGGCGATTTCAGGATCGCGCTGGTCGCGGTGCCGTTCGCCGTGCTGGTCTGCATTCTGGTGCGGCGCTGCTCGGCAAACCCGTGGTGGGCGGCGCTGGCGGCGGCCATCATCACCATGGTCGCCTTCGTCTGCGCGGTGAACGCCGCGATCTTCATCGACGGGCAGGCCAATGGCCTGGCGAAGGCATCGAGAAATATCCTGGCCGGCCTGACCGGCGGCTTGGTCGGCGCCGGCGTGATGGCGCTCGGGATAGCTCTGCTGCCGTCCGGTCCGCGCGCCGCCGCGGCGTGGCTGCCGATGCTGATATCAGGCACCGTCACCGGCGCGCTGCTGGCGCTCGACAACGCGCTCGACCTCGACCTCACCTCGGTGCTGTTTCCGGTCTGGCAGGCATGCGTCGCGGTCGGGCTGACGACGGCCCTGCAACGGGCGAAATTGTCCTGACCGGTTTTCCGCCGATCCACCTCCCGTTCAGGCCAGCAAGGTTTCGATGTCGCAGCCGCTCTTGTTCCAGCCGATCACGCTCCGCGGCGTCACCGCCAGGAATCGCATCCTGATCTCGCCGATGTGCCAGTACTCGGCGGCCGACGGGCTCGCCAGCGACTGGCATCTCGTGCATCTCGGCAAGTTCGCGCAGGGAGGCGCCGGCATCGTCATGACCGAGGCCGCCGCGGTCACGGCCGAGGGCCGCATCACCCATGGCGACGTCGGGCTGTGGCACGACGGCCAGATCGCGCCGCTGGAGCGGATCGCCACCTTCCTGCGCGACAATGGCGCGGTGCCGGCGATTCAGCTGGCGCATGCCGGGCGCAAGGCCAGCATGCAGCGGCCGTGGTACGGCAACGCGGCGCTCAACGCCGATGACCACGCGCGCGGCGACCTGCCGTGGCGGGTGGTGGCGCCGAGCGCGATTGCGATGGACGAGGGCTGGCTGACGCCGGATGCGCTCGATCTCGACGAGCTTGCGAGCCTGCGCGAGCACTGGCGGCTCGCCACCCTGCGCGCGGTCGAGGCCGGGTTCGACCTGCTCGAAGTGCACTGCGCCCATGGCTATCTGCTGCACGAATTCCTGTCGCCGCTGTCGAACCGCCGGCCCGACGGCTACGGCGGCGACCGGCAGGGCCGGATGCGCTATCCGCTCGAGATCATCGAGACCGTGCGCGCGGCATGGCCCGCCGACAAGCCGCTGTCGGTGCGGATCTCGTCGGTCGACGGCGTCGAAGGCGGGCTCGAACTCGCAGACCAGATCGCGTTTGCGATCGAGGCCAGGGCGCGCGGCGCCGACCTGATCGACTGCTCCTCCGGCGGGTTGCTGGGTTCGGCGACCGCGGCGCGGATTCCGCGCGGCTACGGTTTTCAGGTGCCCTATGCCGATGAAATCCGGAAATCCGCCGGCATCGCCACCATCGCGGTCGGCCTGATCCTGCATCCGGAGCAGGCCGAACAAATCCTGGCGAACGGTCAGGCGGACCTGATCGCGGTCGGCCGCGAAGCGCTGTTCGATCCGAACTGGCCGCTGCACGCGCAACTCGCGCTCACCGAACCCGGCGGCGAAGTGTTCGAATCCTGGCCGCAGCAATATGGCTGGTGGCTGGAGCGCCGCGAGCCCGGCCTGCGCAGGCTCGGCGGCCCGCCCCTGCCGTTCCGCAAGGGCTGAGCGCGTGACCGCCCCGGATGAGCGGGGCGTCGCATGGCCATGCGTCACGCGCCGGGCGGGACCTGATCGAGAAAGCCGGTGATGCTGCGGATGCGTCCGTTGCTGACGACGGCGTAATCCGTGCCCTTGATCGGGCTGTCGGCGCCATCGGGGCCGAGGCCCCAGGAGAATCGGACATGGTCGCCGAAGCCGTTGGGCTGGCCCAGCAGCTTGAATTTGAAATCCGGAAAGCGCTGCTGCACGCCTGATATCAGCGCGTCGACGCCGTCGTGACCATCGACTGACATCAGCGGGTCGACATATTTCGCATCGCTGGCCCAATGCTGGCTGAGGATCTCGCGCCGGCGGCTTGGAGTCCGCTCGTTCCACAGATCGATGTAGCGGCTGGCAATTGCATTTACGTCGGTCATCTTCGTCTCCCTTCGATGTCGCCGGATTGATCGGCTGATCGACTATCGAAGGTTCGCGCGGTCGAATCGATTACCTCCGAGGTCATCGATTTCGATGGAGGGGTTTTGGCGGCCGCGCAATTGCTATGGCGCGACCGTCAGCTTCGCCTTCATGTTGGGATGGAAGCGGCAGTAATACTCTATCGTGCCCGCCTTCTTCAGAACCGAGGTGACGGTCTTCTTCGGCGGCATCGCGATATCCCAGTCGCCGTTCCGCGCCGTGGCGGTATGGGCGAAGATATCCTTGTTGATCCAGTCGATGGTGTCGCCGACCTTGGCGGTAGCCTCGGCCGGCGAGATCACCAGATTATCCATCGTGATTTGAATGGTCGCGGCCTGCGCCGAGACGGACATTCCCGCCATCAGCGCGGCCAGAATCGGAAGAATCCATCTCGGCGTCATGGTTGCTCCTTACTTCAGCGCCGCGGCGACGTGCTCGGCATGCTGCTGGTGGCCCTGGAAGATTTTCAGGCCGGTCTGCAGCAGGCTCTTCAGTTCCGCATTGCTGGCGTTCGGAATCAGCAGCGTCTCCAGCGCGCCGTTGACCGCCTTGTGATAGGCGACTTCGTTGGCGGCATAGGCCTTGTCGAATTCCGCGCCCTTCAGTCTGTCGAGTTCGGCGAGCTTGTCGGCGGCCTGCTTCGACAACGCCTTGCTGGTATCGTTGTCTTCCGGCGTGACCTTGAGCTTCTTCACCAGATCCAGCGCCTGCTTGTTGACGGCCTCGTGGTCGCGGACCATGTCGGCGGCGAAGGCCTTGATGTCCTTGTTGCTGCCTTTGGTCATCGCCTGTTTCGCCGCCGCGATGTCGATAACGCCCGCGGTGTAGGCGATATGCGCGATCTGTGGATCGGTCGGCTTGGCCGCGCCTTGCGCAAGGGCCGCACTGCCGAGCAGGCTCACCGCGGCGATCGCCGCGCTCAATCGAACGAACATGGTTGTACTCTCCTGTGGCGCCGGGGCTTCAGGCCGCCGGGCATTGTTGGTTACACACAGGGATTGGATGGCGCGTGAGGCAAAACGTTCCCGA
The DNA here is from genome assembly GCF_018736105.1 of Bradyrhizobium sediminis. Classification (NCBI taxonomy): domain Bacteria; kingdom Pseudomonadati; phylum Pseudomonadota; class Alphaproteobacteria; order Hyphomicrobiales; family Nitrobacteraceae; genus Bradyrhizobium; species Bradyrhizobium sediminis. The sequence goes on from NZ_CP076135.1 coordinate 763,485, forward strand.
AAAAATTATGCGGCGAAGCCGAGCCGCTTCAACACGGCGTCGGTCAGGCGCTCGCAGCGCCTGCCGGCGAACGGAAACGCTTCCATCACTACCGGGCCGATCTTCTTCTCGACGTTGTCGCGCAGCATGTTGCGGGCACGGTGCAGCCGCGTCTTCACGGTTTCCGGTTTCAGGCCGAGAATCTCCGCGGTCTCCTCGACATTCATCCCCTCGATCACGCGGGTGATGAAGACGATGCGAAAGGCATCGGGCAGCTCGTCGATCGCGTGCTCGACAACTTCCTGGATTTCACGTTGCGCCATGGATTTTTCCGGATCTTCGGACGGGGCCGAGAGGGGGAACTGAATGATCTGGGCCTCCAGCACGCCCGGAGCCAGGGTTTTCAAATCGACGCTGGGGCGCTGGCGGCGCAACCGGCCCAAGGCCTCGTTCATGGCTATCCGCGCCAGCCATGTCGCCAGGCTGGAGTCGCCGCGAAACTGCTCCAGATGGGTGAATGCCCGGACATAGGTTTCCTGGACCACGTCCTCGGCCTCGCTGTCATTGCGCAGGATGCCGCGGGCGAGCCGGTAGAGCCTGCGGTTGTTCGCCTGCATGATGGCGCGGACGGCTGCCTCGTCGCGGTCGCGGGCGCGCGCGACCAGCTCGGCATCGGCGGTGCCGGCTTTAGCTATTCGAGGTATCTGGGCGTGTCGCATGCTGGCTTTGCTCGATCCGTTGACAGGTTAATGCTTACGGTTGGATGCGGCAAAGCCAAATAGGTTCCCGGAAATCGAAGTCGGGGATCGGCCCAGGTCCGGGACGCGCGTCCCGGACCTGGATCTACACGGTTTTTTGGAGCGTTACCGCGCTGCGGTCACCATGATCTCGACGTTGTATTGCGGCGCCGCGAGCCTGGCCTCGACGGTGGCGCGCGCCGGGGTATTTCCCGCCGAGACCCAGCCGTCCCACACCGCGTTCATTTCCGGGAAGGTCTTCATGTCGGTCAGGTAGATCGTCGCGGTCAGCAGCTTTGACTTGTCGCTTCCCGCTTTCGCGAGATGGCCATCGATGATCGACAGAATGTCCTGCGTCTGTTTGGTCACGCTTTCGCCGGCCGCCTTGTTGGCGACGACGCCGGCGAGATAGACGGTGTTGCCGTGGACCACGGCCTGGCTCATGCGCGGGCCGGTATCGAAACGCTGGATGGTCATATGGTTCTCCTGACGTGTGGGGCCGGTTACTTAGCGCGCGGGCGCGTCATTGGCAAAGCCCGGCCATGACGAGTTACTGAAAAGGCTGGACGCATTTCTTGTCAGAATTTCTACCCCGCCGCCTTTGCCGCCGCCCGTCCGGCGTTTCTCCCCGAAAACAAACAGCCGCCGAGAAACGTGCCTTCCAGCGAGCGATAGCCGTGCATGCCGCCTCCGCCGAAACCGGCGGCTTCGCCGGCGGCGTAGAGGCCGCTGATGATGTTGCCGTCCTGGCCGAACACGCGGGAGTCGAGATCGGTTTCGAAGCCGCCCAGCGTCTTGCGGGTCAGGATGTTGAGCTTGACCGCGATCAGCGGTCCCTGCGCCGGATCGAGGATGCGGTGCGGCTTGGCAGTGCGGATCAGGCGGTCGCCGACATATTTGCGCGCGTTGTGGATGTTCATCACCTGCGTGTCCTTGACGTAGGGATTTGCAATCTCGCGGTCGCGCGCCTCGATCTGGGCCTTGACCTGTCCGAGCTCGAGCAGGTTGTCGCCGCTGAGTTTGTTCATGGCCTCGACGAGGGCCTCGATATTGTCGCGGACGATGAAGTCGACGCCGTGGGTCTTGAACGCCTCCACCGGCGCCGGCGCGCCCTTGTTGGTGGCGCGGCGCGCGGTCGCGAGCCAGCTCTTGCCCGTCAGATCGGGGTTCTGTTCGGAGCCGGAGAGCGCGAACTCCTTCTTGATGATGCTCTGCGTCAGCACGAACCATGAATAGTCGTAGCCGGTGCCCATGATGTATTGCAGCTGGCCGAGCGTGTCGGAACCGGGGAACAGCGGCGAGGGCAGCCGTCTTCCGGTCGCGTCGAACCACATCGACGATGGTCCGGGCAGGATGCGGATGCCGTGGCGCGGCCAGATCGGCGACCAGTTCTGGATGCCTTCGACATAGTGCCACATCCGGTCGCGGTTGATCAGCCGCGCGCCCGCGGTTTCGGTGATGCCGATCATGCGGCCGTCGACATGTTCGGGCACACCGGAGATCATGAATTTCGGCGGCGCGCCGAGGCGCTTCGGCCAGTTCTGCCGCACCAGGTCGTGATTGCCGCCGATGCCGCCGGAGGCGACGATCACCGCCTGCGCGCGCAAGCTGAAATCGCCGGTGACCTTGCGCGACGAGCTCCTGCCGCGCTCGACGCTATCGGGCGCGAGGACCACGCCGCTGACGCCATCGACGGCGCCGTTGGTGACGCTGAGCGCATCGACGCGGTGGCGGAACCTGAAGGTCAGGCGGCCGCTGGCCTGGGCCTCGCGCGCGCGCCGCTCGAACGGCTCGACGATGCCGGGGCCGGTGCCCCAGGTGACATGGAACCGCGGCACCGAATTGCCGTGGCTCATCGCGTCATAGCCGCCGCGCTCGGCCCAGCCGACCACCGGAAAGATGCGATGGCCCATGGCCCGTAGCCAGCCGCGTTTCTCGCCGGCCGCGAACGCCACATAGGCTTCCGCCCATTTCCGCGGCCAGAGATCCTCGTCGCGGTCGAATCCCGCCGACCCCATCCAGTCCTGCAGCGCGAGGTCGTAGCTGTCCTTGATGCCGAGCCGGCGCTGTTCGGGACTGTCGACCAGGAACAATCCGCCGAACGACCAGAACGCCTGGCCGCCGAGGCTCTGTTCGCCCTCCTGGTCGACCACGATGACGCGCTTGCCGGCGTCGGCGATTTCGGTTGCAGCGACGAGGCCCGCGAGGCCGCCGCCGACCACGATTACATCCGCATCATATGCCATCGCGCCATTCCCCCCAGCCTTGCGCGATAGAAGCCCGCGCCCTTTACCGCGGTCAACGGCAAACGAACGTGCGAAGCGGTCGCAGCCAGCAAGGATTTGTTAACTTGTTCCAGTTTGGGACCGTTTTCCGCCGCCGGGTGCAGCGCGCCTGCAACACTCAATTTGAATTTGTTTGGAGCGGTGCCGGCCATCTGGACAAAATCCCGATCCGGCAACACGCTGGCGAAACGTCTTGCATCACTCAAGGCGCTCGGGTTCGACGGGTTTGGACTGGGGCTGGATATGAAGTTCGTGACCGGATTGCTCGCGGCGGTGCTGTTGCTGGCGGGGGTTGGCGCCAGCCAGGCGGTAGTTCGCATTGCCGACGACCGCGGCGGCCGGATCGGCACTTACGTGGACAAGTATCAGGGCCTTCGTACCTCGGGCGAACAGGTGATCATCGACGGTCTGTGCGCTTCGGCCTGCACCATCGTGCTGGGCGCGGTTCCCCACGACAAGATCTGCGTCACCTCGCACGCCAATCTGGGCTTCCACGCGGCATGGGATTTCGGCGCCAATGGCCGCGCCGTGACCAATCCCGAAGCCACGCAGATGCTGTATTCGATGTATCCGACCCCGGTGCGGCGCTGGATCGCGCAGCGCGGCGGTTTGAAATCGCAGATGATTTTCCTGCGCGGCAAGCAATTGCAGGCGATGTACAAGCCCTGCTACCTCGACGCCCAGGCCTCCTCGCCGCGGCCGGGGTCGGCGCGCAAGGATCGCGCTGCGGGTCAGCGTGAAGTGATCACGCCGACCCCCGCCGCGCTTGCCCGGCAGCCCGACTAGCCCTATCTGAACGGAACAGGCTGACGACCGGCGGTGACGCCGGCCGTCGATGCCTTTGTTTTCAGCGCGCTATTCCGCAAAAGTGGCCTTCCGGTTTTGCGACCAGAATACGCGCCTCCCAGAGTTCGCCCATGGCTCAGCCGGTTTCCACGCAGAAACTGCCCTCGATCGTGCCGCCCGGCCGCAAGGTCGCGACGGCGATCGCCGTTGGCGCCGCGGCGCTCGGTGTCGTGGCCGTGCTCGGCGCGCTGGCGTTGTGGGTCCATTACGGCACCACGGTGTTTTTCGAGATGATCGCCTCGGGCATCTCGGCCTGCTTCTGATCCCCGGACATAAGGAATTTTCATGACGGATCGGACCCCCCGCATGCTGGCCAGCCGTCCGCTGGTCATTATCGCCGCATTCGCCGGAAGCCTGGTGGTTGGGCTCCTGCTGATGCTGTGGGCGGTCGGCGGCTTGCGCAATGTGGCGGCGCCTGCCGCCATCGGCGGGCCGTTTCAACTGGCCGACCAGGCCGGCCAGATCGTGACCGAAAAGAACCTCAAGGGCCGCCCGACGCTGATTTTCTTCGGCTTCACCCATTGCCCCGACGTGTGCCCGACCGCGCTGTTCGAGATTTCCGAGCTGTTGAAGGCGATGGGCAAGGATGCCGACCGCGTCAACGCCTTCTTCGTCTCGGTCGACCCCGAGCGCGACACCCCTGCGGCGATGAAGGACTATCTGTCGAGTTTCGATCCGCATCTCAAAGGGCTGACCGGCGATCCCGAGGCGGTGGCCAAGGTGATTTCCGCCTACCGGGTCTATGCCCGCAAGGTCCCGACCAAGGATGGCGGCGATTACACCATGGATCACACCGCCCTGATCTACCTGATGGACCGCGACGGCAAGTTCGTCTCGCCGTTCAATCTCAAGCGGACGCCCGAGGAAGCCGCCGCCGACCTGAAGCGTTACCTCTGAGCCACACGCCGCGAGGTGACAAACGGCGTTCGCGTCGCCAGCCGGATGGTCTATAAGGCCGTCCAATCCGGAAAAACCGCCGTCAATGCAGCCGCAGATCATCCCGCTTTCAGCGCTTCGAACCGCCCGCGCCACCCTGGCGACGGCCGGCATTGCGCTGGCCGTGGTGCTGTCCGGCGGCGCGGCGCAGGCGCAAACCCCGGCCAAGCCCGCGGTGGAGGCGGCGCCGCAGGCGGTGCCCGGCTTCTGGGACCCGCGCCGGCGCCCGGACCGGCCGGATCTGTCCCGCCTCACGGTGATCCGGTTCCTGACCGAAACCGATTATCCGCCGTTCAACTTCACCGGTCCCGACGGCAATCCGGCCGGCTTCAATGTCGATCTGGCCAGATTGCTTTGCGAGGAGATCAAGGTCACCTGCACCATCCAGATGCGGCGCTTCGAAACGCTGTTGGATGCGATCGCGAGCAACCGCGGCGACGCCATCATCGCCTCGCTCGCGGTGACGCCGCAACTGCGCGCCCGGGTCGATTTCACCGATCCCTATTACCGTGCGCCGGCGCGGTTCGTGTCGCGGCGCGACGCCGTGATGCCGGAGGTGCGCCCCGAATATCTCGAAGGCAAGAAGATCGGGGCCGTCGCCGGCACTTCGCATGAGGCCTATCTCAAGGCCATGTTCACCGACGCCGAACTGCATCCCTATCCCAACGACGACGCGCTGCGGCTGGGCTTGCGGCGCGGCGAGGTGGATTTCATTTTCGGCGACGCGATCTCGCTGGCGTTCTGGATCAACGGCACCGACTCGGCCGAATGCTGCGCGTTCTCGGGCGGGCCGTTCGTCGAGAGCCGCTACTTCGGCGAGGGCATCGGCATCGGCGTGCGCAAGGGCAATGACCTGTTGCGGCAGGCGCTGAACTGGGCGCTGTTCCGGCTCTGGGAAAAGGGCCGCTACACCGATTTATGGCTGCGCTATTTTTCGGTCAGCCCGTTCTGAACGGTCCTCGTCATTCCGGGGCGATGCGTAGCATCGAACCCGGAATGACGAGATTCCGGGTCTGGTGCTAACGCACCATCCCGGAATGACGGCGTACTGCCATCATTTTGCATTTTGACGCGGAAGCGCTAGTTTCCGCGGTCCTGGAGACCCCTTTAGATGTCCACGATCGATCTTGCCGTCAGCCCAAGCGACCTGCGCACGCTCGCCGAACAATCCAACGCCTGGCCGTTCGAGCAGGCCAAGGCGATCGTGGCGCGGCTGAAAAAGCAGCCGAAGGACGAGGTGCTGTTCGAGACCGGCTACGGTCCGTCCGGCCTGCCGCATATCGGCACTTTCGGCGAGGTCGCGCGCACCACCATGGTGCGCCACGCCTTTCGCGTGCTGACGGAGGACAAGATCAGGACCCGGCTGCTGGCATTTTCCGACGACATGGACGGCCTGCGCAAGGTGCCGGACAACGTGCCGAACAAGGAACTGCTGGAAAAGAATATCGGCAAGCCGCTGACGCGGGTGCCGGATCCGTTCGGCACCCATCCGAGTTTCGGCGCGCACAACAATGCGCGGCTGCGCGCGTTTCTCGACACCTTCGGCTTCGACTACGAGTTTGCCAGCTCGACCGATTACTACACGGGCGGAAAATTCGATGCGGCGCTGCTGCGCATGCTGGAGCGATTCGACGCAGTGATGAAGGTGATGCTGCCGTCGTTGCGCGAAGAACGCGCCGCGAGCTATTCCCCGTTCCTCCCCATTTGCCCGCGCACCGGTGCGGTGCTGTATGTGCCGATCGTCGAACATGACGTGAAGGCCGGCACGGTCTCCTATGACGATCCTGAAACCAAAGAGCGCGTGACGCTTCCGGTCACCGGCGGCCATTGCAAGCTGCAATGGAAGCCGGACTGGGCGATGCGCTGGTTCGCGCTCGGCGTCGACTACGAAATGGCCGGCAAGGACCTGATCGATTCCGTAAAACTGTCGGGCAAGATCTGCGCGGCGCTCGGCGGCCTGCCGCCGGAAGGCTTCAATTACGAGCTGTTCCTCGACGACAAGGGCCAGAAGATTTCGAAGTCGAAGGGCAACGGGCTCACCATCGACGAATGGCTGCGCTATGCCTCGCCGGAATCGCTGTCGCTGTTCATGTATCGCGAGCCGAAGGCGGCCAAGCGGCTGTATTTCGACGTCATCCCGCGCAACGTCGACGACTATCAGCAGTTCCTCGAAGGCTTTTCGCGGCAGGACGCCAAGCAGCAGCTCGCCAATCCGGTCTGGCACATCCATTCCGGCCATCCGCCCAAGGCCGACATGCCGGTCACGTTCCAGCTGCTGCTGACGCTGGTGTCGTCGTCGAATGCGGAGAATGCCGAGACCCTGTGGGGCTTCATCGGCCGCTATCGCCCCGGCGTCACGCCGCAGAGCCATCCGAAGCTCGACGCGCTGGTCGGCTACGCCATCAACTATTATCGCGACTTCGTGGCGCCGACCAAGAAGTTCCGCGAGCCGACCGACAGCGAACGCGCGGCGTTGCAGGATCTGCGCGACGCGCTGTCGAACATGCCGGCGGCATCGACCGCCGAGGATATCCAGAACGTGGTCTACGAGATCGGCCGCCGCGAGCCGTTCCTCGACCCTGTGAAGAAGGGCAAGGACGGCCGGCCCGGCGTCTCGCTCGACTGGTTCAATATGCTCTACCAGGTGCTGCTCGGTCAGGAAAAAGGCCCGCGCTTCGGCTCCTTCGTCGCGGTCTATGGGCTGACGAATGCGGTGGCGATGATCGACGGCGCGCTGGCAAGATCGGCGTAACCTTTCTTCCTTCTCCCCTTGTGGGAGAAGGTGGCGCGGACGAAGTCCGTGCCGGATGAGGGGGTCTCTATCCGCGGAGACAGACCCCTCACCCGTCCGCGATGCTTCGCATCGCGTCCACCCAAGAGCGAGCTTCGCTCGTCTCGGCTCCCACAAGGGGAGAGGGTGAGGAAGAGGCGCCAAATCGAGATGGCAGGCCCGCGGCAATTTCAGCCGGGCACCCGCTCAAATTGCGCTATGCTTCCACCAAGCCTCCGCCGAGGGGCAGGCCAGCACAGGGAGCATGCTCATGCAGTTCAGGGTTTCGCCGAAGTCGCTTCAGGACAGTGTCGATGCCGGGCAATGGCAGGCGCGGGTCGACCTCGCGGCGGCGCACCGGCTGGCCTACATGCATGGTTTCAGCGAAGGCATCTTCAACCATCTGACCTTGGTGGTGCCGGGCCGCGGCGACCGCTACTACCAGATTCCGTTCGGTATGCACTGGTCGGAGGTCACCGCCTCGTCCTTCATGGAAGTCGGCATCGACGACGGCGAGGTCAAGAGCGGCGAGGGTGAGGTGGAGCGCTCCTGCTATTGCATCCACGCGCCGATCCACAAGGCGCTGCCGCAGGCCAAAGCGGTGTTCCACACCCACATGCCCTATGCGAGCGCGCTGACGCGCCTGGAAGATCCGCGCATCAAGGAGATCGGCCAGACCGAGGTCGGCCTTTCCGGTGCCATTGCCTATGACGACGAATATACCGGCCCAGCGCTCGATCCTGCCGAGGGCGCGCGGCTCGCCAGGGTGATCGGCGACAAGACCGTGCTGTTCATGGCCAATCACGGCATCTCGACGGTCGGCGCGACTGTCGCCGATGCCTATGACAAGCTCTATTATGTCGAGCGCGTCGCGCAGGTTCAGATCTACGCAATGTGGACCGGGCAACCGCTGAAGCGGCTTCCCGCACATGTGGTCGAGAAGACCCGGCGCGACTTCATGGACGATCATCTCTACAAGGGGCCGACCCCGGCGCAGCGGCACTTCGATGCCTTGAAGCGCATCCTCGACCGCAAGGAGCCGGACTACGCGACGTAGGAATTATCGTCGTCCCGGCGAACGCCGGGACCCATACTCCGCGGCCTCTCGATTTGGGCGGTGGCGGTCGACACTTCCCGCAACAATCACCATCAGTGGCTATGGGTCCCGGCGTTCGCCGGGACGACGTTGTCAGCTCGACCGCAGCACGTAGCGGCGGTTGTCTTTCTGCACTGGGCGCGCGTTCATCGGATAGAGCCTGGCGAAAGCCGCGACATCGGTTTCCGCCACCTGGACCGGGTCGGTCAGCAGCAGCCATTCGACGGTCTCCGAACAGGGCGGCGTCGTCAGCGAACCGGGATAGCGGTAGTAGCCGAGCCTGGCCGGAAGCAGCGCATTGGGATCGATGCCGGGGTCGGCCTTGACGGCGGGCCCTTCCTTCATGGGCATGGTCGCGACGATCTTGCTGAAGGCGGCGTTCGGTTTGCCGATCGCCATCAACACGCCGACCACGGCAAGCCCACCGGTTTCGGCGCGGTGCACGAAGTGGGCTTCCATCGGAAAGTTCCTGCCTCCGATCAAATGCTCGCTCGGCCGGTGAAAATGCACCTGCTGCAATTCATATTTGACGTCGCCGAGCGTCAGCGTGCTGCCTTTGGCGAAATTGAGCTGGATGGTGTGGCCGTTGTTGACGATGGTGTCGGCGGTCTTGGCCCAGTTGATTTTTAGCGCCGGCAACTGCGACTTGACCGTCGTGCCGATATCGATCGGCGATTGCTGCGAGCCGATGCCGCAGACCTTGCTGGCGGCGTCGAGGTCGCCCCATTTCGCCGGGCCGCCGGCGCCTTCATAGCTCCAGTGGTGGCCTTCCGCGGCAATTCCCTGTTGCGTGCAGAGCGGGCAAAGCGCCAGGCCCGCCAACGCCTTCAGCGCATGGCGACGATTCATCATTAGTCTCCTTTCTTATGCAAACTGAAACGCCGGCCGGCTCAACTCGGGCGCGAAAGTATTGAACGGGATGTGCCGCTGCAAGTTCGTCGTGCGGGCAGTCTTACCGGCTGATTACTGGCTCGCCCACACGATGCGCGCGATCCACGCGACGTCGCCCGCCGCCAGCGTGCGGTCGACATGAACGGGATTCAGCGATGCCAGCTCCAGTGTCTTGGCGGTCCGGCGCTTCAGTTCCTTGACCATCACCTCGCCGCCGGTGGTTTTCACCACCACGCGGTCGCCGCGGCGGATCGGTGTGCCCGGCGACACCACGATGATGTCGCCGTCGCGATAGGCCGGCCGCATCGAATCGCCGGAGATTTCCAGCGCGTAGGCGTGCTCGTCATTGACGGCGGGCAGGCCGACTTCGTCCCAGCCCTTGCCGGCAGGGTATCCGCTATCGTCGAAATAGCCGCCGGCTCCCGCCTGCGCGAAGCCGAGCAGCGGCACCGACTGCACCGCCCGCGGGCCGTCGCCGATCAGCTGCACGAAGGTATCGATCGACGTGTTGGTGGCGGCGAGCGCCTTGGCGACCGATTCGGTGGAAGGCCAGCGTTCGCGTCCCTCGGGGGTGATGCGCTTGGACTTGTTGAAGGTGGTGGGGTCGAGGCCGGCGCGCTTGGCGAGCGCCGAGGCGGTAATTCCGGCGCGCTCGGCCAGCCGGTCCATCGCGGTCCAGATCTGCTCGTGGGTCAGCATTCGCGGCGCTCTGGAATGTTTGGCCATGGCTCGATCGCGCCCAAATCTAGGAATTATTACCTCAATAAACCGGTTTTCGCCCCAACGCGCAAGGGAGCAAAAGCGACCCTTGAAGTGTGGAAGTTGCGCCGATACGGTCGGCGCGCGAGGTCCGGAAGTTCCGGAAGAATCCCAAGAGACTTAGAACAACAAGCAGGACTTTCGGCCGCCGTGCGCAGGATCTACAAAATTTGTCCCGCCTCGGCCTGGCGCGAGGCCGAGCGGCAAGGCGTGTACCGCGGCAGCGCCGACGATGCGCGCGACGGCTTCATTCATTTTTCGCTCGCCTCGCAGGTGGCCGAGACGGCGAGGAAGCACTTCTTCGGCCAGAGGGGGCTGTTCCTGATCGCGGTCGATGCCGATGCGCTGGGCGAGGCGCTGCGCTGGGAACGGTCGCGCAATGACGAGCTGTTTCCGCATCTCTACGGCGAACTCGACCTTGGCGTCGTGATCGCCATCTTCGACATGCATGCGCGCGCCGACGGGTACCATCACATTCCGGAGCTGGAGCCGTGATCCGCGCCTTCGACGCCTTTTCGCTGCCGCTGTTGCGCTGGTTCGATCCGGAGGACGCGCATCGTCTGGCGATCCAGGGGCTGCGGCTGCTGCCGCCGGTCAAGCCGCGGCCGGACGATCCGAAACTGGCGGTGCGGGCGTTCGGGCTGAATTTCCCCAACCCGGTCGGCATGGCGGCGGGCTTCGACAAGAGCGCGGAAGTCCCAGATGCGCTGCTGCGGCTCGGTTTCGGCTTCGTCGAGATCGGCACGGTGACGCCGCGTCCCCAGGGCGGCAATCCGCGGCCGCGGCTGTTCCGGCTGGAACGCGACGAAGCCGTCATCAATCGCATGGGGTTCAACAATGACGGCGCCGAAGCGGTGCTGCGGCGGCTGGCGGCGCGCGCCAATCTCGGCGGCATCGTCGGAGTCAATGTCGGCGCCAACAAGGACTCCGCCGATCGCGTCGCCGACTATGTCAAGCTGATCGAAACCTTCGCGCCGGTGGCGAGCTATTTCACCGTCAACGTGTCGTCGCCGAATACGCCGGGCCTGCGCAATCTGCAGCAGGCATCCGCGCTCGACGATCTGCTGGCCAAGGTGATCGATGCGCGCGAGCGGGTGCGGCGGAACGCCGGCGACTCGCCGGTGCTGCTCAAGATCGCGCCGGATCTCAGTCTCGCCGAGCTCGACGATGTCGTTAACATCGCCCGCTCGCGCCGGGTCGACGGCATGATCGTGGCCAATACCACGCTGGCGCGGCCTGCCACCTTGCGCGAACAGGCCCGCGCCAAGGAGCTGGGCGGCCTGTCCGGCCGGCCGTTGTTCCGGCTGTCGACGCGGATGGTGGCCGAGACATACGTGCGCGCCGAGGGTGCGTTTCCGCTCATTGGCGTGGGGGGTATCGACAGCGGCGGCGCGGCACTTACAAAAATCCGCGCCGGCGCCAGCCTGATCCAGCTTTATTCGTCGCTGATCTACAAGGGCCTCGGCCTGGTCGAGCATATCAAGAACGACCTCGCCTCGACGCTGCTGCGCACCGGCCGCGACTCGCTTTCCGAGATCGTCGGCGCCGATGCGGCGACCATCACGGCCGAGGATTGGCCGGTTTAGTTGACACCGTCATTGCGAGCGCAGCGAAGCAATCCAGCTTGCTGCGCAAAGAAGGAAGCTGGATTGCTTCGTCGCAAGTGCTCCTCGCAATGACGAACCCAATACCATCCATTTTCATCTATAACTCGACAATCATGCCGTCGCTCGCCGCGGTGTAGGCCAGCGTATCCAGCCGTCCCAGCATGTCGTCGCTCATGTGGGTGAGCACCAGCCGCTTCGGCCTGATCTCGGCGAGATGCGCCTCCAGCGTCGTCAGGCTGAGGTGGTTCTTCACGATCCTGTCGTAATAATAGGCTTCGGCAATGAACAGGTCGGCGTCGCGCGCCGCCGGGATCAGCGTCTCCGTCCATTCGGTGTCGGCGCTGTAGGCGATGACGCGGCCCCCGGCTTCGACCCGGTAGGCCAGAAAGGGCCCGCCGGATTCGCCATGCACCACCGGGTAGGGCGTGACCTCGACCGCGCCGAAACTGCGCTTTTCTTCCGGCCTGAGCGCGACGACCGACAGCTCGAAGCGCTGTTTGGTCTTCGACGAATTCTCGAACAGCGCCTCCATCACTTGCGCCAGCCGCGCCTCGATTCCTTCCGGCCCGGCGACGACCAGCGGGCGGGTCCGGCGGGTGAACTGCGCATCCAGCAGCAGGAACGGCAGCCCGCCGAAATGATCGCCATGGAAATGCGTGATCAGAATGAGGTCGATGCCGTCGCGGATAATGCCTTGCCGCTTCAGCGCCGGTAGCGACGAGGCGCCGCAATCGATCAGGAAATTGACGTGATCGCCGGTGACATGGAAGCAAGTATTGGACCTGCCGCCGGAGCCGAACGCGTCGCCGCAGCCGACAAATTGCAGTTGCATCGGGCGATCCTCCTGGTTCAGCCGGGCAGCGGCGCCTGCCGGAACGAAGCCCGCAGCATCGCCGGATAGCGCAGTGCCTGCAAGCCGCCGCGCGCGGCGTAGTGCACCAGCAAGGCTCCCCACAGCCCCGTGTTGCCGAATGAACGCAGCGCCAGCCAGGCCGCGAGGAAGATCGCGAGCGAGGCGACCATCAGATTGCGCATGTCGCGCGCCCAGGTCGCGCCGATATAGACGCCGTCAAAGGCAAAGGCGAACACGGCAAGCGACGGCGACAGGATCACGAATACCAGAAAATCCCGCGCGATGCGGCGCACGTCGGGGCTTGCGGTCATCATATCGATCAGCGCGGGGCCGAACAGCGCGAACGCGGCAGTGACCGCCAGCGCAAAGCCAAAGCCCCAGAACACGACCAGCCGCACCGCGCCAGAAAATTCATCCCGCGCGCGGGCGCCATAGGCGCGACCGCAAAGCTGTTCGGCGGCGTTCGCCAGCCCGTCGAGGAAGAAGGCGCTGATCAGCAGGAAATTGTGCAGCACGGCATTGGCCGCGAGCGTGACGTCGCCGGAGCGCGCGCCCTGCGCGGTGAAGAACAGGAACGCCGCAATCAGCGCCGCGGTGCGGATCATGATGTCGCGGTTGACGGCCAGCATTCGCATGAGCGTGTCGCGGTCGAACAGGGTGGCCCGCGACAGCGGCAAATGATCCTGCGCGAGGTTGTGCGCGATCGCGACGCCGATCAGGAGCCCGAGGGCTTCGGCGATCAGCGCGGCCATCGCGGCGCCCGCAATGCCAAGATCGAGCGTCAGCACCAGCAGCAAGGTCGCCACCATGTTGATGAGATTGATCGCGATCTGCACCCCGAGCGCCAGCGTCGCGCGGGCCTGTCCGATCAGCCAGCCGAGCACGACATAGTTCGCCAGCGCCAGCGGCGCCGACCAGATCCGGATCGCAAAATAGGTTTTTGCCGCTCGCGCCACGCCCTCGCTGCCGCCCATGGCGCCGAGCAGGATGGCGGCAAGCGGGATCTGCAGCGCAATCAGGCCGGCGCCGACCAGCGCCGCGACGATCAGTCCGCGCACCAGGATCGCGCGCAATTCGTGCATCTCGCCGGCGCCGAGCGACTGCGCGGTGAAGGCAACGGTGCTCATGCGCAGGAAGGCGAACAGCCAGAACAGGCAGTCGAACAGCACCGACGCCATCGCGACCCCGCCCAGCGACGTGGCGTCGCCGAGCCGGCCGATCGCGGTGGTCGAGACGATGCCGATCAGCGGCGTCGTCAGGTTCGCGACCATCGCCGGACCTGCGATGGCAAAGACCTGCGCGGTCGTAACCCTGGATGCGGGAGCCAACAAACCTTGCCTGCGCGCGGGCTAGATCACGATCCGACGGATCGTGATCTCATCTCTATGTTTGAGCATGATCTCCGGGCAAGCGCTTCGCGTTTGTCCCGCGGAATACCGCGTCCCACGTTTACGGATCATGCTTTAACGTCCGCGCGGCGTGATCAGCCGCGTCACCAGCCAGATCGGCACCACGATCACGGCGCCGAGCAGGAAGTAGCGCCACAGCCAGTTGATGGCGTCGAAGCCGAGATCCCAGAGCCGCTGGAACAACAGCCGGATGCTCTGGAGGATATTCCAGGGATCGAAGCCGATGGCGGCGAGCACCACGCCGACCAGGATCGACAGCAGCACCAGTCGGAACGCCACCGCCAGCGGCGAGCCGCCCAGAAAGCGGGAAAGGCCGTCATTGGCTGCCGGCAGTTCTCTGGTGTCGTTGGGCATCGATGGTCTCCCGCGCGGATTGGTCCTCGCACTATAGCCTGATCGCCCTGACATGGGGAACCCGCCTGCCGCCGTCAATGGCCGCCGGCCAATACGGCGCTTCTTGCGGGCGCATCCCGGATATATAGGTGCATCCTTCGGACGGCTATTGTCCGGCAATGACAACTGTGGTTCCGATCATGCCCGTGCGCCTGTTCCTGTCCTCCGGCGATTTGATGGCCGACCGGCGGTTCGATTTTGCGCGCGATCTGCAGCTGAAGGGCGATCTCGCCGCCGCCGCCGATCTGTTGCTGCAGGCGACCGAGCTTGCGCCGAACTTTGCTTCGGCCTGGTTCACGCTCGGCGAAATCCGCGAGCGGCTCGGCGAGCGCGAGGCGGCGATCGAGGCCTTTCGAAAGGCGCAAATAGCCGACCCCGACGACCGGCACGGCGCCGGCCTGCGGCTGATGCTGTCGGGCGCGGAACAGCTATCGGCGATGCCGCAGGCCTATGTGCGGGCGCTGTTCGATCAATATGCGCCGAAATTCGAGACGGCATTGGTCGACGATCTCGGCTATCGCGGCCCGGCGCTGTTGTTCAAAGCCGTGCTGGCGGCGCGCGCTGCCGTCCGCAAGCCCGCCTTCTTCAAGCGCGCCATTGATCTCGGCTGCGGCACGGGCTTGGCGGCCTCCGCCTTCGCCAGGGAGGTCGACCATTTCACCGGCATCGACCTGTCGCCGCGCATGATCGAGCGGGCGCGCGCCACCGGGCTCTATGCCGAGCTCGAGGTGGGCGAGATGCTGCAAGGCCTGCGCGGCAAGCCCGCCGCCGGCGCCGATCTCATTCTCGCCGCCGACGCCATGGTCTATGTCGCGGATCTCGCGCCGCTGTTGCGCGAGGCGAGGCGCGTGCTGGTGCCCGGCGGCCTGCTGGCCTTCACCGTCGAGACCCATCGCGGCGATGGCGTCATCCTCGGCGAGGGCCTGCGCTATGCGCACGGCGTCGACTATGTGCGTGCGTCGATCGCCGATGCCGGCCTCGTGCTGTCGCGGCTGGAAGACCTGTCGGCGCGCAATGAGGACAACGAGCCGGTGCCCGGCCTGGTCGTGGTCGCGGCGAACGGCTGACGTCTGGTTGGCACAGCCTCGAAGCATGCGCCGGAACAGGGCGGCATTGCGTCGCAAGCTCTTGCCTGACATGCCGGAATGGCAGATCAAGGCAGCTGCCCTCAAACAAGAACAATAGTTCCGGGAGAAAAAAATGAAGAACAAACAGACACGGCGCGAATTCGGCGCCACCGCGCTTTCCGCGATCGCAGCCTCCGTCCTGCCCGCGCCCTATGTCTGGGCGGCGGAGAAGAAATACGACGTCGGCGCGAGCGACACCGAAATCAAGCTCGGCCAGACCGTGCCGCACAGCGGCCCCGGCTCGCTCTATGGCGTGCTGGGGCGGGTCGGCGAGGCCTATTTCCAGATGCTGAACGAAAAGGGCGGCATCAACGGGCGCAAGGTCAAGTTCCTCACCATGGACGACGCCTACAGCGCGCCGAAATGCGTCGAGGCGACGCGACGGCTGGTCGAGCAGGAAGAAGTGCTGGCGCTGTTCGGCTCGCTCGGCACCGCGCCGCAGACCGCGGTGCATAAATATCTCAACTCGAAGGGCGTGCCGCAGCTTCTGCTCAACACCGGCGCGTCGAAATGGAACGATCCGAAGAATTTCAAATGGACCATGGCGGGCCTGCCGCTGTATCCGACCGAAGCGCGGATTCTCGCCAAACATGTCGTTGCCGCGAAGCCGAATGCGAAGGTCGGCATTCTCTACCAGAACGACGATTTCGGCCGCGACTTCCTCGGGCCGTTCAAGAAGGTGCTGGAGGAAGCCGGCGGCACCGCCAAGGTGATCATGGAGCAGACCTACGATCTGACCGAGCCGACCATCGATTCCCAGCTCATCAATCTTTCGAAGTCCGGCGCGGATGTCTTTTACAACATCAGCACCGGCAAGGCGTCGTCGCAGTCGATCCGCAAGGTCGCCGAACTCGGCTGGAAGCCGCTGCACCTGCTGTCCGCCGGCTCGACCGGACGTTCCATCCTGAGCGCGGCGGGCCTGGAGAACGCCACCGGCATCGTCGCCATCCGCTATGCCAAGGAAGTCGGCGTGCCGCGCTGGGTGAAGGATCCCGACGTCATGGCGTTCGAGGAATTGCGCAAGAAGTATCTGCCCAATGTCGATCCGGACAACACCATCGCCTTTGCCGGCTACGGCCAGGTGGCGTCGATGGCCGAAATCCTGCGCCGCTGCGGCGACGACCTGACCCGCGCCAACGTCTTGAAGCAGGCCTCCAGCCTCAACGGCTTCCATTCGCCCTACATGCTGGACGGCGTGACCTACAGCTACACCCCCGACAACTACACGCCGATGAAGACGCTCTACATCTCCACCTTCAACGGCAAGGACTGGGATATTTCCGACAAGCCGGTCACGGAATAAGCGGACGGTGTCGATCTCCCTCGCCCCGCTCTTGCGGGGCCGAGACGAGCGAAGCTCGCTCTTAGAGGGTTGGGGTGAGGGGCTTCTCTCCACGGACGGAGTTCGCGGAAAGTGCCCCTCACCCGGCGCTAGGCGATAGCCGAAGCTTGGCTTCGGCGTTCTTTCTAAGGACGGCCGCCGAAGGCGGCCTGTGCTCTCCCCGCAAGCGGGGCGAGGTGAATTGCGTCTGCTGCCGCCCTCGACGAACCGGCCGCAACGGCTTACCTCTTGGGCTGTGCCGCCCCATATTCTCAACCCATCCCCGGCCGAGCCGGACGCGCTGTTGCCGGACCGTTTCGTCGAATGGTTCGCATCCCGCGGATGGTCGCCCCGTGAACATCAGCTCGCATTGCTCGCCAAGGCCCGCGCCGACGCTTCCGCGCTGCTGATCGCACCGACCGGCGCCGGCAAGACACTGGCGGGATTCCTGCCGACGCTGGTGGAGCTATCGGCTCCCGCTGCCTCATCGCCGATGCGCTCTTCTTCCCTCCCCCCGCTACGCGCTGCGCGCGCGGGGGGAGGGGAGAGCAGCGTGGTTGTCGCGCCAGCACTGCCCCGCAGCCTCATCTCCACCGGCCGCAGCCTGCAACGCAGCCGCGGCCTCCACACTCTCTACATCTCGCCGCTGAAAGCGCTCGCGGTCGACATCGCGCGCAACCTGGAGACGCCGATCGCCGAGATGGGTCTGCCGATCAAGGTCGAGACCCGCACCGGCGACACGCCGGTGTCGCGGCGGCAGCGGCAGCGGCGCTATCCGCCGGATATCCTGCTCACCACGCCCGAACAACTGGCGCTGCTGTTGTCGTCCGACGATGCGCCGTTTCTGTTTTCGCAGCTCAGGCGCATCGTGCTCGATGAGTTGCATGCGCTGGTGACCTCCAAGCGCGGCGATCTCTTGTCACTCGGCCTGGCGCGGCTATGGCGGCTGGCGCCGCAGCTGCGCGCGATCGGACTGTCCGCCACCGTCGCCGAGCCGGAATCGCTGGCGCGGTTTCTGGTGCCGCAGCGCGACCGCAACAGCGAAGCCGCCGACATCGTCGTCGCCGGCGGTGCGGCAGCGCCGATCGTCGAAATGCTCGACACCAAAGAGCGCCTGCCATGGGCCGGCCATTCGGCGCGCCACGCGCTGAACGAGGTCTACGACCTGATCAAGGCCAACAGGACCACGCTGGTGTTCGTCAACACCCGCAGCCAGGCCGAGATGCTGTTTCAGGATCTGTGGCGGATGAACGACGATGGGCTGGCGATCGCGCTGCATCACGGCTCGCTCGACGTCGCGCAGCGCCGCAAGGTCGAGGACGCGATGGCGGCGGGCAGGCTACGCGGCGTGGTCTGCACCTCGTCGCTCGACCTCGGCGTCGACTGGGGCGACGTCGATCTCGTCATCAATATCGGCGCGCCGAAGGGCGCTTCGCGGCTGATGCAGCGCATCGGCCGCGCCAACCACCGCATCGACGAAGCCTCGCGCGCCGTTCTTGTTCCGGCCAACCGCTTCGAGGTGCTGGAATGCCGCGTCGCCATCGACGCGGTGGCGGAGAACGCGCAGGACACCCCGCCGCTGCGGTCAGGCGCGCTCGACGTGCTGGCGCAGCATGTGCTCGGCCGCGCCTGCGGCGAACCGTTCCTGTCCGACGAACTCTACGAAGAGGTGCTGACGGCGGCGCCCTATTCCGGTCTTACGCGGACCGATTTCGACGACGTCGTCGATTTCGTCGCCTCCGGCGGCTATGCGCTGAAGACCTATGAGCGCTTCGCCCGCATCAAGCAGGACAAGCAGGGCCGCTGGCGCGTGACCAATCCGAGGGTGCGGCAAAGCTACCGTCTCAATGTCGGCACCATCGTCGAGGAGTCCATGCTGAAGGTGCGGCTGGTGCGTTCGCGCGGTGCAAAAGGAAACACCGGATCGACCGGCGCGCTCGGGCGCGGCGGCCGGATGCTGGGCGAGATCGAGGAATATTTCATCGAGGGGCTGGTGGTCGGCGACACCTTTGTGTTCGGCGGCGAGGTGGTGCGCTATGAGGCCCTCGCCGAAGATCAGGTCTATGTCTCCCGCGCCAACGACAAGGATGCGAAGGTGCCGTCCTATATGGGCGGCAAGTTTCCGCTCTCGACCTATCTCGCCGAACGCGTCCGCAACCTGCTGGCCGACAGGCGTGCGTGGAAAGCCTTGCCGGACCAGGTGCGCGACTGGCTGTCGCTGCAGGCGCGTCTGTCGCGCGTTCCCGGCACCCGCGAACTGGTGGTGGAAACGTTCCCCCGCGCCGACAAGCATTATCTCGTCTGCTATCCCTTCGAAGGCCGGCTGGCGCATCAGACCCTCGGCATGCTGCTGACGCGGCGGCTGGAGCGCGGCCGCGCCCGGCCGCTCGGCTTCGTCGCCAATGAATATGCGCTGGCGGTGTGGGGGCTCGGCGACATGTCGTTCATGATCCGGCAGGGCAAGCTCGATCTCGACGCGCTGTTCGATCCGGACATGCTGGGCGACGATCTCGAGGCATGGTTGGCGGAATCCGCATTGATGAAGCGCACCTTCCGCACCTGCGCCATCATTTCCGGGCTGATCGCCCGGCGCTTCACCGGCGAGGAAAAGACCCGGCGTCAGGTGCTGTTCTCGACCGACCTGATCTACGACGTGCTGCGCAAGCACCAGCCCGACCATGTACTGCTGCGCGCCGCGCGCGCCGATGCCGCCACCGGGCTGCTCGATGTCAGGCGGCTCAGTGATATGCTGTTGCGAATCAAGGGGCGAATCATCCACCGGGAACTGGACCGGATATCGCCGCTAGCGGTGCCCGTGATGCTGGAAATCGGCCGCGAAGCGGTTTATGGCGAAGCATCCGACGAACTGCTGGCGGAAGCCGCCGAAGAACTCGTCAAAGAGGCGACTGGATAGAACGTGACGGCCCGCGCGCAAATCCTCGACGATGAACCGGCCGCGCGCGTCGCCACCGTCGATGTCGCCGGCGCGACTTTGGTCGTCGCCGGCGCGACTTTGGTCGCCGATCTCTCCGGCGCACTGTTCTGGGAAGAGCAGGGCCTGCTCGTGGTCTCCGACCTGCATCTGGAAAAAGGCTCCAGCTTCGCCACGCGCGGCGTGCTGCTGCCGCCCTATGACACCGCAGCGACCCTCGGCCGCCTCGCAGGCGTGATCGCGCGGCACGATCCGCGCATGGTGATCGCGCTCGGCGACAGTTTCCATGACCGCGACGCCCACGACCGGCTGTCCGCAACCGACCGCGACGTCCTCACCGGGTTGCAGGCGCGGCGCGACTGGATCTGGATATCAGGCAATCACGACCCGGCGCTGCCGTCCGGTCTAGGCGGCGTGGTCGCCGAGGAAGTCGCGATCGGCCCGATCATGTTTCGTCACGAACCATCAGGGGCTTTGGGTGAAATCGCCGGCCATCTGCATCCCAAGGCGCGGGTGTCGGCGCGCGGCCGTTCGATGGAGCGGCGTTGTTTCGCCTGCGACGGCGAGCGCGCCGTGATGCCGGCGTTCGGCGCCTATACCGGAGGCCTGAGCATCCGCGATGAAGCGTTTGCGAAGATTTTCGGTACGCCCGGGTTCATGGCGCATGTGCTCGGCGATAACAGGCTGCACGCGATCGCAGCGTCGCGCTGTTACTGAGAGAACGGGATGCAAGCGCTCGCGGTCCCGAGTTTTCTGTACGAGATCGGCGCCATGGTCCTGGGGATCACCTGGCAGCCTTGAATGTTTCAAGCCGCTCATCTGCCGTGATCGCTGCCCGTAGCTCCGCAATCAATTTCTTGCACGTGGTTAGATGGCGCTCCTCCACATCCAGAATCCGGAGAAATCCTCGTTTCTTTAATGCCGCTATCGCGGCTGGGGACTGGGATTCGGAGCCGGCCGCCTCGGAAACGATATCGATCAGACGGTCAATGGCATGCAAGCGGCCGAGCAGGTAGTCATTCTCGCGGTAGGCGCGCGACAAGAACGCGGCAGATTGACTGAACGCAGTGCCCTTTAGCTGAAACGTCCCCAGTCTGTTGATGCCGGCGGCGTCCTGGGCACTGATACGGTCAATCCGGACCTCGTTGAATTCCCCCGCCTCCCGCCACGGCATCACGGGAAATGTCACAACGTCCCAGAACGGAAACCCGAGATGATTCACGAGCACCTCGTGCCTCGCAAGGGCGGGCCACCCATCGGTTTCGGCAAGAAGAACGTCAATGTCCGACGTGCTGGCTTTGAGATCGATATCCGAGCCGAGGCGCTCGATGAGCACATCAATCCGATCCCTGTGTCGCGCGGCAAAGGACTGTGCATACTTGCCTATCTGTCCGACTTCAGTCGGAGACGGCCCTGTCCGAAAGATATCCTCGACCAGATTGCAGGTCGTTGCATTGATGGAGGTGGCGGCCTCTCTTTGCTCCAGTGCGTCCGCGCATTCATAGAACTTGCGTTTCAAGCGGTCGACGCTGGCGGTCTCCAGGCCCTCGAACTCTCCTGAACCCAGCATCTGGGAAAGGCGGTTCTGACCTTCGATCAGGAAACGAAGCCTGCGCTTTCGATAACCCACGTCAAACGCTAGTAGAAAGCTGATCCACTTCGGGGTGTCGGAGCCTGCGGCGGCTTCCGCCTGCAAGGATCGGCCATCTGCGGGCTCGTAGGTCACGCCGGCCTGGATTGCCCAGGCGTCTATGATTTCCGCAATTGACCGCGCGAAGGGCGATTCCGGACGAACGCCGCGGATCTCCATGATCAGTCGGCTGACGAAGTCGCGCACCGAGGCGAGTTTCAGGCGCACATAGGCATCGTATGCGAAACCCGCGTCGCGGGCGGCCTTGATATTTGCCTGCTCGCGCCAGCCGCGAATTTGATCTTCGCTGCTTGGTTCGCGATCGGTGGTCATGACCTCTGCGACCAGCCGGCGGATATTCGGCCGCGCGCTGTCGACGATCGCCCTGAGTCGACGCACCTGTTCGTTGTAATGACCTATCCAGCTGAGTTCGTCGGTCACGGGTTGGGACAGCGGAATCTCGGACAGCGCACCTTTCAGCGTCGGAAAAAATCCCGGCAGACCGTGATGCACGGCCAGCCCCGCGGGTGTGGGGTTGGGATCAACGTAGACTACCCGTCGATCTACCTCACGATATGCGGCGCGGCCTCGGATGGCGTTGACCGCTTCGCGAAAGGGATGACTGCTCAAAACACTGCCATCGATGAACGGAACAGAAGCCGCGTCGACATTCATCTGCGCGTAGTTGTCGAAATTCCGCGCAATGAACTCTGCGCGGCGCGGCCAGGCAATGGAGCGGTTCCTGAGAAGCTCATCGACCTCCAGAATGCGCGCTGGCGGAAATGCTCCCGGAATTGATGACGTCGCGCGCGCGGCGAAAGCCAGTGCAGGCGCATTGGTCATTTCAAAATCGCTCTCGATGGCTCCGCTTTGACGCCTCCGATATCTGAAATGGAGGTGGTGACGGTGTTCGCGCTCGTGAATGATCGGAGGATTGTGAATCTGCATGGTTCGCTGGTGACCGTTGAAGTCAGTCAGGGTCACGAACAAATCGAGGCCTTGGCCTGAAGGAAGCAGAGAGGCCCTCTCTCCCCGTGGCGTTCCCATGGCAGCAACCGCGTCGTACATCAGAGCGGTCATCTTCAGGCCGTCGAATGGAGGCTCGAACCATCGAGATCGCATGAACAGCGATAGCTTGGAACGCACCTCCAGGTCGCTGAGCAGTCCTCTGCCCATCAGACCAGCGGCCCAGAACAGCGGCCGAAGAATCCACTTGCTCGATATGTGTGCCTTCGCTTCCGATGCCAGCAGCTCGGTGACATCGGCATTCTCAAGCCAGAGCTCGCGGAGCCGACCCATGGGCAGGTCATGACTCAACGCCCGCGCCAGCATGATGCCGTTGATTCCGCCCGCGGAGGCTCCCGCGATGATGTCAACGATGACTCGCAGATCGACTGTCCGGCCGATATCGCGCAGGAGATCGAAATAGATCGCTTCAGTGTCAAATTCGGGATCGGAGCGGTCGCGAACATCGAAGAACCCGGCGGTCGAGCGCTCTTCCCGGACGATGATGGTATGAAGGGCGCTGGACGCCCTGACGAGCTTCAGAATCTCCTTGGTGACCCCATGCATATAGATGGCCAGCGAGGCGCCTCCGAAGCAAACGAGCGCTATGCGGAGTTCCTTTTCGCGCAAGACTGGCCCCCTCGGGAAAGGATTTGGCGACTACAATAACAATAACTTGCTTGGATTGCGAAACGAAAACGGGAGGACCGTTTTCTGCGACGCAGGCAGATGTCGCGCCACTTGCCTTGTGCGGTTCGCTGTCTTGCGGTCTCAGTGGCTTGCCGCTCGCACCCATTTGGCGATTTCGACGACCGGTGCGACCCAGATTTCGTTCTGAGCGGCCAAATGGTCCAGCAATCCATCGAGGGTCGACGGCTCGACAAACAAGCCATGCGTTCCCGATCCTATGCCGTGAAAGACCAGTATCAGCCAGCCGCCGCGGTCGCGCGTGATATCGATCGCATCGGTGAGAGCGGCGAGCGAAAGCCCGTCAGCCTGAAAACAACCAAGGTTCATCATATCGAGGTCGCGGGATACAATGACCGGCTGGTCGGTCCGTCCGCCGCGCGCGGCGACGAAATCAGACCGGATCAGGCCGGCAATGGCGGTCTTGTTGGGCCAGCGGCCGAGATGCGTATCGTAACAGGTGTAGGCGTAGGTGCGCTCACCGAGACCGTCGATCAATTTCAGAAAGGCATTGGCGACCCGCACCTCCTGCTGGAATCGAATCGGCTCATAGCGCCGCAAATCGAAGGCTTTGTCGAGCCAGGTTCTGTGGGTGGCCTTGCGCCGGCAAGGGTGAAACAGGCTGTGGTTTCCCAGTTCGTGGCCGCGTGCCGCAAGCGCGCGCCAAGGCATCGGGTCGCTGCACGGGGCCATCGCGATATGGAGATAGAAGGTGCCGCGCATTCCCCGCGCTTCGAGCGCCGGGCCGGCCAGTTCGTGATGGACAGGAAGCGCATCGTCGAATGTGATCGACACCGCACATCGGCGTCCCGTCGGCCAGCAAGGCTTTTCCAAACGGTCCATGAACACCTCTCGATTGTCGCCCACAGTCTTGGCGCACGAAGCGCCTTGCTTGCGTGCAAACTACACCTGAAAACGACCCGACGGGCAAATCAGCTCGCTTTCCAATTGTGGCCTGTCCAGCCCTTCGCGCAAAAATTTTCCGCTTAACACGTCGGGCAAATCACCTTTAGCAATTCGCCCGTCTCACCCGGCAAGGGGCGGATCGCGAGTCGTCACGAACGCGCGGTGGGATGCGATGGACGCGACAGCGTCGGGCGCGCAAGGGATCGCAGGGCGGATTGAACTCCGTGAGCGATCGGCCGGCGTGCGGACGGACGGCGCTTAAAACTGTCTTCGACGAAACTGGCCGGATCGCACGAGGTCCGGCGAGAGCTTTGGCGAGACGGGCGCGGACGGCGAAGTCGTGTGGTCCTGACGCCGCGACGCTGGCGTCAAGTCTTGCGGAGATGCATCCGGCCCAACCGGGTCCGGGATGTATCGTCGATCCGCAAGGCGACGGTGGCAAAAAAGCCCGTTCACCGGGGAGAGTACGAAGTAAGCCGTAACCCATTCGCGCGGGGAAAGCCGGGATGATCCGGTTGAACCTGTGGTCCACTCGTGCGCTCGTTGTGCGCACGACCGCGGGTGCAATCGGCGCCCGGCTTTCCCTGCGCCCTCTTTTCTTCAGGGAGGGTGAAGCCGCTGCAAACCTCGGGCGCATCGCGCCGCGAGAATGCGGACGCATATCCTCGAGCTGTTTGAAATACGAATCACGATGTTTCAGCGTGCATCGCTCGCACACACACACACACCGCTGTCATCGCCCGGCTTGACCGGGCGACCCAGTATTCCAGAGACGTTTGAGATAAATCGAGAAGGCGCGGCGTACTGGATCGCCCGGTCAGGCCGGGCGACGACAGTTTTGACTGTGGCGGCCGCCTTGCCAAGCCTTGGCTTCTTCCTGGGAGCGGTGGCGCTCGGCAATTATCCGGTGACGCGGCCGGCCGCGCCGAGGCAGCTCAATCCTTCCGGAACACGATCGACGCCATCCAGCCGGTCATGATCGCCATCAAGGCCGTCACCAGCCCGTAGACAAAACCGTTCTGGCGCGCGGTGGTGGCGACGAATTGTTCGAAACCGACCTTGACGATTTCGAACGCGGTTTCGGTCTTGGTCACCAGGGCGCCGTCGGAGAACAGCTTGATCTCGATGTCATAGGTGCCGATCGGCACTTCGCCCGGCAGCGGAATGCCGGTGCGGAACAGCGTCGGCGTCAGGAACGTCACCGCCGAGGTCGCCTCGCGGTAGAGACCATGCTCGGAGCGCAACCGCACGAAGGCAGAACGGAACGGATCGTTCGGCACGACGTCGGCATAATCGGTGCCGACGCGCTGGGTCAGCAGCACGTTGTTGAGGCCGAGCTGCTGCCGCCGCTGGACTTCGGGCGAAGCGATGGCGTCGAACGGCCGGTTGGAGAACAGCGCCAGATAGGTCGGCACTTTCAGGAATTGCCGGTAGTCGGTGTTGATCCAGATGCCGAATTTGCGTTCCTTGCGGCGCGTCACCATGTCGGCGCGCGGTCCGGAGACGGTCACGACCAGGTCGTAACTGGTGCGGGTCGCCGGCGTGGACGCATCCCTTTCGACCGAACCGAACAGCACCAGTTCCTCGCCGGAATAGTTCGGCGTCACGGTGACGCGGTGGTTCGAGACCGACGCGATCAGCCGTTCCGCGCGCGCCGGCGCGACATGGACCGCCGCGCTCACAACCAGCGCGAGACCAGCGAGTGAGGTGCGCGCGATCATCCGGCGCCTCCGGTTTCGCGGATGGTGAAGAGGTCGTCGGGGCGGATCGCCAGCTCGATCGCGAAGCGGATGCCGACCGCCAGAATCAGCAGGCCGAGCAGCAGCCGCAGCTGCTCGCCGCGGATCTTCTGGCCGGCGCGGGCGCCGAACTGCGCGCCGGTCACGCCGCCGACCATCAGGATCAGCGCCAGCACCGCATCGACCAGATGGTTGGTGGCCGCGTGCAGCATGGTGGCGAACACCATGGTGACCAGCGTCAGCACCATCGAGGTGCCGATCACGGTCGAGGTCGGCACCCGCAACAGATAGATCATGATCGGGATCAGGATGAAGCCGCCGCCGATGCCCATGATCGCGCCGATGAAGCCGATGATCAGCCCGACGACCACCACGGGGATCACCGACAGATAGATCTTGGAGCGCTTGAAGCGCATCTTCAGCGGCAGCCCGTGGATCCAGCCGTGGCTGCCCGGGCGGCGCGTCAGCGGCGCGACGCCGCGCCTCGTCCGCATGATCGCGCGCACCCCTTCCCAGAACATCAGGCCGCCGACCGCGGTCAGCAGGATGACGTAGGACAGCGCGATCATCAGGTCGAGCTGGCCGAGCGAGCGCAGCAGCGTGAAGGTCCAGACCCCGAGCGCGGTGCCGATGGTGCCGCCGCAGAGCAGCACCAGCGCCAGCGCCGGATCGATGGCGCGGCGCCGCCAGTAGGACAGCGCGCCCGAGAACGACGAGGCGGCGATGTGGCTGGCGACGGAGGCGACCGCGACCGCGGGGGTGATGCCGACGAAGATCAGCAGCGGCGTCATCAGAAACCCGCCGCCGATCCCGAACATGCCGGACACGAAACCGACCGCCGCGCCCATCGCCAGGATGAGGAAGACGTTGACCGGAATGTCGGCGATCGGGAGGTAGAGCTGCACGCGCGATTTCTTCGGAATGTAGCCGTGAGGCCGGCCGATAACCGTTCACGGCATGGTTTGTTGGGAGCGCGGAGAACGACCGCGTCCCTGCATAACCGAAATCGACCGGGGGAGGGACTAAAGAATCCGCGGCAGGCCGGATTTTTTGCCGCAAGGCGCCGCGCGGATTTTCCGATGTGGTGAAAAACCGGGATTAACGGGAGGCGCGCTTGGTCGAAACCGGCTTCGCCGCGGGCTTGGCGGTGGTGGCCTGCACCGGGGCAGAGTCCCATCCGCCGGCCGGGGCCGCTACATGGATGGCGTCGTCGGGCTGGGGCTCCGGCGTGAAGGTCTGGATCGCGAGCTTGGCCGCGGCCAGCGACTGGGCGTCGAGCCGCTTGGCGATATCGTCGCGCTTGCGGACGGAATCCTCATCGCCCTGCGCCGCCGCCAGGCTGAACCATTTGAAGGATTCGGCGAGGTTCTGTTCGACCCCGATGCCGCGGGCATAGAGGATGCCGAGGTTGAACTGGCTGTCGGCGACGCCGCGGTCGGCCGCCTTGCGGAACCATTGCGACGCGTTCTTGTAGTTGGCGCCCTTGCCGCCGCCGTCGGCGTCGAGCACGGCCAGATTGTGCATCGCCTTGGCGTTGCCGCGCTCGGCGGCCTGCATGTAATAGCGCCGCGCGATGTCGACGTCCTTCTTCACGCTGAGGCCCTTTTCGTAGAGGGTCCCGAGCCGGAAGATCGCCGGCACCACGCCGGCCTGGGCGGCGCGGTCATACCATTTCGCGGCCTCGTCGAAATTCGCCGCCACGCCTTTGCCTTCGGCGAAGCGCAGGCCGATCTCGTAGGCCGCGGTCGGATCGCCCTTCAGCGCGGCGGCGCGCAGCACCGGCCCGCCGATCGCCTCGGGCAGCCGTTCGGTCGGCGGCACCTGCACCTGCAGGAGTTTGCGGCTCGCAGTCGCGGCCGGCTGGGCCGGAATGGCGCCGGTGATATCGGCTGAAGATACCGGCGAGGCGACAGGTATCGCCGGCGCCTGCGGGATCGCGACCGAGGCCGTGCCGTCGGTGGCGCCGGGCGCGGAATTGTTGAACGACTGCCGGCCGATCGGCGTCGGCGAGGTCATCGAGGGCATGGCGGGCGCCGGCGTCGCCGGCTTGGCGCCGTCATCCGCTGGCGCCTGGAGCGAAGGCGCCGGCTCGCTCGAACTCTCCATCGCCGGCATCGGCGGGGCCGTGCCGCCGCCATCCAGCAGCGTCATCGCCATCTTGAAGGTGCCGAGCACGATGACGACCACGCTCGCGCCGACCAGCAGCGAGCGGATCTTGGCGGTGATGGTCGAAGCCTCCTTGGCCTTGTTGCCTGCGCCCTTCAGCGGGCCGCGCGCGGCGGACTTGTCGGCGGGCTGGGCGGCTGCGGCGGCCTGCGCGGCTCGCCGCGCGGCGGCAATGAAGCTGGAGGTGCTGACATGCTCGCGCGGGCCGGCAGGCGGAATTTCGCTGATCGCGCTTTCGGAAGCGGCAATGCGCTCCGACGGCGTCGCCACCCGCCCGGTCGGCCGGGTGCCGGGTTCGAGCGGATGATCGGGCGGCAGATCCGGCGCGAGCGCGGGGCGTGGCGGCTGCGCCGCATGCGGCTCGAGGATTTCGCTGATGGCGCGCGGCGCCACCGGCATGACAGGCGGCGCCGGCGGCTGCACGGCCTGGAATTCCCGCGGCGCGGTGGCGAAATGTTCCTGCGCGGCCGGATTGGGCAATTCAGGCATCGGCTGCGGCGGCATCGCCATGCGAGGTGCGGCGGCCTCGTGCGGTGCCGGCATCTGCGGCTGCGGCGCAACCGGCTGCGCGCGGGCCGTGCGCAGGTCGCCCTCGATCATGGCCAGCCGGTCGACCACATGGCCAAGCGTGTTGTGGACGGCTTCGAGCGAATCCTGGGTATGGCGGTCGGTCTCGGACTGGCTGAAACGGATGTCCGACAGTTCGCGCTTGACCGCATCGATCAGGCCGTTGTCGACGGGCTGCGGCGCGCCGGCGTTGCGGCTGCTGTTCTCGGCCAGCGCGGCGAAGTTCGCGTGCTGGGTTTCGAGATGGCTCAGGATGTCCTGCAGCGCGTGCTCGACCCGGCCGAGGTCGACGCTGGGGCGTTGATCGGCGGAGGCTTCGAGGCGCTCGAGCAGATAGGAGACGCGCTGTTCGAGATGGGCGAAGGCGGAGGCGTTGTCGCTGCCGACCGGCATGCGGTCGATGCGGTCGGACAAGGCCCGCAGCGCGTCCTCGAGATGTTCGGTGCTTGCGCTGACGGCCGGCCGCTCGCGGCTTTCCAGCGTCGAGGTCAGCGCGGCGATGCGCTGTTCGAGGATAGCGAAGGAATCGCTGTTGCCTTCGCTGCGCGAAAGCTGGTCGACCTTCGACGACAACATGTGCACGTCATCGGAAAGCCGCGCCAGCGCGTCGTTGGAGGCGACGTTGGAGACGATGGCGCGAAGCGCGGCGATGGCGCCTTCGAGCTGCTGGACGGTGGAGGGGTCGTCATTGGCGCGCAGGATCAGGTCGAGCTTGGCGCCGAGATTGCGGATCGCCTCGTCATAGCCGGCCAGTTGCTCGGCCGGCGTCAGCGAGCGCAGCACTTCGCGGATTTCGCCGAGCGCGCGTTCGATGCCGGCCAGCGCCTGGCCGTCGCTGCTGCTCTGGCGGGTGTCGTCGATGCGGCGCGACAGCGAGCGGATTTCGTTCTCGATCGATTCGATCGCCCGCCGCGGCATCGCCTCGGTGATGGCGTGGCGGATTTCGGCGAGTTCGCCGCGGAACGCGGCGATCGATTGCTCGATGCCGTCGGGCCGCTGCAGGGCTTCGATCTGGCTGGTGATCTTGAACAGATGCCGCTCGAGCGAAGAAAAATCCGGGCCGGCCGGCGCGGCCGGGGCCATCGGGGGTGCCACGGGCATCGCGGGCGCCATCGCAGGCGTGCTGGGCGGCGCGCCGCGCGGCGACAGCGGCGCGGGTGCATCGAGTTCGTTCTGGCGCGCCGCGATTTCCGCGATCGCAAAATCCATCGAGGCCGGGCTGAGCGGTGGCGAGGGGCGATAGACCTGGGCGGCTGCGCGCTCGACCATTTCGGCCTGGCGCTGCTTGTCCTGGATCTGGGCCTGTCGCGGCGCAGGGTTCGAGATCTGCGACAGCCGCGCGTCGAGACGCGAGATCGCGTCGTTCAACTGCCTTGCGACGGCAGGCTCGGCGCGCGGGGCCTCGCCCCGGGGCGCCTCGGGGCGCGGCCGCGAAATCTGCTCGATCTGCCGGGTGATCGAATCCAGCCGCTGATGGATATCGTCGACGGCGCGGGTCTCGCGATAGGCTGGCTGCGGTTGATCGTGGGGGCTGCGGAAATTGGGCGGGGCGGAATCGCCGATGGTGGAATTCAGCCAGTCGTTCAACGACATGCCGGCGCGGCGCGCAGCGGCCTCGGCCCTCTCGCGGACGGATGGATCGATGCCTTCAACACTCCACGATACGCGCGAATTCATGCTCTCGTCCGGTTCCGACTCCGGCGCGATACCTGCGCCTTCAGCCTCCCCGCGCGTCCCGAAAGAGAGTCAATCGAATTTCGCGCAGGTCGTCTGCCTCAGAACTCGACTTTTTCGCGTTACGGTAAATAACGGGTTAAGGAATGAGCCGGCCGGTCCGGAAAGTTGGCGGGCCGGTGAAATAGACCGGGCCGCGAGCCGCCGAGGCCGCCCGAGGCTGGAACCCTGACGACGATCCGACCGGGCGGCGGCGCAGCCGTCAGGACGCGACGATCATCCCTTGATGCCGCGCCGGCTGCCGCCGATCGGCGTGATGCCCGGCTTCGCGCTCGCTGCCGGCAGGGTATCGAGCGCCTCTTCGCACCACTCCGCCACGGCGCGCTCGTAGCGAACGCCCATGCGAAGTCCGAGCAGCTTGCCGACATCTCCCGGCGGGGCGGTGCCGTCGGGGAAGCGCTTGTTAAGGATGCGCTCGTAGCGAGCAAAACGGTCGCGGTGGTATTCCAGCCGCGCCATCAGGTCGGTGCGCAGCGGCTCGATGTCGACGCTGTCGAGCGCGTAGAGCCGCACCAACAGATCGTCCTTGATCGAAGCCGGACTGCTCGGCCGCGCCCCCCAGTGCCGCAGCGCGGCCCGGCCTTCGGGCGTCAGGGTGTAGACGAGCTTGTTGGGCTTGCCGGACTGCACGACCTCGCGGCCCTGGATGTGGCCGCGGTCGCGCAGCTTGGTGAGCTCGCGGTAGATCTGCTGGTGGTTGGCTTTCCAGAAGAAACCGAGGGAATTGTCGAAGGTCTTGGCGAGCTCGTAGCCCGTCATCGGATGTTCCGTGAGGCATGCAAGGATTGCGTCGCCGAGTGCCACTACGCCAACCCTCCGTCCCTGACCGTCTGCAGATGTTGACAATATGCATAAAGGTGCATATGCGTCAACGCGCATAAGGACTGATTTCGGCGAAGATCCGCCGGATCGGATCGGTGCCCTGCCGGTCGCAGAACCGGTGGAGCGCATCCAGGTCGAGTCCTTCCGCGATTGCTGCGCCTTTCACCAACAGGGGACGTCCGATGAGCATGATCGGCCTCGACAAGTGGTACGGCTACATGAAGTCCCACGACCGCGCGGCGCTGTTGGACCTGCTCCACCCCGATGCGGTGTTCGAGAGCCCCGTCGTGCATACGCCACAGCGCGGGCGCGACATCACCTTCAAATATCTGTCGGGCGCGGAAAAGGTGCTGGGCGGCCCAGGCTTCAAATATGTCGGCGAATGGCGCAGCGCCAACGGCGCGGTCCTCGAATTCGAAAAAGAGATCGAGGGCATCAGGATCAACGGCGTCGATATCATCACCTTTGCCGACGACGGCCGGATCACCCATTTCAAGGTGATGGTGCGCCCGCTCAAGGCGGTCAACCTGCTGCACCGTCTGATGGGGGAGCAACTGGCGAGCCAGTGATCCGAGCGTCGCAACGTCGCAACTGCTGCCCTGATAGATGCTCCCTATGACCTTCGGAACCGGGTAAGGTTCTTTCTGCAACTCAACGATTGCTGCCCTGCACGAACTCCCTTAAACGGAGCCCGCCAGCCAGCCTGGAGAACGCGAATGCCGATCTACAAAGCCCCCGTGGAAGACGTCTCGTTTCTGCTCAACGACGTGTTCCAGATCGACCGTTACGACAATCTTCCGGGCTTCAGCGATGCCTCCGCCGATGTGCGGGACGCGATCCTGGGCGAGGCTGCGAAACTGGCCGAAGAAGTGCTGCAGCCGCTCAACCGCACGGGCGATCTCGAGGGCTGCACCCGCCACGACGACGGCCGGGTGTCGACGCCGAAAGGCTTCAAGGAAGCGTTCAAGCAGGTCGCCGAAGGCGGCTGGCTGGGCCTGTCCGCGCCGGCGGAATATGGCGGGCAGGGACTGCCGGTCACGCTGAGCCAAGTGGTCACCGAATTCCTGAGTTCGGCCAACATGGCGTTTTCGATGTATGGCGGCCTGACCATGGGCGCCGCCGCGGCGCTGCTGGTGCACGGCAAGCCCGAGCAGAAGAAGATGTTCCTGCCGAAGATGGTGGCGGGCGAGTGGACCGGCACCATGAACCTCACCGAGCCGCAATGCGGCACGGATCTCGGCCTGTTGCGCACCAAGGCCGTCAAGCAGGCCGACGGCAGCTACAAGATCACCGGCACCAAGATCTTCATCTCCTCCGGCGAGCACGATCTCGCCGACAACATCATCCATCTGGTGCTGGCGCGAATCGAAGGCGCGCCTAGCGGCATCAAGGGCGTGTCGCTGTTCGTGGTGCCGAAGATCCTGGTCAATGCCGACGGCTCGCTCGGCGCGCGTAACGGCGTCACCTGCGGCTCGATCGAGCACAAGATGGGCATTCACGGCAATTCCACCTGCGTGATGAATTACGACAGCGCCACCGGCTGGCTGATCGGCGAGGAAAACAAGGGCATGCAGGGCATGTTCGTGATGATGAACGAGGCGCGGCTCGGCGTCGCGGTGCAGGGACTGGCGCAATCCGAAGTCGCCTACCAGAACGCGGCGGCCTATGCCCGCGACCGGCTGCAGGGCCGCGCGCTGTCGGGCGCCAAGGCGCCGGACAAGCCGGCCGATCCGATCATCGTGCATCCCGACGTGCGCCGTACGCTATTGACCATCCGCGCCTTCAACGAGGCTGCACGCGCGATGGTGGTGTGGACCGCGCTGAAGAGCGACGTCGCCCACCGCTCCAGCGACCCCAAGGATCGCCAGGAGGCCGACGATCACATGGGACTGATGACGCCGATCATGAAGGGGGTCATGACCGACGTCGGATTTTCCAACGCGGTGCTGGCGCAACAAATGTACGGCGGCCACGGCTATATCGCCGAGCACGGCATGGAGCAGTTCGTGCGCGATGCCCGCATCGCCATGCTCTACGAGGGCGCCAACGGCATTCAGGCGCTCGACCTCGTCGGCCGCAAGCTGCCGCGCGACGGCGGCCGCGCCGTGATGGCCTTCTTCGGCGAAGTCGCCGGCTTCGCCAAGGAGCACGGCGCTAACGAGGCCATGAAGCCCTTTGTCGCGCCGCTCGGCACCGCGCTCGGCCATCTGCAGCAGGCCACCACCTGGCTGATGCAGAATGCGATGATGAAGCCCGACAATGCCGGCGCCGCCGCCACCGACTACATGCAATTGTTCGGCCTCGTCACCTTCGCCTATATGTGGGCGCGGATGGCGAAGGTGACGCAGGACAAGATTGCGGGCAGCGGAGCTACCCCCTATCTCACCACCAAGCTCGTCACCGGCCGCTTCTTCATGGAGAGGATGCTGCCGGAAACCGCGCTGCATCTTGCGCGCATCCAGACCGGATGTGCGACCACCATGGAATTGGCGGCGGAAGCGTTCTGACCGAAAGAATCTTCCGCGGCCCCCAATTCGATCCGCGACATCTTCCAGTTCGCCTATATATTATGATCCTCATACAAGGAGGGCGTCATGCCTGAGGCATATATCTACGATCACGTTCGCACGCCGCGCGGCCGCGGCAAGTCCGATGGCGCGCTGCATGAGGTGACCGCGCTGGCGCTGGCAGCGGCGCCGCTGAAGGCGCTCAAGGAGCGTAACAATCTCGCGGAAGACGTCGTCGACGACGTCATACTGGGTTGCGTCGATCCGATCGGCGAGGCCGGCTCCGACATCGCGCGTTTCGCGGCGCTGAAGGCGGGTCTCGGTCAATCCGTCCCCGGCGTTCAGATCAGCCGGTTCTGCGCCTCCGGTCTCGATGCCGTGAATTTCGCGGCCGCCCAGATCATGAGCGGTCAGCATGAACTCACCATCGGCGGCGGCGCCGAATCGATGAGCCGGGTCGGCATCCTGTCCTCCGGCGGTGCCTGGCCGATGGATCCGTCGAGCGCGGTGCCGACCTATTTCATGCCGCAGGGCGTGTCGGCCGATCTGATCGCCACCAAGTACGGATTTTCGCGCGACGACGTCGACGCCTATGCAGTGCAGAGCCAGCAGCGCGCCGCGAAGGCGTGGGACGAAGGCCGCTTCAAGAATTCTGTGGTGCCGGTAACGGACATCAACGGCCTCACCATTCTCGCCAAGGACGAGCATATGCGGCCGACCACGACGATGCAGTCGCTCGGTCAGTTGCAGCCGTCATTCGTGGCGATGGGACAGATGGGCGGCTTCGATGCGGTGGCGATCCAGTCGCATCCGGAAATCGAGCGCATCAACTACGTGCACCACGCCGGCAATTCGTCGGGGATCGTCGACGGCGCCGGCGCCGTGCTGCTCGGCAGCAAGGAAGCGGGAACGAAGCACGGCCTGAAGGCGCGCGCCAAGATCCGCGCCTTCGCCAATATCGGTTCGGAGCCGGCGATGATGCTGACCGGTCCGGTCGACGTCACCGAAAAGCTGTTCGAACGCTCGGGCATGAAGAAATCGGACATCGATCTGTTCGAGCTCAACGAAGCCTTCGCCTCGGTGGTGCTGCGCTACATCCAGGCCTTCGACATCGACAGCTCCAAGATCAACGTCAATGGCGGCGCGATCGCGCTCGGCCATCCGCTCGGCGCCACCGGCGCGATGATCCTCGGTACCGTGCTCGACGAGCTCGAGCGCACCAACAAGTCGACCGCCCTGGTGACGCTGTGCATCGGCGGCGGCATGGGCACCGCGACCATCATCGAGCGGGTGTGATTCATGTAGGGTGGGCAAAGGCGCGTTAGCGCCGTGCCCACCAAAATCAACGTGCAGCAGCAATGGTGGGCACGCTTCGCTTTGCCCACCCTACGATCAGAGACAACCGCCGCGCCTACAGGGGCTGCCGGCATCGAGGGAGCAACCACATGGCCTTCAAGAATTTCAAGGTAGAGACCGACGCCGACGGCATCGTGCTGGTGACGTGGGACACCCCGGGCCGTTCGATGAACGTGCTCGACGAAACCTCGGTCATCGAGCTCGAGGAGATCGTGAAGCAGACCTCGGCCGACGCCGCGGTGAAGGGCGTCGTCATCACTTCGGGCAAGGAAGCGCTGTGCGCCGGCGCCGACCTGTCGATGCTCGAGGGCATGAGCCGGCAATATGCCGAGATGCTCAAGACCAAGGGCGAGGTTGCGGCCAACCAGATGCTGTTCGACCAGAGCCGGCGGTTCTCGCAGGTCTATCGCAATATCGAGACCTCCGGCAAACCATGGGTCGCCGCGATCAACGGGCTGGCGCTCGGCGGCGGTTTCGAACTGACGCTGGCCTGCCACTACCGCGTCGCCGCCGAAAATCCGAAGACCCGGCTCGGCCTGCCCGAGGTGAAGGTCGGCCTGTTCCCCGGCGCCGGCGGCACCCAGCGCGTGCCGCGCATCGTGTCGCCGCAGGATGCGATGCAGCTGCTGCTGAAGGGCGAGGCGATCAATCTCGCCCGGGCCAAGGCGCTGAACCTGATCCACGCCATCGTTCCCCCCGGCGATCTGATCAAGGCGGCCAAGGACTGGATCAAGGGCGGCGGCAAGGCGGTCGCACCCTGGGACGAGAAGGGTTTCAAGCTGCCGGGCGGCCCGGTCTTTTCCAAAGCCGGGATGCAGATGTTCCCGGCCGGCAACGCGATCTACCGCCGCGAGACCTATGACAATTATCCGGCGGCGCGCGCCATCATGAGCTGCGTCTATGAAGGCCTGCAGTTGCCGATCGACGCCGCCTTGCGCGTCGAGTCCCGCTACTTCACCCAGGTCCTGCGCAGCAACGAAGCCGCGGCAATGATCCGCAGCCTGTTCCTGTCGATGCAGGAATTGAACAAGGGCGCGCGGCGTCCGCAGAACGTGCCGCCGACCAAGGTCAAGAAGCTCGCCGTGATCGGCGCCGGCTTCATGGGCGCCAGCGTCGGCTACGTCTCGGCGCGCGCCGGCATCGACGTCGTGCTGATCGACCGCGACCAGGAGAGCGCCGACAAGGGCAAGGGCCACGCCAAGGCCGTGATCGACGACCTGATCAAGAAGGGCCGCGCCAAGGAGAGCGACCGCGACGCCATCCTCGGCCGCATCAGCGCCACCGCCGACTACAATGTGCTGAAGGATTGCGACCTCATCATCGAGGCCGTGTTCGAGGACAGGAAAGTCAAGGCGGAGACCTACGCCAAGGCCCAGCCGCTCTTGAAATCCGACGCGATCTTCGCCTCCAACACCTCGACGCTGCCGATCAATTCGCTGGCGGAAGAGTTCAAGGACCAGGGCAAGTTCATCGGCATTCACTTCTTCTCGCCGGTCGAGAAGATGATGCTGGTGGAAATCATCGTCGGCAAGAACACGGGCGACGTCGCGCTCGCGACCGCGCTGGATTACGTGCGGGTGATCGGCAAGACCCCGATCGTGGTCAACGACAGCAGAGGCTTCTTCGCCAACCGCTGCGTGCTGCGCTTCACCGCCGAGGGCCTGGAAATGCTGATGGAAGGCGTGCCGCCGGCGATGATCGAGAACACCGCCAAGATGGCCGGCATGCCGGTCGGGCCGCTGTCGCTGTCGGACGAAGTGGCGCTCGATCTCGTGCTCAAGATCATGAAGGCGACCGAGGCCGATCTCGGCGCCAACGCCATCGACCAGGCGCAGAAGAAGCTTTTGGTCGAAATGGTCGAGAGGCAGGGCCGCTTCGGCCGCAAGAACGGCAAGGGATTCTATGACTATCCCGAGAAGGGCAAGGGCCAGAAGAGCCTGTGGACCGAGCTTTCCGGTCTGCAGCCGAAGCATCTTGACCCGGATACCCTCGACGTCGAGGAATTGAAGCAGCGTTTCCTGGTGGTGCAGGCGGTGGAAGCCGCGCGCACCGTCGAGGATCACGTCATCACCGACATGCGCGAGGCCGATGTTGG
This sequence comes from Bradyrhizobium sediminis, assembly GCF_018736105.1. Lineage (NCBI taxonomy): Bacteria > Pseudomonadati > Pseudomonadota > Alphaproteobacteria > Hyphomicrobiales > Nitrobacteraceae > Bradyrhizobium > Bradyrhizobium sediminis. The sequence continues at coordinate 800,640 of NZ_CP076135.1, forward strand.
TTCGATCCTCGGCTTCGGCTTCGCGCCGTTCACCGGCGGTACGCTGTCCTATATCGACTTCATGGGCACCAAGAAGTTCGTCGAGCTGTGCCACAAACTGGAAGCCAAATACGGCTCGCGCTTCACCCCGCCGAAACTGCTGGTCGAGATGGCGGCCAAGGGCGAGACCTTCTACGGCCGCTTCCCGCCGAAGAAGCTGGCGGAGAAGGCGGCGTAAGATAATTGCCGTCCCGGCGAACGCCGGGACCCATACGCCGTGTCCTATGAAAGGGGCACGGCGGCAGTTACCTTCGTCCACCACGAACGCCGGTGGTTATGGGTCCCTGCTTTCGCAGGGACGACGTTGTGGGAATGGGGTTGCCTCAATCATAAGATAAAGGGCCGGATCATCGATCCGGCCCTTCGCTTTACCGCTATCCGCTAACCCTTATGCTGCCGCCTTCATCAGACCTTCCTTGGTGAGGGCTTCCTGCACCGCCGGGCGCGCGGCGACGCGGGCCTTGTAGGCGAGCAGGTTCGGCAGGCCCGAGAGGTCGAACTTCATCCGGTCGGCCCAGGACAGCATGGTGAACAGATAGCAGTCGGCGACGGTGAACTGCTTGCCCATCAGGTAGTCGTGGCCGGCAAGCTGACCGTCGAGGTGCTTGAACTTGCCCATCACGCGGTCCTTGAAGAATGCCTTGGCGTCGTCGGCCAGTACCGGTGAGAACATCGGGCCGAAGTTCTTGTGCAGTTCGGTGCCGACGTAGTTGAGCCACTCCAGGAGCTTGTAGCGCTCGGCGCTGTCGCGGGCGGGCGCGAGGTTCTTTCCTGAAACCTTGTCGGCGATCATCTGCACGATGACCGGGCCTTCGGTCACCAGATCGCCGTTGTCGAGCGCGAGCGCCGGGACCTGGCCCTTCGGGTTGATCTTCAGGTAGTCGTCGCCGTTCTCGAGCTTCTTGGCGCGCAGATCGACCTTGACCAGATCGTAGGGAAGACCTGCTTCCAGCAGCGCGATATGGGGGGAGAGCGAGCAGGCGCCGGGCGAATAATACAGTTTCATCGGAATTTTCCTTCCCTGGAAGTATTGGCTATGCGAGACCGGGTGATTAAATGCATCTGCATGAATAGTCAAGATTGATGCAGCTGCATTTATTGCGCTACACTCTGCGCTGACGCTATGGACCGGGCCATGAAACGCAAACCATCGACCGAGGCGACCGCCGCCTGGATCCGCCTGATGCGGGTCCAGAGCCGGGTGCTCGACGCCGTCGAGCAGGATTTGAAGAAGGCCGGCTTCCCGCCGCTGGCCTGGTACGACGCGTTGCTCGAACTGTCGCGCGCGCCGTCGGGCGAGATGCGCCCGGTCGAGCTGGAAAAGCAGATGCTGATACCGCAATACTCGACCTCGCGGCTGATCGACCGGCTGGTGGACGAGGGCCTGGCCGCGCGGCGCGAATGCAAGATCGACAAGCGCGGCCAGTTCGTCGAGATCACCGAGGCCGGGCGCGAACTGCAGAAGAAAATGTGGAGCGCCTATTCGGCCGCGATCGAAAAATACGTCGGCTCGAAATTGTCCGATACGGATGCCGCCAAGCTCTGCGGTCTGCTCGACCGGCTGGGCTGCTCCTGCGGCGAGGCGCAGGCGCTCGCCGCGAGAGACGGCGCGCCCGCCCGATGATATCATTTTCACCTCAAGCATTCCCGGACCGGTCGGTCCGCGGATGCCCCCGACACCGCGCGCATTCGGTCGAAGCGCCTTTCATCCGGAATCTTTATGGCGCGTGATCAGATCGATATGACGCCGCTGCAATCGCGCGACGAATTGGTTGCGTGGTTGTCGGCGGGCGTGAAGCCTGCTTCCGAGTTCCGGATCGGGACCGAGCACGAGAAGACCCCGTTCACGCTCGAGGGCCATCATCCCGTGCCTTACGAAGGCGCGCACGGCATCGGCGCTCTCCTGGAGGGCATGCAGCTATTGCTCGGCTGGGAACCGATCATGGAACGCGGCAACATCATCGGCCTGTATGATGTCACCGGCGGCGGCGCGATTTCGCTGGAGCCCGGCGGGCAGTTCGAATTGTCCGGCGCGCCGGTCGAGACCGTGCACCAGACCCAGTCCGAATTGATGGCGCATCTGGCGCAGGTGCGCGAGATCGCAGCCCCCCTCGGCATCGGTTTTCTCGGGCTCGGTATGACGCCGTCATGGTCGCGGGCGCAGATCCCCGTGATGCCCAAGGGCCGCTACAAGATCATGACCAACTACATGCCGAAGGTCGGTCAGTACGGCCTCGACATGATGTACCGGACCTGCACGGTGCAGACCAATCTCGACTTCTCCTCGGAAGCCGACATGGTCAAGAAGCTGCGCGTCTCGGTCGCGTTGCAGCCGGTCGCCACCGCTTTGTTCGCCAATTCGCCGTTCACCGAAGGCAAGCCCAACGGCTTCCTGTCGTTCCGCTCGGAGATCTGGCGCGATACCGACAATGCCCGCGCCGGCATGATCCCATGGGCGTTCGAGGACGGCATGGGGTTCGAACGCTGGGTCGATTATGCGCTCGACGTTCCCATGTATTTCGTCAAGCGCGGCGACGACTATATCGATGTCTCCGGCTCGTCGTTCCGCGACTTCTTCGAGGGCAGGAATTCCGCGTTTCCCGGCGAGCGGCCGACGCTGTCGGACTGGGCCAATCACCTGTCGACGATCTTCCCCGAGGTGCGGCTGAAGCGATACCTGGAGATGCGAGGCGCCGACGGGGTGCCGTGGGGACGGCTGCCGGCGCTGCCGGCGTTCTGGGTCGGCCTGCTGTACGACGACACCAGCCTCGATGCCGCCTGGGACCTGGTGAAGCACTGGAACGCCGCGGAGCGCCAGGCGCTGCGCGACGACGTTCCGCGCTTCGGCTTCAAGGCGAGAATCAAGGATCGCTATCTGTTCGAGATCGCCAGGGAATGCCTGACGCTGGCGCATGCCGGCCTGAGGCGGCGCGGCCGCATCGACCACCTCGGCCGCGACGAAAGCCGTCATCTCGAGCCGCTGGACCAGATCATCGACTCCGGACAGACCCCCGCCGAGGAGATGCTGGCGAAATTTCACGGCCCCTGGCACGGCTCGGTGGAACCGGCCTATGACGAATACGCTTTCTAGGACAAACTGTTGAAGAACGTTCATCCACCGTACAGGTTGATGGCGTTCAAATAGGCAGCCGCATAACTCGCGGATCAAGTCCGGTCGGAAGCGTCAGCATATGGGGACAGGTCGCCTGCTCAGGGCGTGTATGGCTACGCTCGCCCTCCTGGCGGCCGTCGTTGCTACGTGTCCGGCGCAAGCGCAGGCCAATTTCGACCGCCCGGGCGGCGATTACCTGAGTTCGCCGGTCCCCTCAGGCGATCCGGCGGATTGTGCCCTGGTCTGCGAGCGCGACCGGCGCTGCCGGTCATGGAGCTTCAACTATCCGACCGATGTCGCCGGCGGCGCGGTGTGCTGGCTGAAGAGCAATGTGCCGGCGCGCGTCCAGGACAATTGCTGTGTTTCCGGCGTGCGCGGCGCCGGCGTGGTCGAGCCGCGCAACGACGCCATCGAAACCTCGATCGACCGGTTCGGCGGCGACTACCGCAATTTCGACCTGAAGGGCGGCGACCGCGAAGACGCCTGCAAGGCGGCCTGCACCGCCGACAACAAGTGCCGGGCCTGGACCTACGCCCGGCCGGGCTATGTCGGCAGGGCCGCGCATTGCTTCCTGAAAAAAGACATCAAGCCGCCGCGGCGCAAGGCCGGATTTATCTCGGGCGTGGTGCGGTAGGCCCATCGTCCCAGGCTACGCGGCACCGCCGCGTCACCTAAGCTGCATCCGCCGGCAGCACCGTGATCTCCGGCCATAGCGCCTTCCAGCGCGCCGCTTTTGCCTCGTAGCTGGCCTTCGAAAAATTCGATCCCGGATTCGGCCGCACGATCATGCCGGCGATGTCGTCGAAGCCGTCGGGCGCATAGATGTCGTGACCGTCCTGCGTGCGGCGGACTCCCACCTTCGTATTCCGGGTCAGGAAACGGTCGATGCCCTCTGTCGAAGACGCCAGCGCCGGGTAGGGCAGGCCGTGCTTCTGCGGATACCAGAGATGGACGCGCGCCTGGTTGCGCACTTCGACCTTGACGCCAAGGTTTGCGAATTGGCCCTGCAATTGCCGGATCACGGCGTCCTCGGCGGCCCATGAGGTGTCGGGATCGAAATAGAAGACGTCATAATCGCTGATGCCGTAATCGGGCGCGCGGTTGGTCAGTCCGTTCCACACGGTCTGCACCAGGCATCCGGCGACGATCCACGCATCCGGCAGGCCGAGACGGAACAGTTCATCCGATATCGTAGTATTGACCGGATTGCGGAGCGCGGCGGCGAGGAAGTCGGCTTCGTTCATGGGGGTGCGAATGCCGTCACGGCTTCTGGCTAGTATCGAAATCCTTAACCGCCTTCTTCGAAGCCAGCGCGCGCCATTGCCGGCGCAGCAGCGGCTCGACCATGGCGCGCTTGGCCTTCGACAGCCGGAGCAAGACCATCGGATAGTCTTTGTAGTGGTCGGTGAAGTAAAAAATCCGGGGCTGGCTCTCCACCAGCATGTCGCGCTCTTCAAACGGGATGCCCGGCATCACCAGGCTGTCGCCGTCTTCCCTCAGCCGCACCAGCATTTTATTGCGAACCTTGAGGGCAGGCGAACCGTAGGAAGTGCCGTCTTCGACCTCCGCCCACACTAGTGCAATTTTTCTGACGTCGTCGAAGGTCATCGCCTCTATCCCTCATCCTGAGGAGCGGCGTCTTCGTCGCGTCTCGAAGGATGAGCGTATGGTGTCATGGTTCGAGACGGCGCAAGAGCGCCTCCTCACCATGAGGGTTCTTCCTCAATGCACCGCGGTGAAAAACCGCGCGATCCTGAAGCCCGACAGCCAGGTCCAGACCGGCTGGCCGCGGATGCCGAGGTTCCAGGAGCCGACCACGGCGTCGGCGCGGCCGACCAGATTGTCGAGCGGTAGCAAGCCGACGCCGCCGTCGCGCACGGCCACGCGGCTGTCGGCGGAATTGTCGCGGTTATCGCCGAGCACGAACAGTTTTCCCGGCGGCACCGTCACCTCGGGCGTGTTGTCGAGCCGGCCGTTGTCGCGCATCTTGAAAATCGCGTGGCTGACGCCGCCGGGCAGGGTCTCGATATAGCGATAAGCCGGCTCGCCGCCGCCGGCATCGTCCTCGGATCGGCCGATGCCGTCCGGCTTCAGCTCGGCCGCATGATCGTTGACGAAGAGCTGGCCCTGCCGCAGCTGGATGCGATCGCCGGGCAAGCCTACCACGCGCTTGACCCAGGCCTGCGAGCGGTCGCCCGGCCAGCGGAACACCACGACGTCGCCGCGCTTCGGCGTGCCTGCGAACACGCGTCCGGTCTCGGGCAGGTTGACCCTGATCGGCAGCGAGGCGGTGCCGTAGCCGTAAGGAAATTTCGACGCCAGCAGCGCGTCGCCGATCAACAGCGTCGGCTCCATCGAGCCTGACGGCACATAAAACGGCTCGGCGAGCGCGCCCTTGGCGACGAACACGACCATCACGATCGCCGCGAGCTGGACGGCTTGGGCGCGCCAGCCGGCCGTCTTCGGCATGACCGATTGCTTGTTGATGCTCATCGGCCGGTACCACCGACCGTGATGCGCTCCATCCGCAGCGTCGGCTGGCCGACGCCGACCGGCACGCCCTGGCCGTTCTTGCCGCAGGTGCCGATTCCGGAATCCAGCGCCAGATCGTTGCCGACCATGGTGATGCGATGCAGGTCGGTCGGCCCGTTGCCGATCAGCATCGCACCCTTCAGGGGCGCGCCGACCTTGCCGTTCTCGATTCGATAGGCCTCGGTGCACTGGAACACATATTTGCCCGAGGTGATGTCGACCTGGCCGCCGCCGAAATTGGCGGCATAGACGCCGTTCTTGACGGAGGCGATGATCTCGGCCGGATCGCGATCGCCCGCCAGCATGTAGGTGTTGGTCATGCGCGGCATCGGCACATGGGCATAGCCCTGGCGGCGGCCGTTGCCGGTCGGCTTCATGTTCATCAGCCGGGCGTTCTGGCGGTCCTGCATGTAGCCGACCAAGATGCCGTCCTCGATCAGCACGGTGCGGCTGGTCGGCGTGCCCTCGTCGTCGATCGTCAGCGAGCCGCGCCGCGAGGCAATGGTGCCGTCATCGACCACGGTGACGCCCTTGGCCGCGACCTGCTGGCCCATCAGGCCGGCGAACGCCGACGTCTGCTTGCGGTTGAAGTCGCCCTCGAGCCCGTGGCCGACCGCTTCATGCAGCATCACGCCCGGCCAGCCGGCGCCCAGCACCACGTCCATTTCGCCGGCAGGCGCCGGCACCGATTCCAGATTGACCATGGCCTCGCGGATTGCGCCATCGGCGGCCTCGCGCCAGGCCTTGGTCTCGATGAAGCGGGCATAGCCCTCGCGGCCGCCATAACCCTTGCTGCCGCTTTCCTGCCGGTCGCCTTGCCCTGCGACCACGGAAATATTGACGCGCACCAGGGGCCGGATATCGCGATAGCTCTCGCCGTCGGGGCGGAGGATTTCCACCACCTGCCAGGTCGCGCCCAGGCTGACCGTCACCTGCCGCACCCGCGGATCCCGGTCGCGGACATAGGCGTCGATCTCGGCCAGCAGCTTCACCTTGGATTCGAAGCCCGGCGCATCCAGCGGATTTTCGTCGCCATAGAGCCGCACATTGGTGTGGGCCGGGGCGGCGGCGAAACTGCCGCTATAGCCGCCGCGCACGGCATGAACCGCGTCCGCGGCGCGGATCAGCGCCGGCAGCGAGACGTCGGAGGAGTGTGCGTAGCCGACCGCGTCGTCCTTCACGGCGCGCAAGCCAAATCCCTGCGAGGTGTCGTAGGTGGCCTGTTTCAGCCGGCCATTGTCGAACATCAGCGCTTCGGTCTGGCTGTATTCCAGGAACATCTCGCCGTCGTCGGCCCCCTCCAACCCGCGGGCGACCTGGTGGCGCACCTGGTCGCGGTCGAGATTGGCGCGGTCGAGCAGGGAGGTTGTGGGAGGATTGGTCATGCAGGCTCCGATGCAAATTTCTTTTCCTGTCGTCCCAGCTCGCGCCTAGGGCAGGACGACGATGATTGAAGATAGGCACTATAGCGGCAAATGGGGAGGGTCTGTGACGTGGAGGGTTGGCTCTCACGGCAACTTGTCACACCCTCGCCGATCCCGTCCAAACTGTGGGAGATATTGTCGAGCTCGATGGAGCCTGCCCTTCCTTCACGGAATGTTTATTCCGGCGACCTAACTAGTTCCCATAATGCCGGCGCCACTGGTGCCGCTTCGTCCAAAAGGACAGGGGGATCATTTGCGCGAGATAATTTCGATCGGCCGGCTTCAGGCCATTGCCGCCGCTTCCTTGATGCTGTGCGGGACAGTACAGGCTGCTCCGACATCAGCGGATCCCACGGTTGTGGTGACTGACAAGGGCGTTGTTCGCGGCGCCATCCGCAATGGCGTGCGCGAGTTCAAGGGCATCCCCTACGCCAAGCCGCCGGTCGGCGAGTTGCGATGGAGCATTCCCGAACCGGCGACGGCATGGAGCGGCACGCTGGATGCCACCAAGTACAAGAGCTCCTGTCCGCAGGCCGAGCGCTACGGCATTCCCGAATCGAGCGACAACGAAGACTGCCTCCATCTCAATGTCACGGTACCCAATTCTAAGACCTGGCGTGGCCGCAAGCGCGCGGTGATTGTCTGGATTCATGGCGGCGCATTCGTCGGCGGCTCCAGCGCGCTGTATCCGCTCGACACGCTGGCGAAGTCCGGCGACGTCATCGTGGTGTCGATGAATTACCGGCTCGGGGTCTTCGGCTTCACCGCGCATCCGGCTTTCGAGGCCGGCCACAATGGCGGATATGGCTTGGAGGACCAGCGCGCGGCGCTGCGCTGGGTGAAGCAGAACATCGCCGCCTTCGGCGGCGATCCGGAAAACGTCACGGTGGCCGGCGAATCAGCGGGCGCGGCCGGCGTGTGCATGCACATCCTGGCGCCGGACGAGACCGCGGGTCTGTTCCAGAAGGCGATCGTCCAGAGCGCCGGCTGCGCCACGCCGCTTCCGACCGTCGAGCAAGGCAGCAAGACCGGGCAGAAGATCGCAGCATTGGTGGGCTGCGGCGATGACGCGGCCGCGCTGACGTGCCTGCGCGGCAAGCCGGTCAAGGAACTGCTTGCCGCCGCTGCGACCGTCGCGGGCTCCAGCATCGTCACCTTCCTGCCCGTGACCGGCACCAAGACCCTGCCGCTACCGGGGGCGCAGGCCCTCAAGGCCGGAAAATTCGTCAAGGTACCGATGATCATGGGCGGCACCCGCGACGAACTCAGGCTTTACGTCGCCTACGCCGTCCAGGGCGGCCAGTCGATCACCAAGGACAATTATTCCGTACTCTTGAAGGATACCTACGGCAAGAATGCCGACAGTGTGGTCAAGAAATATCCGCTGCGCAGCTATTCATCCGCCCCGTCGGCCCTCGGCACGGTCTGGTCCGACTTCCGCTCCGACGTCGGGATCAACAACTGCATCTATCTCGAAACGTCCAAGCTGATCAGGAAGTCGGCTCCCGTCTATGCCTTCGTGTTCGGCGACCGCGACGCGCCGCCGGTCACCAAGGATCCGGGCTTCGAGATGGGGGCGGTCCATTCCTCGGAATTGCCCTATCAGTTCCCGCATTTCGACAACACGGCCAGGATCGCCGGACCGGATTTGAAGCCGGCCTCGCAGAAACTGGCCGACCGGATGCTGGCCTACTGGACCAGCTTTGCAAAAACCGGAAAGCCGAGAGCGCCCCGATCGCCGGCCTGGCATCCGTTCAGGGCCGACTTCATGGTGATGAATCTCGCTCCGAGGAAGCTCGGCTACTTCAACGCCAGCAGCGCCCATAACTGCAAGTTCTGGAAGACGCTCTATCCGGAGGTGCTTACGCAGTGAGCACGGGCCTCACGGCAACTTGTCGTAGCCCTCGCCGATCCCGTTCAAGCTGAGCGGGAAACCGATCCCCTCTTCCGGGGTCTCGAAGATAATGAAGGTCGCGGTCTTGGCGGTGCGGAGCTGGCCGAGCAGCTTGTCGTCCATCACCACTTCGGCGACGCAGCCGTTGGGCAGGCAGCGGACAAACCCGGCGCGGCCGACATCGACATTGTCGAGTTTCAGGCCGAGGCCGGAGGGCAACAGCACGCCGAGCGGCGCCACCACCCGCATCAGCTTGCTCTTCTGGTCGGCGGTCTTCAGCACGATCACGGTGAGGCCGGCATTGGAGCGGTCTTCCGCCACCACGCTCTGGATCAGGGCGCATTGCTCGCCTTGCGCGCCCGGCGGGGTGTCGCAGCGGATCTGCCAGTCGCCATGGACCGAGCGCACCGCGCCTTGCGCGCCGGCGGCTGCAGTCAGGCCGAGCAGAACTGCGGCGGCGAGGCCTGCGGCGCGCAGCCCGCTGAAGGCGGCCGGAAATATATTGCCGAAGCTTGCCGCGCTTCTCGCCCTGTGTTTCGAAAGCCCCATCCGGGTCAATCCCTTGTTTCCCTTAAGGCTCGGTCCGAGCCATGGACTGATACGGCAATGACGGCGCCTTGAAGGCGATCTTCGAGGCCTCCGCGCCGGACAGGCCGCTCCGAGGCCAGCGAATCAGGTTTCTGTGGAGCATCCCGTCTGTGCCTACATCGGGCAATCCGGCTGTCAAGCGCCGTCGGGGTGCAAAAATGGGACTTTGGCCTGATTTCACGGGAAAATGCGACGCCGTCAGAATCGCTGGTGATGCCTCGCAACTGCATTGCGAGAGGCTGAGAATTATGGTTTGAGAGGCTGGATTTCGACGCGTTCTAGCGATCTGGCCCCGGTGCTTCTAAAGTACCTTCCAAGGCCGTTTGTCAGGGGGCGGATCGTGCAGCATTTCCCGCCATCCGGCGGAATGCTTTGGGGATTTATCAAGGGAGCGCGAGCGGCATGAAGATGTCGAAGGGCCAGATTGGCCGGCGGTTGCTGGGATTAGCGGTGGCAGGCGTTGCGCTGGCGGCCGGCGGGGCGGCATTCGCCGAATTGGGTCAGCCCGCGCCGTGGGAAGTCACGCTGCAGGAATCGGCGACCCCGGTGATGGACAATATCACGTGGTTCCATAACTTTCTGTTCTGGCTCATCACCATCATCACGCTGTTCGTTCTGGCGCTGCTGATCATCGTCGTCGTGAAGTTCAACGCCAAGGCCAATCCGGTCCCCTCGCGGACCACCCACAACACCCTGATCGAAGTGGCGTGGACGCTGATTCCGGTGCTGATCCTGGTCGGCATCGCGGTGCCGTCGTTCCGGCTGTTGTTCCAGCAGCTCGATATTCCGAAGGCCGATTTGACCGTCAAGGTCACCGGCAAGCAGTGGTACTGGAGCTACGCCTATCCCGATAACGGCAAGTTCGAATTCGATTCGCTGCTGGCCCAGGACAAGAAGCCCCGGCTGCTCGGCGTCGACAACGAGATGGTGGTGCCGGTGAACAAGGTGATCCGGATCCAGACCACGGGCGCCGACGTCATCCACGCCTTCGCGGTGCCGGCCTTCGGCATCAAGATTGACTCGATCCCCGGCCGTCTCAACGAGACATGGTTCAAGGCCACCAAGGTCGGCATGTTCTACGGCCAGTGCTCGGAGCTATGCGGCAAGGATCACGCCTTCATGCCGATCGCGGTGCGGGTGGTGAGCGATCAGGAATTCGCGGCCTGGGTTGAGACCGCGAAGAAGAAGTTTGCGACCAACCCGGCGAATTCGTTCGCCTCAGTGGGCGCGGCGGCGCAGTAGGCTTCCGGGCTTCAGACTCCGCTAACGGGACAAGGGCGACGGGACCGCGAGGTCCGCAAAGGACTGCAAGGCAGGATTTGAAAATGGCAACAGCAACACCGGCTCATCACGATCACGCCCAGGGACACGCGCATGACGATCACGCGCACGACCATCCGACCGGATGGCGGCGCTTCGTCTATTCGACCAACCACAAGGACATCGGCACGATGTACCTGGTGTTCGCGATCGTCGCGGGCGTGATCGGCGGGTTGATGTCGATCATGATGCGCATCGAGCTCATGTATCCCGGCGTCCAGATCTTCCATGAGAGCCACACCTTCAACGTGTTCGTCACCGCTCACGGCCTGATCATGGTGTTTTTCATGATCATGCCGGCGTTCATCGGCGGGTTCGGCAACTGGATGGTGCCGCTGATGATCGGCGCGCCGGACATGGCCTTCCCGCGCATGAACAACATCTCGTTCTGGCTGCTGCCGGCCTCGCTCGCGCTGCTCGTGATCTCCACCTTCGTCGAGGGTGAGCCGGGCGCCAATGGCGTCGGCGCGGGCTGGACCGTCTACGCGCCGCTGTCGACCTCGGGCCATCCGGGACCGGCGGTGGATTTCGCGATTCTGTCGCTGCATCTGGCCGGCGCTTCGTCGATCCTCGGCGCGATCAATTTCATCACCACCATCTTCAACATGCGCGCGCCGGGCATGACCCTGCACAAGATGCCGCTGTTCGTGTGGTCGATCCTGGTGACGGTGTTCCTGCTGCTGCTGTCGCTGCCGGTGCTCGCCGGCGCCATCACCATGCTGCTCACCGACCGCAATTTCGGCACCACCTTCTTCTCAGCCGAAGGCGGCGGCGACCCGGTGCTGTTCCAGCATCTGTTCTGGTTCTTCGGCCATCCCGAAGTCTACATCCTGATCCTGCCGGGCTTCGGCGTGATCAGCCAGATCGTCTCGACCTTCTCGAAGAAGCCGGTGTTCGGCTATCTCGGCATGGCCTATGCCATGGTCGCAATCGGCGGCATCGGCTTCGTGGTGTGGGCGCACCACATGTACACCGTCGGCATGTCCTCGGCGACGCAGGCCTATTTCGTCGCCGCCACCATGGTGATCGCGGTGCCGACCGGCGTGAAGATATTCTCGTGGATCGCCACGATGTGGGGCGGCTCGATCGAGTTCAGGACGCCGATGCTGTGGGCGATCGGCTTCATCTTCCTGTTTACGGTCGGCGGCGTCACCGGCGTCGTGCTGTCGAACGCCGGCGTCGATCGCGTGCTGCAGGACACCTATTATGTGGTGGCGCATTTCCACTACACGATGTCGCTGGGCGCGACCTTCGGCATCTTCGCCGCCTGGTACTACTGGTTCCCGAAAATGTTCGGCTACATGTATTCGGAGGCCATCGGCAAGCTGCACTTCTGGGTCACTTTCGTCGGCGTCAACCTAGTGTTCTTCCCGCAGCACTTCCTCGGTCTTTCCGGCATGCCGCGCCGCTACGTCGATTATCCCGACGCCTTCGCCGGCTGGAATCTGGTGTCCTCGGTCGGCTCCTTCATCTCCGGCTTCGGTGTGCTGATCTTCATCTACGGCGTGATCCTGGCGTTCAAGCGTAAGGAAAGGGCTGCGGCCAATCCGTGGGGCGTCGGCGCCACCACGCTGGAATGGACGCTGCCGTCGCCGCCGCCGTTCCATCAGTTCGAAACGCTGCCGCGCGTGCAGTAATGTGGGAAAGCGCGGCGCGTCGATCGCGCCGCGTCTGTCAGGGAAGCGAGACCAGTCTTGTCGGTTGTCGATCACAACGCCATCGAACTATCGCCTCGGATTTCGGAGGCCGATGTCGCCGACTACATCGCGCTGCTGAAGCCGCGGGTGATGTCGCTGGTGATCTTCACCGCGCTGGTCGGCCTGATGATCGCGCCCGGCCATGTGCATCCGGTGCTGGCTTTCACCTCGATCCTTTGCATCGCGGTCGGCGCTGGCGCCTCCGGCGCGCTGAACATGGCCTATGAGGCTGACATCGACGCCAAGATGTCGCGCACCGCCAACCGGCCGATCCCGCGCGGGCGCGTCACGCCGGCTGAGGCGACGGCGTTCGGCATGACGCTGGCGTTCTTCTCGGTGATGACGCTCGGCATCCTGGTCAACTGGCTCGCCGGGGCGTTGCTGGCGTTCACGATCTTCTTCTACGTCGTGATCTACACCATGGCGCTGAAGCGCTGGACCGCGCAGAACATCGTGATCGGCGGCGCCGCCGGCGCGCTGCCGCCCGTCGTGGCGTGGGCGGCGGCGACCGGCTCGCTGTCGATGGAGCCGGTGCTGCTGTTCCTGATCATCTTCTTCTGGACCCCGCCGCATTTCTGGGCCTTGGCGCTGTTCCGCAGCGACGACTATGCCCGCGCCGGCATCCCGATGCTGCCCGTGGTCGCCGGGCCCGACGCGACCCGGCTGCAGATCCTGCTTTACACCATCGTGCTGGTCGCGGTCGCGGTCGCGCCGTGGCCGCTCGGTTATTTCGACGCGGTCTATGGCGTGACCTCGCTGGTGCTCGGCGCCGGCATGCTGGCGCTCGCGCTCAATGTCTACCGGCACCGCACCGGAAGCCGGGCGCTGCGCGCCACCCGAAAGCTTTTCGCGTTCTCGATTTTTTATCTGTTCGCGCTGTTCGCGACCTTGCTGCTCGAGGTTGTCGCCCATGCCGTCGCGCCATCGATCTGGTAGGGGGCGCATGGCGAGGCGATGGATGACCAACAAAAGCCGGACGGAATCGTCCTCACCGAGGCGCAGCAGAAAAGCCGCCGTCAACGTTCGATCGCCATCGCGCTGGCGCTCGGCGTCCTCGTCGTGCTGTTCTTCGCGGTCACCATGGTCAAGGGGACCGGCGTTCTAGTACGGCCGGCGTAATCGACATGGAGACCAAACCGACAATGCCGCAGGCGCAGACCACGAGCCACAGGGCGAATCCGCGCCGGGCCGCGCTACGCGGCCTTGGGCGCGACGCGGCAGTGGCTGCGGTCTGCGGTCTGGTCGTGGTGCTGATGGTCGGTGCGTCCTACGCCGCGGTGCCGTTCTACAACTGGTTCTGCCGCACCACCGGCTTCAACGGCACCACCCAGGTCGCGACCTCGGCGCCGGCGGGCGCGCCGCTGACGCGCAAGATCGCGGTGCGCTTCGACGCCAATGTCGGGCCCGGGCTGCCGTGGAAGTTCGAGCCGGAGCAGACCGAGATCGAGGTCAGGATCGGCGAAGTCGTCACGGTGTTCTATAAAGTGACCAATCAATCGGCGCGGACAACAACCGGGCAGGCTGCCTATAATGTGGCGCCGCTGACGGTCGGGTCGTATTTCCAGAAGCTCAACTGTTTCTGCTTTACCGATCAGACCATGGCTCCGGGCGAGAAGCGCGAGATGCCGGTGGTGTTCTACGTCGATCCGGCGCTTGCCGCGGACAGCGAGAACGACGGGCTGGGCACCATCACTCTGTCCTACACCTTCTACCCCGTGCGTGAACCGACGCCGAAGCCGCTGGCGGCGAGCGAACTGGACAAACGCAAGGGCAACCTCTGATCGCCGGGGTCCCCCAGCAATGAGGATCCCGGGATTTGATTTTTGAGACGAATACGTGCCGAATGGCACGGCACCGCTAACGGAGAGACCGCAATGGCTACGGCGCACGTCAAGCACCACGACTACCACCTCGTCGATCCGAGCCCGTGGCCGGTCGTCGGCTCGGTATCGGCCTTCATCATGGCCGTCGGCGCGGTCACCTGGATGCATCATATGTTCGCGGCCGCCCCGATCGTCTTCGGCGTCGGCACCATCGGCGTGCTCTACACCATGGTGAGCTGGTGGGCGGATGTGATCCGCGAAGCCCAGTACAAGGGCGATCACACCCGCGTGGTGCAGATCAGCCATCGCTACGGCATGATCCTGTTCATCGCTTCCGAAGTGATGTTCTTCGTCGCCTGGTTCTGGGCCTTCTTCAACTCGGCGCTGTTCCCCGGCGATCCCGTTCACGCCACCCGCGAGGCGCTGTTCGGCGGCGTGTGGCCGCCCAAGGGCATCGAGACCTTCGATCCCTGGCACCTGCCGCTGTTGAATACGCTGATCCTGCTGACCTCCGGCACCACGGTCACTTGGGCGCATCACGCGCTCTTGGAGAACGACCGCCAGGGCCTGAAATACGGCCTGATCCTGACGATCTTGCTCGGCGCGGCCTTCACCTGCGTGCAGGCTTATGAATATGGCCATGCCGCGTTCTCGTTCGCCGGCAACATCTACGGCGCGACCTTCTTCATGGCGACCGGCTTCCACGGCTTCCACGTGCTGGTCGGCACCATCTTCCTGATCGTCTGCCTGATCCGCGCCTATGCCGGGCATTTCACGCCGAAGCAGCATCTCGGCTTCGAATTCGCCGCATGGTACTGGCATTTCGTCGACGTGGTGTGGTTGTTCCTGTTCATCTGCATCTATGTCTGGGGCGGCGGCGCGGAAGCCATGGCCCACGCCGCGCACTGATCGCTCACCGATATGCTACAAGGAGGGCGGCCGCAGGGCCGCCCTTTTGCTATCCGAATGACGAAAGACCAGACCCATGCCCGATGAGACTTTGCCCACGCTGGCGCAGAGCGCGATGCGCGGCCTTGCCTGCAAATGTCCGCGCTGCGGCAAGGGCAAACTGTATGCCGGGTTCCTCAACCTGCGGCCGAACTGCGAGGCCTGCGGGCTCAACTATGCCTTCATCGACGCCGGCGACGGGCCGGCGATTTTCATCATCATGATTGCCGGCGCCATCGTCGTCGGCTGCGCCTTGATCGTGGAAGTGAAATACCAGCCGCCGTTCTGGTTGCACGCCGTGCTTTGGCTGCCGTTGATTCTCGCGACCACGCTGCTGCCGCTGCGCGCGATGAAATCGCTGCTGATCGCGCTGCAGTTTCATCACAAGGCGGCGCCGGGCCGGCTGATCGACCGCGAGCCGAAATGACCGGGATGACGGCGCCCCGGCGCAATGTCGCCGGCCTGGGTATCTTCACGCTCGCGGTGGTGGCGCTGCTGGTCGGCCTCGGGCTGTGGCAGCTGCAGCGCCGGGCCGAGAAGCACGCCTTGATCGCGGCCCTGACCGAACGTCTGGCTGCCGCACCTGCGGCGCTGCCGCAGCCTTCGCAATGGAGCGCGCTGACGCCGGAGCGCGACGAATTCCGCCGCGTCCGTTTCCCGGCAACCTATCAGTCCCGTCCGGATGCGATGGTCTACAGTTCCGGCTCGGCGGTGCGCGACGACGTCACCGGACCCGGCACCTGGGCTTTCCTGCCCGCGAGCCTGCAGACCGGCGAGACCGTCGCGATCAATACCGGCTTCGTGCAGAACACGATGCAGGACCGCGCCCAGCAGGATCGCGCGGTGACGCGGCTGGTCACGGGCGCGCCGGTCACGCTGACCGGCTACCTCCGTTTTCCGGAAACCGCGGGCGCGCTGACGCCGCCGGAGAATCCCGCCAAGCGGCTGTGGTTCACCCGGGATCATCTGGCCATGGCGCATTCGCTCGGCTGGACTGAGGGCGGCAGGCCGATCGCACCCTTCTACATCGACCTGGAAGCGCCGGTGCCGGAGAGCGGCATCCCGAAACCCGGCCCGCTCACGGTCCATCTCAAGGACGACCACCTGCAGTATGCCATCACCTGGTTCGGACTGGCGGGCGCGGTGGCGTTCGCATTCGCCGCGTGGCTGCGCGCGCAACGGCGGACCTAGAGCGGTCCGCGACGGAAAGAAGCGGTTTCCACTTGAGCTGAAAACGCTTTATGGTGCCGCTCGATTTCGCCGCAGGCGATATAAATTATCAATTAAAATCAAAGGCTTGGCGCAGGGTCGGGCTTTTGGAGGGTGGTTTGACGCGGTACATTTCGACGCGAGGGGAAGCCCCCACGCTAGGTTTCTGCGATGTGATGCTGACCGGGCTCGCCCGCGACGGCGGCCTCTACGTGCCCGAAACATGGCCGCAGCTTTCGCCGGAAACCATCGCCGCCTTGTTCGGCCGGCCCTATTGGGAAGTCGCGGTCGAGGTGATCCGCCCCTTTGTCGGCGGCGAAATTTCCGATGCCGATCTCGGGCGGATGGCGAACGAGGCCTACGCCACGTTCCGCCATCCCGCGGTGGTGCCGCTCGACCAGATCGGTCCCAATCAATTCCTGCTGGAGTTGTTTCACGGGCCGACGCTCGCGTTCAAGGACGTGGCGATGCAGCTGATATCGCGGCTGATGGATCATGTGCTGGCCAAGCGCGCCCAGCGTACCACCATCGTGGTCGCGACCTCCGGCGATACCGGCGGCGCCGCGGTCGACGCCTTCGCCGGCCTCGAAAATGTCGATCTGGTCGTGCTGTTTCCGCACGGCCGCATCTCCGACGTGCAGCGGCGGATGATGACGACGACGGCTGCGTCCAACGTCCATGCGCTGGCGATCGAAGGCACCTTCGACGATTGCCAGGCGATCGTGAAGGGGCTGTTCAATCATCACAGCTTTCGCGATTCGGTCGCGCTGTCGGGTGTCAACTCCATCAACTGGGCGCGGATCGTCGCGCAGGTGGTCTATTATTTCACCTCGGCGGTCGCGCTCGGGTCGCCGGCGCGGACGGTGGATTTCACGGTGCCGACCGGGAATTTCGGCGACATCTTCGCCGGCTACGTCGCCAAGCGGATGGGCTTGCCCGTCCGCTGGCTGCGCATCGCCGCCAACATCAACGATATCCTGCCGCGTACGCTCAAGACTGGCATCTATGAAGTGCGCGAGGTCCATGCGTCGGCCTCGCCGTCGATGGACATCCAGGTCTCCTCGAATTTCGAGCGTTTGCTGTTCGAGGCAAGCGGCCGCGACGCAGCCAGCGTGCGCCGGCTGATGGCGTCGCTGAAGCAGTCCGGACGTTTCGTACTGCCCGATGCGACCCTGGCGGCGATCCGCGAGGAATTCGACGCCGGCCGCGCCGACGAAACCGAAACCGCGGCCGCGATCCGCGCCGCCTGGCGCGAGGCCGGCGATCTCGTCGATCCGCATACCGCGGTGGCGCTGGCGGTGGCTGATCGCGACACCCCGGATTCGAAGATTCCCAACATCGTGCTGTCGACCGCGCACGCGGCGAAGTTCCCCGACGCGGTGGAAGCGGCCTGCGGCGTCCGGCCGGAACTGCCGGCCTGGCTCGAGGGTTTGATGACCAGGCCCGAGCACATCACGGTCATGAAGAACGATCAGGTCGAGGTCGAGCGGTTCGTGCTGTCGGTCAGCCGTGCCGCGAAGCAAGGAGTTGCCGGATGAGCGTCGACGTCACCAAGCTTCCCTCCGGCCTCACGGTGATTACCGACACCATGCCGCATCTGGAAACCGCCGCGCTCGGGGTATGGGCCGGGGTCGGCGGGCGCGACGAAAAGCCGAACGAGCACGGCATTTCGCATCTGCTGGAACACATGGCTTTCAAGGGCACCACCCGGCGCAGCTCGCGGGAAATCGTCGAGGAAATCGAGGCGGTCGGCGGCGATCTCAACGCCGGCACCTCGACCGAGACCACGGCCTATTACGCCCGGGTGATGAAAGCCGACGTGCCGCTGGCGCTGGACGTGCTCTCCGACATTCTCGCCAATCCGTCTTTCGTGCCGGATGAACTCGAGCGCGAGAAGAGCGTCATCGTGCAGGAGATTGGCGCCGCGCAGGATACGCCCGACGACGTGGTGTTCGAACACCTCAACGAGCTGTGTTTCCCGGATCAGCCGATGGGCCGCTCGCTACTGGGAACGGCCAAGACCCTGAAGGGTTTCAATCGCGATACGCTGCGCGGCTACCTGTCGACGCATTATCGCGCGCCGGACATGGTGGTGGCGGCCGCCGGCGCGGTCGATCACAGGCGGGTGGTGGAGGAAGTGACGCAGCGCTTCGCCAGCTTCGAAGGCCCGGCTGCGCCCAAGCCGCAAGCCGCGATGTTCGGCAAGGGTGGCTCCCGCGTGGTGCATCGTGACCTCGAGCAGGCGCATCTGACGCTGGCGCTCGAGGGGGTGCCGCAGACCGATCTGTCGCTGTTCTCGCTGCAGGTGTTCACCAACACGCTGGGCGGCGGGATGTCGTCGCGGCTGTTCCAGGAAGTGCGCGAAAAGCGCGGGCTGTGCTATTCGATCTACACCTTCCATGCGCCCTACGCCGACACCGGCTTCTTCGGGCTCTATACCGGCACCGACCCGGGCGATGCGCCCGAGATGATGGAAGTGATCGTCGACGTGATCAACGATGCCGTCGAGACGCTGACCGAAGCCGAGATCGCGCGCGCCAAGGCGCAGATGAAGGCGGGGCTGTTGATGGCGCTGGAAAGCTGCTCTTCTCGCGCCGAGCAGCTGGCTCGCCACGTTCTGGCCTATGGCCGCCCGCTGACGGTGGAGGAGCTGGTGGCCCGGATCGACGCGGTCAGCATGGAATCGACGCGAAACGCCGCCCGCGCCCTGCTGTCGCGCAGCCGGCCGGCGGTGGTCGCACTCGGCAGCGGCAGGGGTCTGGACACGGCGGTGGGTTTTGCGGAAGGATTGACCCGGTCGAAGGCCAAGGCGCTGCTGCATTAGCCCGTTGTTTTGACGCTTGCGGCGTCGGGGTTCGGGCAGGGGGGGTTTTGAGGCATGGCCCTGTTTCGTTTGCCATCCAGCGGACCGCCCGCGCTTGCCCCGCGCGGCCATGGCCTGTTGCTCCGGGCGCCGCAAATGTCCGATTTCCCGCAATGGGCGCAACTGCGCGAATCGAGCCGGGCCTACCTGACGCCGTGGGAGCCGATCTGGCCGTCCGACGATCTGACCCGCTCCGGCTTCCGGCGAAGGTTGCGCCGCTATGCCGAAGACATTGCGGCCGACCGTTCCTATCCCTTTATCGTGTTCCGGGAGTCCGACGGCGCCATGATCGGCGGCGTGACGCTGGCGAATGTGCGGCGCGGCATCGTGCAGGCTGGCACCATCGGCTACTGGGTCGGAGAACCCCATGCCCGTCGCGGCTACATGACGGCGGCGCTGCGGGTGCTGCTGCCGTCGCTGTTCGGAGAACTCAATCTGCACCGCATCGAGGCCGCCTGCATCCCCTCCAATGCGCCGTCGATCCGGGTGCTGGAGAAATGCGGCTTCACCCGCGAAGGCCTGGCGCGGCGCTATCTCTGCATCAACGGTGTCTGGCAGGACCACCTTCTGTTCGGCCTGCTGCATGAGGATTTTCGCGGCTGACCCCCCGGTTCAGGCGCCTCTTGGGCGCCTTTGGTTCGCCGCCATTGCCCTGCTATAAGGCGGGGCGTTTACGAGCGAAGTGGCTGCCGGTTCGCGTCAGGAAGACGCGTCAGAAACAGAAACCAGAGCCGCGGTTCTGATCCGGTCAGGACCGAGGCTCGGGGACGAAGGTCAGAACACGGAATATGCCAGGGGACGTCGCATGGAGGATAAACCTGTGATCATGACGGCCGCGCGGCCAGGAAGGTCTCGCCGGATCGCGATCGTGGCTGCGATATCATTCTCGATGGGCAGCAACATGCTCGCCTCGCCGGCATCGTCGCAGTCGCTGACCGATCGCTTCAAGAGCCTGTTCGGCGGCAAGTCGGAGGAGGCCCCCGCCGAGGGAGCCCCGCCGAAAGCGGATGAAGTCCCGAGCGATCTCTTCTGTCCCCCGGTCAGCATTCGCGCCGGCGCTTCCACCTATCAGGTAGGCATGCCGGGCAAGCAGCCGGTCGGCAACGACCTGCGCTTCCAGGCGACCATCACCCGTACCGCGCGCGATTGCAGTTATAACAGCGGCGAGATCACGGCACGGATCGGCATTCAGGGCCGCGTCATCGCCGGTCCGGCCGGGGCGCCTGCCAGCGTCGAAATCCCGCTGCGTGTGGCGGTGGTGCAGTCCGGCGTGCAGGAAAGGACGATCGCCACCAAGGCCTACCGGACCTCGGTGTCGATGTCCGAGGACGGCAGCGTGCCGTTCACTCTGGTGGCCGAGGATATGGTCTATCCGGCGCCATCGGGCGCAGTCGGCGACACCTACGTCTTCTATATCGGCTTCGATCCGCAGGCGCTGAAGCCCGAGCCGAAGCCGCGGGCGAAGAAGAAGTAGGCCCGGGTGGCGGGCGATGACAGGAAGACAATGACGAAACAAAAAAGCCGGCGCGATCATCTCGCGCCGGCTTTTTGCTGCGATTGAAACCCGTCAGTTCAGCTTGGCTTTGACTTCGGCGATGCCCTTGGCCAGGAGATCGTCGGCGACCTGGCCCTTGACCGACTGCGACAGGATGGTGGAAGCCGCGGTCACCGCCGCGTTGGCCGCCGCGGCACGCACATCAGCGAGCGCCTGGGCTTCGGCGAGCGCGATCTTGCTCTCGGCGGTCTTGGTGCGTCGGGCGACGAAATCTTCCATCTTGGTCTTGGCCTCGGCAGCGATGCGCTCGGCCTCGGCCTTGGCGGAAGCGATGATCTCCTGCGCCTCGCCTTCCGCCTTGGCGTGGCGGGCCTTGTATTCCGCCAGCAGTTTGGCGGCCTCGTCCTTGAGCCGGCGGGCGTCGTCGAGTTCGGCCTTGATGCGCTCGCCGCGATGATCGAGCGACTTCAGCACCGTGCGGTGAATGCCCAAATAGGCGAACAACGCCATCAGGATGATGAAGGCAATGGCGACCCAGGTTTCCGGTTCGGCGAACATGGACATTATCCCTTCAACGACGCGTCTACGGCCGAGCCGACGGTCTTGCCGTCGGGCAGCACGCCGGTGAGCCGCTGCACGATCGCGGCGGCAGCGTCGGCGGCAATGCCGCGGACGTTGCCCATCGCGGCCGCGCGCGTCGAGGCGATGGTCTTTTCGGCCTCGGCGAGCTTGACCGAGAGCTTGTCTTCCAGCGACTTGCGCTCGGCTTCCGATGCCGCGTTCAGCTTCTCGCGGGTCTCGGCGCTGATCGCCTGTGCGCGCGAACGGGCCGCGGCCAGCTCGCTTTCATAGGCCTTCAGGGCGTTGTCGGACTCGTCCTTCAACTTCTGGGCCGCCGCCAGATCGCCCTCGATCGCGTTCTGACGGTCGTCGATCGTCTTGCCGACGCGCGGCAGGGCGATACGCGAGACGATCAGGTAAAGCGCGACGAACGCGACCAGCAGCGAAACCAGTTGCGAAGCAAAGGTGTCCTTCTGGAACGGCGGAAACGGGGCCTTGTGGCCGCCATCTGCCGCGGTATGGGCCGTCGCGCCCTTGGCGTTGCCATGACTCTCAGCCACGGGCTTCTCCTGTTCGGCCGATCGAGGTCCGGGTCACGGACCTCACCGGCCAGATCGGTGATGGATCAGAGTGCGAACAGCAGCAACAGCGCGATCAGCAGCGAGAAGATGCCGAGCGCTTCGGTCACGGCGAAGCCGAAAATCAGGTTGCCGAACTGGCCCTGAGCGGCGGAGGGGTTGCGCACCGCAGCGGCGAGATAGTTGCCGAAGATGATGCCCACGCCTGCGCCTGCGCCACCCATGCCAATGCAGGCAATACCAGCGCCAATGTACTTCGCGGCAATCGGATCCATGAAACGAACTCCTTCTTGAGGTTTGGTAGTGAGGCCGGATCAGTGGCCCGGATGGATAGCATCGTTGAGATAGATGCAGGTGAGGATGGTGAAGACGTAGGCCTGCAGGAACGCGACCAGCAGCTCGAGCGCGGTCAGCGCGATGGTCAGCCCGAGCGGCAATATGGCGCCGGCCCATCCGAGAACTCCCAGGGCGCCGAGCATGCCGACGAAGCTCGCGAACACTTTCAGCGCGATGTGACCTGCCAGCATGTTGGCGAAAAGCCGAACCGAATGCGAAACCGGCTTCAGGAAGAACGATATCACCTCGATGAACACGACCAGCGGCAGGATGTAGATCGGAACACCCGACGGCACGAACAGCTTGAAGAATTTCAGGCCATTCTTGTAGAGGCCGTAAAACAGCACGATGAAGAACACCAGCAGTGCCAGCGCGACGGTGACGATGAGGTGGCTTGAAACCGTGAAGGTGTAGGGAATGATCCCGATCAGGTTCGAGACCGCGATGAACATGAACAGCGAGAATACCAGCGGGAAGAATTTCATGCCTTCCGAGCCGGCGGTGCTTCGGATGGTGTTTGCCACGAATTCGTAGCTGATTTCGGCCATCGACTGGAAACGGCCCGGGACCAGCTGCCGGCCGGCGCCCAGCATGAGCACCGAGATCACCGCCACCGAAAGAAACATGTAGGCCGATGAATTGGTGAACGCGATTTCCTGCCCGCCAATGTGACCGATGGTGAAGAGCTTGGTGATCTGGAACTGATGAATTGGATCGGCGGCCATTCGTCTCTCGGTCTATCGGTTTCGCGATCTCTCGCGGATCGTGTCCAACGTTCAGTTGCGCTTCGAATGCCCGCGTCAGAGCCGGTCAGACTGCTTCGCCATCACGCCCGCCGTCCGCATCACATTGATCACGCCGGCGGTGAAGCCGAGCAGCAAGAATACGATGAGGCCCCAGGGCGAAGTCGACAGCAAGCGATCGAAACCCCAGCCGAGACCCGCTCCAACAAGAACGCCCGCAACCAGTTCGGAGGAGAGGCGAAGCCCCATGGCCATGGCAGATGCCTTGGCCTGAGCCGCGTCCTGCTCGTTTCCGGACTGGCCAGTCCCGATTTTGCGGCCGTCCCGAATTTCGGACAACCGCTGATCCAGACTTCCGAGCCTTGCGGAAAGCGCGGCTTCGTCGGACGATTTCTCGCGACTTCCATTTCCCTTGTCGTTCGTGCCTTCAGCCATGCTGTGGAGCTCAAACGATGCTGTGGTGGATGGAAATAACGCCCCGTCACCCTCAAAAGCCGCGCGGACCATACTTACCGCGTCTGATCAAGTCAAGATTGCGTCGTAACCAGTTAGTGCGTTGATTTATTTGAGTTTATTCCACGGCGCGGGAATGCGGCGCCATGCCGCCATCGCAGTGCAGCAGCACGCTTTGTGCGACGACCCAACTTGCACGCCAAGGGCGGGTCTGTTGGGATGGGCAACCGATATCCCCTATCCCTTCCGGAGCCCGCATGCCGCGTCAGGTCGACTATTATTTCTCGTTCCAGTCGCCGTGGGCCTATATTGGGCACAAGGCGTTCCTTGAGGTCGCAAGTGCCTACAATCTCAAGATAAATTACAAGCCGGTGGTGCTGGTCGACCTGTTCTCGGAGACCGGCGGACTGCCACTGATGAAGCGTCATCCGGTGCGGCAGCGCTACCGGATGGTGGAGTTGCAGCGCTGGCGCGACAAGCGCGGGTTGAATTTCCATCTGCAGCCGGCCAACTGGCCATTCAATGCGCGGCTGGCCGACGGCGTGGTGATCGCGGCGATCGAGGCCGGCCTCGACCCCGAGCCGTTCATGCGGCGGGCTTTCGCGGCGGTGTGGGAAGACCAGCTCAATCTGACCGACCCTGCGACCCTGGTCAGGCTGGCGGACGAATCGGGGCTTCCCGGCAAGCAACTGGTCGAGCGTTCCGGATCCGACGAGATCAGCGCGGCCTATGAGCGGAACCGCCAGGATGCGCTGGCCGCTGATGTGTTCGGATCGCCGGTCTATGTGCTCGACGGCGAGGTGTTCTGGGGACAGGACCGGATCGAATTGCTCGCCGACGCGTTGAAATCAGGCCGCGCGCCCTATAGGTCGCAGGTGTAGGCTTGAAGCGCAGGGACCGGGACGGCCTATCGGTTTGAGGCGGAGCGACCCATGAGCACAGCGACATCGCCCTCGAAATTCTCCACAGCAATTATGGCCGCGGCGCTGGTTGTTTCCATCGGCGGCACTGGCGCCGGGTTCACGCAATCGATGCCGGACACCGAGAACGGCCGCTATGCGCTGTCGCCGGTCGCCGACGGCGTGCTCAGGCTCGATACCCGGACCGGCGCCGTTTCGACCTGCACCAATGGCGGTGCGGGCTGGGCCTGCTACGCCGTGCCTGACGAACGCACGGCGCTCGACGCCGAAATCGGCCGACTGCAGGCCGACAATGAAAGGCTGAAGGCGGAGCTGGCGGCGCGCGAGCCTGCCGTCAGCGGCAAGATCGAGGAAGCCTTGCCCAAGGAAACGTTGCCCAGGGAAACCTTGCCCAAGTCGGATTCGCTGAAGAAGCCCGAGCCGAAGGTGGCCGAGGGCGAGCGCAAGATCGAGATTCCGCTGCCGAGCGACCGCGACATGGATCGCGTGTTTTCATTTCTCGAGCGGGCGTGGAAGCGGCTGATCGAGATGGCCAACCGGGTGCAGAAAGACGTCAGCGGCAAGATTTGAATAAAGCCTCATGGTGAGGAGCGCGGCGGAGTTTATCATCGGGCCGCGCTTCGCGCGGACCCGTTGGCGCGTCTCGAACTATGAGCCTCTACGGTTACTGGTACCCCGAACTCATCCTTCGAGACGGCGCTTTGCGCCTCCCCAGGATGAGGACTTTTCCCGGATTTGAGGCCGTATGTCCCAACCCAAATCGCTGTCCCGTTCCGCGCCATCCACCGTCAGCGCCACCACCATCGTCTCATCGCTGCTGACGGTTCAAACCTCGGGACCCGGCTTCGTCGATCTCACCGCCGAGGTGAAAAAATTCGTCAGCGAGGTCGATGCGAAAGAAGGCGCGGTGATGCTGTTCATCCGCCATACCTCGGCGTCGCTGACGATCCAGGAAAATGCCGATCCGTCGGTGCTGGATGATTTGACGACGGTGCTTGACCGGCTCGCGCCCGAGCACGCCGGATGGACCCACGACACCGAAGGCCCCGACGACATGCCGGCGCATATCAAGACCATGCTGACGGCGACCTCGCTGCATGTTCCAGTCCTCAAGGGCCGGCTGGCGCTGGGAACCTGGCAGGCGATCTACCTGATCGAGCATCGCAGCGATCCGCACCGCCGCGAGGTCGTGCTGCAGTTTGTGGGCGCTATCTAGATCCATGCTCCAAAACAAAACCGGCCGCGGAGCGATCCGCGGCCGGCTTGTTGCGTGCGTCCTGCGGCTGCTGCCGCCGGACGAGTTCAGGCTACCTGGTGATATCGACGTCCTTGGTTTCCGGCATCAGGAAGAAGCCGACGACCGCGGTGATCGATGCGAAGATGATCGGATACCACAGGCCCGCATAGATATCGCCGGTCGAGGCCACGATCGCGAACGAGGTCGCGGGCAAGAGTCCGCCGAACCAGCCGTTGCCGATGTGATAGGGCAGCGACATCGAGGTGTAGCGGATCTTGGTCGGGAACAGTTCGACCAGCAACGCCGCGATCGGCCCGTACACCATGGTGACGTAGACCACCAGGATGAACAGCAGTCCGATAATCGCCGCAACCTGCGGACGGAAGATGTCGAACGGGTTCGACATCTTCACGACGCCCGTCGCCCCCGCCTTCGGATAGCCCGCGGCCTGCACCGCCGCCAGTACCTGCGGATTGCTGGTCTTTGCGTCGGTGTAGGGCACTTCCTTGCCATTGACCGTGATCTTCACACCCGAGCCTGCGGGGCCATAGGTGGTCGAATACTTGACCGACGACTGGGCCAGGAAGGCGCGGGCGGTGTCGCAAGGAGCGGTGAACACGCGGGTGCCGACCGGGTTGAACAGATCGCCGCAGCCTGCCTTGTCGGCGACGACTTCCACCTTGGTCGCCTCGATCGCCTTTTCCAGCGCCGGGTTGGCGTTGGAAGAGATCATCCGGAAGATCGGGAAGAAGGTCAGCGCCGCGATCAGGCAGCCGGCAAGGATGATCGGCTTGCGGCCGATCTTGTCCGACAGCCAGCCGAACACGATGAAGAACCCGGTGCCGAACACCAGCGACCACGCGATCAACAGGTTGGCGGTGTAGCCGTCGACCTTCAGGATCGATTGCAGGAAGAACAGCGCGTAGAACTGGCCGGTGTACCAGACCACGCCCTGACCCATGGTGCCGCCGATCAGCGCCAGGATAACGATCTTGGCGTTGCTCCAGTTGGCGAAGGCTTCCGTCAGCGGGGCCTTGGAGCCCTTACCTTCGTCCTTCATCTTCTGGAAGATCGGCGATTCGTTGAGGCGCAACCGGATCCAGACCGAGACCCCGAGCAGGAGGATCGACACCAGGAACGGAATACGCCAGCCCCAGGCGGCGAATTCGGCTTCGCCGATTGTCGTGCGGGTAAACAGGATCACCAGCAGCGACAGGAACAGGCCGAGCGTGGCCGTGGTCTGAATGAACGAGGTGTAGTAGCCGCGCTTGCCGTGCGGCGAATGCTCGGCCACGTAGGTGGCGGCTCCGCCGTACTCGCCGCCGAGCGCGAGGCCCTGCGCCAGGCGCAGCGCGATCAGGATGACCGGCGCCGCAAAGCCGATCGTTGCCGCGTTGGGCAGCAGGCCGACGATGAAGGTCGACAGACCCATGATCAGGATGGTGACGAGGAAGGTGTATTTGCGTCCGACGATGTCGCCGACGCGGCCGAACACGATGGCGCCGAACGGGCGCACCAGGAAGCCGGCGGCGAAGGCGAGCAGCGCGAAGATGTCGCGGGTTGCCGGCGGATAGGCCGAGAAGAACTGCGCGCCGATGATACCGGCGAGCGATCCGTAGAGATAGAAATCGTACCATTCGAAAACGGTACCAAGCGATGACGCAAGGATGACGAAACGTTCGTCCTTCGTCATTCCCGCGGACTTCGCGGAAGTCACAGCCATTGTGGACATTTCAGATCGCTCCCTGTTTTTATTGAATCACGCACATGTGCGTTGCGTCAGATCGACGCGTAGTTAAGAGCCTCCTACATGTTGGGGGAGCATGCCCCAATAGTACTTTCGGCTGGCATCGCTTCGTTGCGCGTGCGATCGCCTTGTCCGGCGCGACTGCACGCTCGCATGGTCTCACTTGCTCAATCGGTGAGTAGTGCCGATTTTATCGGGAAAAAACGACCTTCGCGTTCGAAGCCGGGGCCTTTGAAAGAGCCTCTACCCACCGCCGCATTGATCAAATCCATTAAACGAAAGTTGGGGCCTTGCTGCATGCGGGAATCCCGCCGGCTGCCGGCGCAGTCTCGAACTAAAGTCCAATGGCGGAGAAGAAAAGCGCAATGGACCACATCACAATCGAGATGAGGGCGGTCCAGCGCGCGAACAGCAAATAGGTCTCGCGCATGACCGTTGAGATCATCTTCTGCGCGAATGCCTGGGGCGGACGGTTTTCCTTGGGAAGATAGAGCCACATCTCGGTGCGGCGGTGATCCTTGGTCCGGGCTTCATGGGCCTTCAGCACCAGAACCAGCGTCATCGCCATGCTCAGGAAGCCTCCGGCCTGAAAGGCGGAGCGCGGAAGGAAGGACAGGCCGATCATGACGCAGAAGATCGCCAGCGACGCAAATCCGCACGCGCGCAGCACCGTTTCATAGGCAATACGGCGCATCTCTTCCATGAGCCGCCAGCTCCGTCGTTCGGGAGGCCCAGCGTAGCGCCAAGGCCCCGCGCCCTCAACCTCGGGCTGTCCGGCTAGAGGCCGATCTTGAGAAAATTGCCGGCGGCGGGCAACGTCAGAATCGCGGTTCCGGCAAGCCAGATCCAGAGCGATACGTTGTTTGATTCCGAAGCACCGGTGACCCGCTCGTAGATGGCCGCCGGAATTCCGCCCAGAATCACAGTGGCGGTCGAGACCATCAACGAGGCGAGCATCAGCGTCAGCGACAGGCTTCCAAACAGCAGCGGTCCGGCGAGTATCTGGACGTACAACAGCGCGAAGATCAGCCAGAGCTGGTTGAATATGCCATTGATCATTCCGAAGAACGCAATCCCGATGAAATAGAAATTGCGATTCATGATGCCGCTCCGCCGAGCCGGGGGGCGAGGTTCAACAACAGCAACGTGTAGTGGAGCGCGACGCGCAGCCAGAACAGCCAGACGAATCCGAACAGCCAAACCACCACCGGAGGAGCCGCCTTCGGCGTTGCAATCGCGATCAGCGCGATGACGGGATCGGTGACCCGGCAAAAGAAACGCCAGATGTAATTCGGCGAGTCAGCGTCGACCATCAGGCCGAGCAGGACGCGCCCGAGCATCGTGTACATCAACGCCGCCAGAATGAAATTCGGCAGGTGGAAGTACCAATAGGGAGCCAGCGACGTTGCAAAGTCCAAAGTTCGATTCTCCTGTCGGGCTTCGGCAATCGGCGAACCGGGACGCGTGACGAGATCACGATCGCGCCCAACAATGGCAAGCGGCGACTTGCCCGGCAAGGGCGGACGCGAGGTCGTGGAAAAGAAAACGGGGCCCCGAAAGGCCCCGTTTGCCGAGATGTGTCGCAGTGCTCTTAAGTGGTCTTTTCTTCGAGCACCGTCCTGCCCCGCGGCTTGCGGATATCGTCGACGTAGGCCTGCATCTCCTTCGAAGGCTCCTTGCCCAGCTTGCTGACGATGTAGATGACAGCAAAGCCCAACGGAGTTCCCAACAATCCGCAAGCGATATTGTTGAGGTCGAACCAGCCGACCTTGTTGGCCAGCGGATGCGCCAGTGTCGGGAAGCTCTCCATGGCGTTGGGCAACGTCATGGCCTTGGCGACATCGGCCAGCGGCGCTCCCGTCAGCGGGTTGAGCAGCGAGGTCATGCCGAAATACTTCACACCGGCGCCCGGGAAGTAGCGGGATGTCACGAGGTAGAACAGGCAGAGTCCGAAGCCGGCAATGATGCCGCAGACCGCGCCTGTCGCCGTCGTGCGCTTCCACCAGACGCCCATCACGAGCGCCGGGAAGTTGCCGGCCATCGCCAGCGAAAACGCCCAGCCGACCATGGCCAGGATATCGCCGGGTTTGGTTGCGGCAGTCGCGGCTGCGATCACGGCAACGACGACCAGAAGACCGCGCGCCACGGTGAGCCGGCGCATGGTCGGGGCGTTGGGGTCGATCATCTTGTAGTAGACGTCGTGCGACAGCGCGTTGGCGATGGCGAGCAGCAGCCCGTCAGCGGTGGACAGCGCGGCGGCGAGACCGCCGGCGGCGACCAGACCCGAGATCACATATGGAAGTCCCGCGATCTCCGGGGTGGAGAGCACGATCACGTCGGTGTTGATCACGAAGTCCTGCAGCCTGACGACACCGGGATGACCGGCGATCGCCTTGCAGGCCGCGACGATGGCATCGATGCTGCCGGCGTTCTTGCCGCAGATCTGGATCAGGCCGAGTTCGCCCCAATTGAAGATCCACGGTTTGAGCGCGCTGACATTGGCCCCGATGATGTTGGTGTAGACCTCCAGCTTCGAGAACGCCGCGTAGGCCGGCGCCGAGAAGTACAAGAGGAAGATGAACAACAGCGACCACGCCACCGACTGACGAGCCTCACGCACCGACGGTGTCGTGAAGTAACGCATCAGGATATGCGGCAACGAAGCGGTGCCGACCATCATGCACATGATGATCGCAAAGAAGTTCAGCGGGCTGTAGTTGATGAACGGCGAGATGTGCGGCTTGAGGCCTGCCACGGTCGCAAGCCCGGTCGCCAGCATCTGCTGTTCCCGTGCCGTGATATCGGCAATCGCCTGTCCATAAGTGAGTTCCGGAATCGGAAATCCGTACTTCTTGGTGGAAAGGATAACGATCGGGGTCAGATAGGCGATGATCAGCACGACGTACTGCGCGATCTGCGTCCAGGTCACCGCCCGCATGCCGCCCAGCATCGCGCAGAGCAGAATGCCGACCAGGCCCGCAAACACCGCGACCTCGAACTGCATCCCGAGGAATCGCGAGGCGATAATGCCGGTGCCGTAGATCTGCGCCGTCACATAGGTGAAGGAACAGGCGACCAGCACGATGACGCCGAGCGCGCGCGCGAAGTTTCCGCCGTAGCGGAACGACAGGAAGTCAGGCACGGTGTAGGCGCCGAACTTGCGCAGGTACGGCCCGATCAGGATCGACACCAGAACGAAGCCGCCGGTCCATCCGAGCACCCAGGCGATGCCGTCGTAGCCGAGCAGGAACAGGGTGCCGGCCATGCCGACAAAGGACGCCGCCGACATCCAGTCGGCGCCCGTCGCCATGCCGTTGTAGAAAGCCGGGACGCGCCGTCCGGCGACGTAATACTCCGAGACTTCAGCGGTTCGCGTCATTACGCCGATGATGGCATAGACCGCGAGCGTGAAGAACACGAAGAGGTAGCCGAGGATCTTGTTCGGAACACCCATCTGCTCCATGACGGCAAGCAGGAGGATGAACCCGATGAAGCCGCCGGTATAGGTACCGTACATCTTGCCCAGATTCTTGATGAAGTCCGAGCTGCTGGCAGAGCTTTGTGTAGCCATGGTTTCTTCCTCCCTCAATCTTCCTCGGCAAAGCCGAATTCGCGGTCAATCTTGTCCTGCTGTTTTGCGAACATGAACAGCATGACCACGAACACGATGAGCGAGCCTTGCGCGGCCATGTAGAAGCCGAGCGGGAAGTTGAGAATCGGAATCGTGATCTTGTTGAGGGGATTCACGAACATGTGGATGATGAAGCCGAAGAAGAACCAGACACCGAGATGCGCAAACATCAGGCGCGACGTCTTGCGCCAGTGGGCTTCTTCCTTCTCTTTCATGCTTGTCGAGTCGGCCATGGGTTGCAAATCCTCCCTCAAAGCGCCGGTCAAATACGCCGGCATTGAATGATCGAGGGGAATGCAAATCCCTTCAGTGCGGCGTCCCCCCTTGCCGCTGTTCCAACCGGTCTTTGCCGGTTTGGAAACAATCAAGGCTAACACTACAGTTGGCCGGTCCTAATTATACTTTTGGTGGGGTGTAGATTGCTGCAGTTGCTAACAGCGATGCCGCTTTGAGAACATTGAGCTTGGCAGACGGCCGATAAGCTGGCGAACTGGCCTGCGTCCATTTCGAGGATAAGACCGCGATGAAGCTGTTCGAAAAGTTGTTTCGCCCCCGTCCGCCGATTCGCGGCCGGGAGGCGCTGGCGGACTTCATCGACGCGCAATCGGCCTTCATCGTGCAAAAGGGAATCTATGAATATTCGCGCGCGCGTGCGGGTCACTACGCCAAGGTACTGTTTGCCGAGGAGGGATTTGCCCAATCCGTCGAGCATGCGCGCTGGCAGGCCTTCCCGCTGGGCCTTTCGATGGTAGGCGAAATGGTCAATGGGGTGCTGACTTCCCAAGCCGACGGGATGCAGCGCCGGGAAATACTCGACCGGCTGATCGTCGTCGTTCTCTCGGTTTTCGACCGCTATCCGGTTCCTCCATCGATCGGAGAAGAAGCCTGGCATGCAGCGCGCAACGATCTGGCGCATCGGCTCGATCTGGCCGGCGGGCACGCGCCCAAGCGCGTGATGGACATTCCCGATCCGCTGGCGGAAGCCTATTTCGCCATGATGCCGATCCACGAAAAGCTGCGCGGACGGGATTTTCAGACCACGCGCAACTATCTTCGGGTCAGCCTCTGCAACATTCATGACGAATTTGTTGCGCGCATGGACAGGGCCGTTCTGGAACGGGCTTTGACCGCGGGTGCTGCGGCATAATCGCGCATGAGGCGATGGGAGGGGCGATGGACAGGACGAGTGGTGGCGCCCCGCTTTTGTCGCTCGACGCTGTTGTCATCGATAGCGAGACCACCGGGCTCGATCCGCGCAAGGCGCGGGTAATCGAGCTTGCCGGCGTGCGACTGACCGGCGGCAAGCTTGCCGGCGACAACTCGTTTCGCCGATTGCTGCGGCCAGCCGGCGAATTGATACCCGCCGAGACGACCCGCGTTCATGGCATCGACGACGCCATGGTCGCGGAATCGCCGCTGTTTGCGGACGTCTGGCCGGATTTCAAGGCGTTTCTCGGCAAGGCCGTGGTGATCGGGCATACGGTCGGGTTCGACCTTGCCGTGCTGAAGCGCGAATGCGATCTCGCCGGCCTGGCCTGGACGCGTCCACGCACGCTCGACACACGGCTCTTGGCGCAGATCGCCGCGCCGGAACTGGCCGGCTATACGCTGGAGACGCTCGCCGCCTGGCTGGGTGTCGAGGCTGCCGAGCGGCATTCCGCCCTCGGCGACGCGAAGACGACCGCGCGGGTGTTTCTGGCGCTGGTGCCGAAGCTGCGCAACCACGGTATCCGGACCATCGCCGAAGCCGAACGGGCCTGCCTCGCGCTGACGTCCGTACTCGACGACCAGATGCGGATCGGCTGGATCGATGCCGTCGAGGCTCCGGCGCGTGCCGATGCGGAACGAACTCTGGAACGCTTCGACAGCTACGCCTATCGGCATCGCAATCGCGACATCATGCGGACGCCTCCGGTCTTCGTGGAAGCCGGCATTTCGGTTCACGACGCCCTCGCGCGGCTGGCGAGAGCGAAAATATCGTCGGTTTTCGTGCGGCCGCATGCCGGTTCCGGCGGCGTCAAGGCGGCGGAGGCAGGCATTGTCACGGAACGCGATCTGCTGCGCGCGGTCG
This sequence comes from Bradyrhizobium sediminis, assembly GCF_018736105.1. NCBI lineage: Bacteria > Pseudomonadati > Pseudomonadota > Alphaproteobacteria > Hyphomicrobiales > Nitrobacteraceae > Bradyrhizobium > Bradyrhizobium sediminis. The sequence continues at coordinate 833,861 of NZ_CP076135.1, forward strand.
CCCGGCACGGCGCCGCCGCGCTCGACTTGCCGGTCGGGCAGATCATGAGCCGGCCGCTCGCAGCGGTATCAGCGGATGCTTTCGTCTATCGCGCAATCGGCCATATGAGCCGTCTCAAGACCCGCCATCTCGGCGTCGTCGACGAAGCCGGCCGCGTGGTCGGCGCGATGTCCGCGCGAGACCTGCTGCGGCTGCGCGCCGGCGAGGCCATATCGCTCGGCGACGAGATCGACGATGCGGCGGACGCGCACGCCCTGGCGATCGCCTGGGCCAAGCTGCCGCGGGTTGCGCAATCGCTGCTGGCGGAGGGGCTGTCCGGCCGCGACATTGCGGAAGTGATTTCCCGCGAACTCGGCGCGCTCACCGGGCAGGCCGCGGTGATCGCCGAGCGGATCATGCGGGAGCGTGGCGAAGGCGCGCCCCCGTGCGGCTATGCCATGGTCGTGCTCGGATCCGCCGGACGCGGCGAAAGCCTGCTGGCCATGGACCAGGACAATGCCATCATTTTCGAACAAGGCGAGCCGGACGGCGACGAGGATCGCTGGTTCGCGGCGCTCGGGGCCCATGTCGCCGATATCCTGCACGAGGTCGGCGTGCCCTATTGCAAGGGTGGCGTGATGGCGAAGAACGCGGCTTGGCGCGGCTCGGTCGCAACGTGGCGAAATCGTATCGACCACTGGATCATGCGCTCCAGTCCCGGCGATCTGCTGTCGGTCGATATTTTCTTCGACCTGCGGGCCGTCCACGGCGACGGCAGCCTCGCCGTCACCGTGAGGCAGGCTGCGTTCGATGCGGCCGAGGGCCAGACCGCGTTCGCCAAGCTCCTGGTCGAGGACATCCGCACGCCTTCCAGCCTGAAATTCTTCGGCGGTATCCGCACCGTGGGTGGCCGCATCGACCTCAAGATGGCTGGACTGTTCGGCCTCGTCGCCGCGGCCCGCGCCATCGCGATCCGCCATCATGTGATGGACCGGTCGACGCCGGCGCGACTGGGCCGCGTCAAGGAGCTCGTTCACGTCAGCGAGACCGACCTCGATGCGCTGGGCGAGGCCCAGGGCGTGTTTCTGGATCTTATCGCGTCGCAACAGGTCGAGGATATCGCCCACGGGACACCGCCCTCCAACGCCGTCGCGGTGAAGCGGTTATCAGTCCGCGACCGTGATCGATTGCGCGTCGCGCTTGAAGCGGTCGCGGCCATCGATGATCTGACCCGCGATCTCCTGTTCAAGGATTGAGGCCGACTCACCCGGCGCCCAATCCCCGTTTTTTGCGCTGCACAATGCCCCAGCCGTTCCCAGCCCGATTAACTGCCTTGGCGCATGCCGGGAATGTTGCCTTGCAAGAAGCTTCCTGTCAGTGGACAATCACTTTGAAAAACTCGCTTGGCAGGCCTTCTACAAAGCGGTCAAGGGTTTGCCGCAACGCTTTGCCGGAAATCAATGACTGCTCCTGCCAGCACCCACCTCGTCATCGCCGATGATCATCCGCTGTTTCGCGATGCCCTGCGACAGGCGGTCGCAAGCGTCGTAGCCTCGGCGAAGGTCGACGAAGCCGGCACCTTCGATGAACTGACCGCGCTGCTCGAGCAGGATTCCGATGTCGACCTGGTGCTGCTCGATCTGACGATGCCGGGCATCTCGGGCTTCTCCGGCCTGATTTACCTGCGCGCGCAATATCCGGCGATCCCCGTGGTGATCGTCTCCGCCAGCGACGATGCCGGTACGATCCGCCGCTCGCTGGATTTCGGCGCCTCCGGTTTCATTCCCAAGCGGTTCGGGATCGAGACGCTGCGCGACGCGATCAAGAAGGTCATGGACGGCGACGTCTGGATACCGCCGGACACCGATCTCTCATCCACCGCCGACCCCGACATGACCCGCCTGCGCGACCGGCTGGTGACGCTGACCCCGCAGCAGGTGAGGGTGCTGATGATGCTGTCGGAAGGTTTGCTCAACAAGCAGATTGCCTATGAGCTCGGGGTGTCGGAAGCGACCATCAAGGCGCATGTGTCGGCGATCCTGCAAAAGCTGGGCGTCGAGAGCCGCACCCAGGCCGTTATCGCAGCGGCAAAAATTTCCGGCGGCCAGTGGCGGCAGGGCACGCCGTCGGCGCAGTAGATCAGGCCAGCGCTACTCCGCGGCCACCATCTGCTGGGTGCGCCACTGACCGAGCAGCGCGCGTAGCGATGCCGGCTTGACCGGCTTGTTGAGCACCGCAATTTTCTCCTCCCGCGCCGCAGCCTGCACATGCGGACTGCGATCGGCGGTGATCAGGATCGCCGGAATGTTGTCGCCGAACCGGCGGCGGATTTCCCGGATCGCGGCGACGCCGTTGCCGCGGTCGAGATGATAATCGACCAGAAGGCCGGTGACCCTCCTGCCGGCGGCTTCGATCGCCTCGATCGCGGCATCGGGGTCGGCGACCGCGATCACCTCGGCGTCCCAGGCCGTCAGCAGCGTCTTCATGCCGTCCAGGATCGCGGGATCGTTCTCGATGCAAACGATCAGCGAGCCGCTCATCGGAGTCCGCGATAGCGGCGTCGCGCTGGTGACCGCCGCGGTGTGATTGACGGCGCTGGCGATCGGCACCGTCACCGAAAAGCACGAACCGCCGCCGGCATTGGAGTCGAGCGCGAGGCCGTGGTTGAGCACGCGCGCCAGGCGCTCGACGATCGACAGTCCGAGCCCGAGGCCGCGCGCGATCCGCGCGCCCTGTTCGAGCCGGTGAAACTCCTTGAAGATCTCGCCGCGCTTGACGAAGGGAATGCCGACGCCGGTGTCATAGACGGCGATCTGAAGCGACTGGCCGTGACGCCGGCAGCCGACCAGCACGCGCCCGCGCGGGGTATATTTGATGGCGTTGGAAATCAGGTTCTGCAGCAGCCGGCGCAGCATCAGGCGATCGGATTCGACCGGCAGCGAACACGGCATGAAGGTCAGCTTCAGCGCCTTGGCCCTGGCAATCGGCGCAAATTCGATCTCGAGCGAACGCATCATGTCGCCGATCTTGAAGCTCGAGATCGATGGCGTCATGGCGCCGGCGTCGAGCCGCGAGATGTCCAATAGCGCGCCCAGGATCTCCTCGATCGCCTCCAGCGAATCGTCGATGTTTTCCACCAGCCGGGAATCCTCACCGCCGTTCTGGCGCTCCACCAGGCTCGTCACGTAGAGCCGCGCCGCATTGAGCGGCTGCAGGATGTCGTGGCTCGCCGCCGCCAGGAAGCGGGTCTTCGAGATGTTGGCGTCCTCGGCGGTGCTTTTCGCCAGCGCCAGTTCCGAATTCAGCCGGGTGAGTTCCTCGGTGCGGTCGCGCACGCGCTTTTCGAGGGTCGCATTGGCGCGTTCCAGCGCTTCGGCCGCTTCGAAGGAGGGGGTGACGTCGGAAAAGGTGATGACCAGCCCGCCGCCGGGCATCCGGTTGGAGCGCACCTCGATCACCATGTGACGGTCCGGCAGCCGTTCCAGGTAGGATTCGCCTTCGGTGGTATAGGCGGCCAGGCGCTTCTCCACGAGAGCCTCGTCGTAGCCGGAATCCGGGAAACTGATCGATCCCATGAATTCGAGGATTTCCCGCAACGGAATTCCGATCTGCACGAGGTGCAGCGGCAACCCGAGGATTTCGCCGAACTGCCGGTTGGAACAGATCAGCTGCAGCTCGGCGTCGAACACCGCGATGCCCTGCCGCACATGGTTGAGCGCGGTCTGCAGGATCTCGCGGTTGAAATGCAGCGCGGCGTGAGAATCGTCGAGCAGCTTGAGCGCGGCCTTGGCGGAGACGGTGCGCTTGCGCAACAGCAGCGACATCACCAGCCGCGAGGAGGCCGCCCCGATCGACGAGGCGATCAGATGCTCGGCATGCTGCAGCAATTCGAAGTCGGCCGTCGCGGCCGGATCGAGAATCGTGTTGCGGGCGACGGCGAAGGCCTCGAACGAATGGCGGGCGCGCTCGGGGCCGAGATACTGCGCCACCGTGCTCTGGATGTCCTGCACGGTCACGGTGGTGCGCCAGCGCCGGAACGTCGGCGTCATCGGCGCCAGCGCGTTAGGCGCAAACAGGTCCGCCTGCAGCCGCTCGATCGAGGACGGCTGGCGCGCCAGCGACAGCACGAGATAGGCCAACAGGTTGAGCGAGAGCGACCACAATACGCCATGCAGCAGCGGCGGCAGGTCGGCGCCGAACAAGGCCCGCGGACGCAACGCCTCGATGCCGAACGGACCGTGCTGCAGCAGCAGCATGCCGGCGGTGTTGCCTTCCAGGAAGCTCGGAAGGAACAGCGTGTAGGTCCAGACCGCGGCGCCGACCAGCATGCCGCCCATGGCGCCCCGCGCGGTGGCGCGGCGCCAGAACAGCCCGCCGAAGAACGACGGTGCGAGCTGCGCGACGGCCGCGAATGACAGCAGTCCGATCGACGCCAGCTGGGCGTTACCCAGCGCGCGATAGTAGAGATAGGCCATCACCATGATGGCGAAGATCGCGAGGCGGCGGACCCTGAGCAGGAAGTCGCCGAAATCCTTGCGGCCCGCACGCGACTCCGGGCTTCGCTGCAACACCAGCGGCACCACGATATCGTTCGAGACCATGATCGAAAGCGCGACGCATTCCACGATCACCATGGCGGTCGCCGCCGACAGGCCTCCGATGAAGACGACGACGCTGAGCAAGGGAGAATCCGCCTTCATCGGCAGCGCAAGCACGTACATGTCGCTGTCGACGGCGCCGAACGGGAAGGTCACAAGCCCGGCGATCGCGATCGGAATCACGAACAGGTTGATGGCGACCAGATACAGCGGAAACAGCCAGCGCGCCCGGCCGACCTCGGCGTCGCTGGAATTCTCGACCACGCTGACGTGAAACTGCCGCGGCAGCAGCATGATCGCGAAGAACGACAGCAACGTCATGGTGGCGAAATTGCCGATCGATGGCGTGTACTCGATGGCTCGCACCGCCTCCGGGCTCTTCATCGCGCGTTCGATCAATTCCACCGGGCCGAACATCCAGAAGGTGACGAAGGCGCCGGCGGCGATAAACGCCACCAGCTTGACGATGGATTCGGTGGCGACCGCCAGCATCAGGCCGTGCTGATGTTCGGTCGCGTCGGTCTGGCGGGTGCCGAACAGCACCGCGAACACCGCCATCGCCAGCGTGACGATCAGGGCGATATCGCCGATCAGCGGCATCGAGGAGAAGATCTGGTCTTCGCTCAGGATCGTTCCGAGCGAGGAGGCCACGGCCTTGAGCTGCAGCGCGATGTAGGGCACCGAGCCGACGATCGCGATGGCTGCGACGGTGGCGGCGACCGCCTGGCTCTTGCCGTAGCGCGCGGCGATGAAGTCGGCGATCGAGGTGATGTTCTGCGATTTCGCCAGCTTGATGACGCGGCGCAGCAGCGGCGTGCCGAGCGCGATCATCAGCACCGGGCCGATGTAGATCGCGAGAAAATCGACGCTGGTGCGGGTGGCGAATCCGACCGAGCCGAAGAAGGTCCAGGACGTGCAGTAGATCGCCAGCGACAGCGGATAGATCAACGCGCTGGCGCGGCCGCGCTGGGTCGGCGAGAGGCGGTCGCCGTAGCTGGCGACGAGGAACAGGAAGCCGATGTAGCCGAACGCGGCTGCGATCACGCCCCAGTCATGCAGCATCGCTGCTTACCTCCCTCACGATCGCGGCGCCGCCGCCGGCGGCAGCCCTCGCGGCAGGCACTATAAACGGATTGGGCCGGCAGCGCATCGCGCCACCGGCCCAAATTTCCGATTTTGGCGGGCTGAAGTGTTTTCGAGCGAAGCGGTTACCGCTTCGCGGAAAGAAAACGCGTCAAAACAAAGAATTGAGCCCGGTTCTGATCCAATCAGAACCGATAAGGCTCAGCGTTACTCGGCCGCCAGCGATTTCTCGTTGAGCGGCAGGCCGAGACGCTCCCAGACCTGCAACAGCGCCTCGGCGAGCTGATCGACCAGACCGTCGTCGTGATAGGGCGAGGGGGTGATCCGCAGCCGCTCGCTGCCCTTGGCGACGGTCGGGTAGTTGATCGGCTGGATGTAGATGCCGTGCTCTTCCAGCAGGATGTCGCAGGCCTGCTTGCACTTCTCGGGGTCGCCGACGAACAGCGGCACGATATGGGTGTCGCTCGACATGACCGGCAGGCCGGCGGCGGTGAGGATCGCCTTGACGCGGGCGGCGCGGTCCTGGTGGCGCTCGCGCTCCCAGTTCGAGGTCTTGAGGTGGCGGATCGCGGCGGTGGCCGCCGAGCAGATCGCCGGCGGCAGCGCGGTGGTGAAGATGAAGCCGGGGGCGTAGGAGCGGACGGCATCGATGATGTCGGCGCTGGCGGCGATATAGCCGCCGAGGCAGCCGAACGCCTTGGCGAGCGTGCCTTCCAGAATGTCGATCCGGTGCATCACGCCGTCGCGCTCGGCGATTCCGCCGCCGCGCGGGCCGTACATGCCGACCGCATGCACTTCGTCGACATAGGTCATCGCGCCGTAGCGCTCGGCGAGATCGCAGATCTTCGCCAGCGGTGCGACGTCGCCGTCCATCGAATACAGGCTCTCGCAGGCGATCAGTTTCGGCCGGTCGGGACCGGCGGCAATCAGCAGTTCTTCCAGATGCGCCATGTCGTTGTGGCGGAAGATCTGGCGCTCGCAGCCGGCCTGGCGGACACCTTCGATCATCGAATTGTGGTTGAGCGCATCCGACAGGATCAGGCAGTCCGGAATGAGTTTGGCGATCGTCGAGATGCCGGTCTGGTTCGAGACGTAGCCCGAGGTGAACAGCAGCGCCGCTTCCTTGCCGTGCAGGTCGGCCAGTTCGGCCTCAAGCTGCACCAGCGGATGATGGGTGCCGGCAATGTTGCGGGTGCCGCCGGCGCCGGTGCCGACCCGCGTGGCGGTCTCGACCATGGCGCCGACCACCTTCGGATGCTGCCCCATCCCGAGATAGTCGTTGGAGCACCAGATCACGACGTTGCGCGGCCCCTTCGGAGAATGCCACACCGCGTGCGGGAACCGGCCCGCGATCCGCTCGAGGTCGGCGAATACCCGGTAGCGCCGCTCGTCATGCAGGCGGCTGAGAGCGGTGCTGAAGAACTTGCTGTAATCCATCGCAAAACCTGAAACGGAAGCTGGCCGGAGCGGCGCCCCCTTTTTAGAGCGTTTCCAGGTTTGCTGTCGAGCCGAATCGAGCCTTCAGCCGCTCGACGGGCAGGGGCCGGGTTGCTTCCAGCGCGGACCAGAACTTGATCCTGATCAACGCGCTGAGCGGGTTTTACTGTCGTCGGTTGGCAGCGGACGTCAGGTCGTCCTGAACCGCAGCACGCCGTCGGTTACCTCGGCGGTCAGCCGGCCCTCGACCAGCATGTAATTGACATGGGCGATCAGTTCGCCGGCGGCAAAGCCCATCTGGTGCACGTCGAGCACGTGCTTGTGGAACACCACCGGCACCAGTTCCTTGGAGGTCTGCGGGATTTCCCGGCAGGCGTCGGCGATCAGCCCGCAACGCTCCTCGTGATGATCGGCCAATTGCTTGATCCGGGTCTTCAGGCCGTAAAACGGCACGCCGTGGCCGGGCAGCACCAGCACGTCATAGGGCAGCGTGGTGGTCAGGCTGGCCAGCGAGGCCAGATATTCGCCGAGCGAATTCTGGTCGGGCTCCACCGCCCAGACGCTGACATTGGGAGAAATCTTGCTGAGCACCTGATCGGCCGACAGGAACAGCTTGTCGGCGGCGCAATACAGCATCACCTGGTCGAGCGCATGACCGCCGCCGGTGATGACCTTGAAGCGCCTGGTGCCGATGGAAACCTCGTCGCCATGCGAGATGCGGCGATAGGACGGCGGCAGGGTGGACACCCGCTTCAGGTAATCCTGGCCGCGGCCGAGCAGCTTGTCGGTCAGGTTCTCGTCCATGCCGTGACGGCGGAAGAACAGTCGCTGCGCGTTGCGGCGCTCCTCGGTGCCGCGGTTCTGGTGATAGACCGACTGCAGGTATTCCACCTGCGACATCTCGAGCGGGCAGTCGAAGCGCTCGACGATCCATCCCGCGAGCCCGACATGGTCGGGATGCGAATGGGTCACGATCAGCCTTGTGACTTTCACGTGGCTGAGCGGGCCCTCGAACAAGGCGGTCCAGGCCGCGATGGTTTCCTCGTTGCCGAAACCGGAATCCACCATCGCCCAGCCGTCACCGTCGGCGAGCAGGTAGATGTTCACGTGGTTGAGGCGGAACGGCAGCTTGAGCCGGACCCACAATACGCCCGGTCTCACCTCGACCACCTGATCGTGGCCGGGATGATTTTCCCAAGGGTAACGCAACGCCTCGGCAGAGGACTGAACCGTGTTTGTCTTTGAATGCATCGTCCGCTTTTCGCAATTGTGGCTATCGGCTTAACCGCACAAGTGGCGCGGCGCCAGCCGAAAAACAATCGCGATTTTCACAAACGCGGGGAACGCGGGCCCAAAGGCCCGCAAAATCCCGGCGCCAACCATGCGCCGGACGCGCAGGCCGCAGCCTGCGGCGCATGGCGAAGGCCTCCTTCGCCGGAGGACCGCTCAGGCCGCCCGTATGCTTCCGAGGAACACGTCGATTTCCGAGCGCAGCATGTCGGCCTCGCGGCGCAACGCGTCGGACGCGCCCAGCACTTCGCTGGCGGCGGCTCCGGCCTCGGCGGACGCGGTGGAGACGCCGACGATGTTGCTGGAAACCTCGGATGTTCCGCCGGCGGCGTGCTGGATGTTGCGGGCGATCTCGCGCGTCGCAGCACCCTGCTGTTCGACTGCGGCCGCGATCGCGGTGGTCACCTCGTTGATCTCGCTGATCGTCGTGGAGATGTTGCGGATGGCGCCGACCGCGGAAGTCGTCACCGTCTGCATGCTGGCGATCTGCTGACGGATTTCATCGGTCGCCTTCGCGGTCTGGTTGGCGAGGCTCTTCACCTCGGAAGCGACCACGGCAAATCCCCGGCCGGCTTCGCCGGCGCGCGCGGCCTCGATGGTGGCGTTGAGCGCGAGCAGGTTGGTCTGCGAGGCGATGGTCTGGATCAGGTCGACCACGACGCTGATGCGGGCGGCGTTGTCGGCGAGTCCCTGCATGGTGGCGTCGGTTGTGCCGGCATCATCGACCGCCTTGCGGGCGATTTGCGTCGAAACTATCACCTGGCGGCTGATTTCGGAGATCGATGACGACAGTTCCTCGGTGCCCGCGGAGACCGTCTGCACGTTGACCGAAGTTTCCTCGGCGGCGGATGCTACCGCGCTCACCAGCGCGCTGGACTGATCGGCGGTCGCCGACATGCTTTGCGCCGTGGTCTGCATGGAGTTGGCCGAGGCCTGCAGGGCATCGAGCGCGGTGCGGACGGTGGCCTCGAATTCGACGATCCGGGCCTCCATGCGCGAGGTGCGCTCGGCCTTGGCGACGCGGTCCTTGTCCTGATCGGCGGAGAGCGCGCGGGCCTCGATCATGCTCTCGCGGAACACCTGCAGCGAATTGGCCATCGCGGCGATCTCGTCGTGCTGCTTGGAGCGATAGATTTCGGTCTCCAGATCGCCGTCGGACAAAAGCTGCATCGAGCGCTGCAGATCGCGGATCCGGCGCAGGATGTTGCGGCCGACATAGAGCCAGACGAACAGAACCGATCCGATCAGGGTCGCGGCGCCGAGTGCAACCATCGCCATGGTCGCCCGCGAGATCTCCTTGCGCGCTTGCCCGGTCGCGGCATCGGTCTCGCTCCGCACGCCGTCGACGAGCTGCTGCACGCTGATGCCGAGGCCGACATTGAGCTTGCGGGTTTCATCGAGAACGGTCTGGCCGTAATCGGTGGCGTCCAGTTCCTTCTGGCGGATCTTGAAGACGCCGGTCTTGCCCTCGCCCAGCGCCATCAGTCCGGAGGCCGCGGTGTGAAGCGCGGTGGTCGCGGAGCTCTTGGGCAACAGGTCGAGCGTCTTCTTGACGCGTTGCTGCGCGCTGCGGAATTCCTTGTCGATTGCTTCCAGCGTGTCGCCGCTGTCGGACGACAGCGCGGATATCAGGTTGAACGCCATGAGGTTGCCGCTGGCGACGACGTCGCCGATCTGGTCGACGACCTGCTCCGCTTTGGTGGCTTCATCCTGGTTGAAATCGGCGGCGCCGAAGATGCCGGAGAGCTGGGTTTGGGCGCCGATCATCGCGGGAGCGGCGGCTTTGACGAAAGCGGCCTGGGCCGTGCGCACGGCGCCGTAGAGTTTTTCGTGCTGGGCGCCGGCCTCCAGGCGCTCGCGCGCCGCATTGCCGAGGCTCTGGATCGTCTCGTCGATGTTCTTGATGGTCTCGGCGAGGGCTTCGACCACCGCCTTGTCGGCGCCGAGCTGGGTGATCTCGCTGAGCTTGGCCAGCGTGACCGCCTGAGTTTCCTTCATCTTGTTGGAGCGCTCTTTCAGCATCTCCTCGTTCGAGGAGGCCAGCAGCGCCGGTCCCTGGCTGGCCAAGGTGGCGCTCTGGGCGGAAAGCTGCAGGCTGGCCGCAAGACGGGGAATGTCCTTGCTGCTCAAATCGACCATCGCCTTGCCGAGATGGTCCAGCACCATGCCGGCACCGGCGCTGATGACGATGGCCATGGCGGCGATCACCGCGAAGGCGGCAAACAGGCTGCCCCTGACTCCCCATCGCGGACGCAGCAAGCCGAACAATCTGCCGAATCTAGGAATCGTGAATCGTATCGCCATGCCGTGCTCGCCCGCTACCTTGGGATGAATCGTCGGCCGGCAGTATCGCGATACCAGGTTAATAACTCGCGATGATTTGGGGGGCGGCGGGATTTTTGCGCACAGGCAAACAACAGCCGGCTCGCGAATATTCCGCGATCCGGCATTTCCGCTGCGCTTGGTTGCCGGTCGGTGAAGATCAGTATCGCGCAGCCACCGGGCTCGCCCAGTTGAAGCGATAGTTCAGGCCGGCCTTCAGGGTGTGTTCGTCGTTGTTGAAAGTGCCGAACGGCACCAGCGCGGCCGGGGTGATGAACCGGCTGCGGCCGAAATCGTAATATTGATACTCGGCCCTGGCCGACCAGTTCGGCGTGAACAGATATTCGACGCCGGCGCCGACGGTGTAGCCGTTGCGGTGATTGCGATCGAGCGTGAAGGTGACTGGCGCGCCTCCGAATGTCAGGGTTTCGCGACTGTCGGAATAGGCGTAGCCGCCCTTGGCGTAGAACAGCGCCGGTCCCCAGGAGTAGCCGATGCGGCCGGTGATGGATCCTAGTCCGCGCTGGTTGTTGCTGTAGACGAAGCCTGCGGGAAAAATCGTGCCGATCTGGTTGCTGCCGAGCCAGCTGTACTGGCCTTCGATGCCGGCGACAAAGCTGCCGGCGAACTGAAGGTCGGCGCCGGCCTGTACGCCGCCGAGGAATCGGGCGTCGTAGTTGCTCAGAACCAGTCCGTTGAAACTGTTATCGCCGATGAAGGCGCCGCCGGCGTGACCGCCGACATAAATGCCGGTCCAGTTGTAGATCGGCGCCGCATAGGCCGGCGCCTTGCCGTAAGGGCGGGCGCCGAGATCGGCGGCAACGGCCGGCACGCTCGCGCCGATGACGATGAGGGCGACGAGAGCGGGAACACGCTTCATGGATGGGTCTCCAACGGATTCTGGCGGGCCGCATGCCGGCGCCGTCGATGCCGCGGAGTTAGACCGCATTTGAATAAAATGCGGTGACTTGCCGGTCGAGGCGAACCGTGCCGGGGAAGCAACCGCTTGCCGTGCTTAATGGAGTCCTAACGAAAAAAGGCCGGCGTGAAGCCGGCCTTTCGTCTCAGGTTGCGTGCGCGAAGCTACTCAGTACTTCGCGACCACCGGGCCGCCCAGGTTGAAGCGATAGTTGATGCCGGCCTTGAAGGTATGCTCGTCGTTGCGGGTGCTGCCGAAGCCGGTCAGCACGGCCGGCGTCACGAAGTTGGTCTTGCCGAAGTCGTAGTACTGATACTCGATCTTGCCCGACCAGTTCTGCGCGAACATGTATTCCAGGCCGGCGCCGACGGTGTAGCCGTCGTGATGGCCGCTGTTCATCGCGAATACCTGCGGCACGCCGCCGAACGTCAGAGACTCCGTGTAGTCGGAGTAGGCATAGCCGCCCTTGACGTAGAGCAGGCCCGGACCCCAGGTGTAGCCGATGCGGCCGGTCACCGAGCCGAGGCCGCGCTGGTCATGGGTGTAGACGTAACCGGCGCCGGCGCCGGTAAAGCTAACGCCATTGTTGTTGCCGCCGAGCCAGCTGTACTGACCTTCGATACCAACCACCCAGTTCGGAGCGAACTGGTAGTCGGCGCCGGCCTGCAAACCGCCGAGGAAACGGCCGTCATTGCCGCTGTTGGTGGTGCCGGCGAAGCCGTTGTCGCCGCTGAACGCGCCGCCGATGTGACCGCCGATGTAGAATCCGGTCCAGTTGTAGATCGGCGCATAGGCCGGCGGAGCCTTGGTGTAGGCGGTGCGGGGGCCGAGATCGGCTGCAAGTGCTGGCACGGTCGCGCCGAGAGCGACGAGGGCCACAGTAGCGAGCAGAAACTTCTTCATTCGTTCTAGTCTCCAGAGAGTCGTTTTCGATTTTCAGATGAGCCGCGAGAGTCGGCGTCTTCCATGGGCAGCGCAGTTAGACTGATTTTGATTAAAATGCTGTCACCCATCGGTCACACCGAGCGACTTACTAACCTATTGGGGAACAACAATTTTCCGTGATTTATGGCGCCTCAATGAAAGCCAAAAGAAGCCATAATTGCGGGCCGTATCCGAAAACTGGATAGCGCGCCGCGCTCAGGCTTCTTTCAGCGCCCGATGCAATTGCGCGACCGCGTCGGTGAGCTGGTCGCGATGCAGGATGTCGTCTTTCGGAATCTTTCCGACGGTCGCGGCGAGTTCGCCGAGAATGCCGGCGAGCAGGCCGAAGGAGATGTGCATGTGGATCGATTTACGGACGTCTTCGGCGCCGGGCCGCTCCAGCACCAGCGCAAAGCCGGTCGGGTCGAGATGCGCCTCGAATCGCGACGAGTGTTCGAAGGTCCCGACATAGAATTTATCCGGATATTCGAGTGCGATCTCAGCCTTGCCGGGAACAGGTCTCGTCATGGGTAGCCCTTGGCCATTGTCGAACGGCATTCTGGCAGGAGCTGCGACCGCCGCTTTGCGCCGGGTAAGAAAGCCATGCGATCGGCTTGAGTTTTTGCAGGTATCGCAATTCATGGCGGCGGGGTCAGAGAGCGACGGCACGGCGGCTGTCACTGTGCTGCGTCCTACTCCTCCATAAATGATTTAACCAACACTCTCCACTCGGCTTCCGAGCTGCAAGGCGTGTCTTGCACCTTGCAGACGTGCAACGGCGCAGCTTCGATGAACGTACCGTATTGCTTGTTTTCGTTCAGATCGTAGAGACGCAGGGTGTTGAAGTTCGTCTTGTCGAGCGCCGCGCGCGGAACGGTTGTGCTGATTTCCAGATAGAAACACTTGTCGAAGCGAGGGCTGTAATGGCTCTCGTAATTTGCAACTACATGAGCTTTGTTCGTGCTCACTGCGTTTCCGCCCCATTCCTTTTGAAACGTTTGTGCCGCTTGCCTGGCGCAACGCTCTTGCAACTCGTAAGGCGCATTATCCGGTTGTGCGTGCGCAGCGACGATCAAGAATGGTCCGGCAACCCAAGGCACGATTTTGCGAAGCGCCACCCGGATCATATTTCAACCTTCCCACGGTCCTTCAGCGCCTCATAGCATGCGCGGTGCATGGGTGTGGCGTTGGACGCGAGTTTGCTTCGGTTGATCAACAGGCGGTTGATTTTTCAGGGAAAACTGGTGCTGCCAGACAGGATTGAACTGTCGACCTCTCCATTACCAATGGAGTGCTCTACCACTGAGCTACGGCAGCATGCCCCGGATTGGGAGAATCGGCCAAAAGGCCCCTACAGAGCGGGCCGATCCTTGCCACAAGGCCCCCGTCTGCGCAAGCGCGGGAGGGGGCTATCAGACCCTCAAAAACGGCCGAAATCAGTGTGGAGCGTCCGCGGCGGCCTTCAACTGGGCCAGTTGCGGGCCGATCCGGTTCCCGATTTCCTCCGCCAGCGCCTGCAGCGCCTTGAGCGGGCGGACCATGACCTCGAATTCGACCATTTCGCCCGCCTCGTTGAATTTGACGAGATCGACGCCCCTGAGCTGCCATTTGCCGATATTGGCGGAAAATTCCAGGATGGCCCCGTGGGGCCGGTCCATTCTCCGGCGCTTACGCTTTGCGAGAAGCATTCGAACAGGTCCACGATGAAGAATGACAAGGACAAAGGCGAGGGCCAGCCGGCGAAAAACGCGCGGCAGAACCGGCTGAAGCTGGCGCTGCGTGAAAATCTCAGGCGACGCAAGTCGCAGGCGAGGGGGCGCGGCGAGGTGACGGCCGCCCCTCGCGATGACGCCGGCGCCTCCCTACATGACGGGCTCGGAAAAAAGCCGGGCGAATAGCTGCTGCTCTTGCCCTGATATTTTTTCGACCGCGCGCGGTGTGGCCCGGAACCTGCCTTCCACGCCGCGTCTGTCGACGGATTTCAGGCGCAGCTCGCGGCCGGCTTGCTCAATGTCCGCTCATCGCTTGAGTGCGACAGGAGAGCGGGACCCCGCTTCCGGGAATTTATCCGGTCAGGATGGATTTCAGCGACTCGCGCTCTTCGATGATGAAGTCGAAGAAAGCCGCAATGCGGGGAACGCGCCTGAGGTCGGGATGAGTCAACAGGCGCCAGCTTCGAGCCAGTTCGGGAATTGGTCCGAGCACGCGCACCAGATCCGATTCCGCGTCCCCCAGGGCGGTCGGGAGCGCGCCCAGGCCGATACCCGATTTCACTGCATAAACAAGGCCAAGCACGCTGTTGTTCCGCGCCGACATCTTTGCATCTGGCGCAACCTCGCGCAGCCACTTCGCGGCGCGATGCTGGTTCAGCGATTCGTCGAAGCCCACCAAGAGATGGCGCGATAGATCCTCCACCCGCTCCGGCTGGCCATGACGATCAATATAGGTTCGGCTGGCATAAACCGCCCAGATCGAGTCCGCGATCTTGCGGCCGACCAGTTCATCATCGGTATCACCCGAGCGAAAGGCGACGTCCGCTTCGCCCTTCGACAGGTCGAGATAGCGATCGCTGGTCACGAATTCGACGCGAAGCTTCGGATGGCGGGCGTGAAAGCGGTCGAGCAGCGACGATTTCGTCATGCGGAAGACGATCGGTTCGGGACAGGTCACCCGGATCACGCCTGTCAGGTCGCGGGCAGTATCGGTCACCCGCCGCTCGACGTCGGTGACGGCATCCTCGACA
Source organism: Bradyrhizobium sediminis (assembly GCF_018736105.1). Lineage (NCBI taxonomy): Bacteria > Pseudomonadati > Pseudomonadota > Alphaproteobacteria > Hyphomicrobiales > Nitrobacteraceae > Bradyrhizobium > Bradyrhizobium sediminis. The sequence continues at coordinate 849,156 of NZ_CP076135.1, forward strand.
CGCTCGGCAAAAGGCCGCAACTCCTCGCCGAATTCAGTCAGCCGATAGCCGGTCGGGTGCCGCGTCACCAGCTGCCGCCCGATCCGCCGCTCCAGTTCGCTCAACCGCCGATGCACCGTCGACTGGCTGAGTCCTAGCGACTTGCCCGCCGCGATCGTGCTGTGATGTCGCGCGACGGCAAGAAAATACTTCAAATCGTTCCAATCGAACATTTGTTGATTATGCACTTCTGCTGCCCGGTCTCGCAATGTTGCTGCTCCCGCAAGTCGTGGCCTGCGCCTAGGTTTGACGGACCTCGAAAATCGGGGGCGCTGCCCCCGTATGGGTGACGATGGAGAACATCAGATGCGTTTCGCACCCGGCGTCGGCTGCGCGTTCATGGCGATCCTCAGCATTCCCGCCTACGCGCAGGCCCCTGGCTTCGCCAAACCCAATCTGGTCCTGCAACAGATCGTCGAGGGATTGCCGACGGGCGACAAGCAGGTGGTCCGCGTCCTGACCGCGACGTTCAAGCCGGGTGACAAGACCGTCTACCACAGCCATCGCTTTCCGGTGACCGTCTATGTGCTGGAAGGCGCCTTCACGCTTGAACTCAAGGACCGCCCTTCGCTCACGGTGAAGGCCGGCGAGGCGATGGTGGAGCCGCCGAACGTGGCGATGACCGGCTACAATCCGAGCGCCACCGAGTTGACGAAGGTGGTCATCTTTTACGTCAGCGCGCCCGATACGCCGTTTCTCGATCCCCTTCATCACTAAGGCTGCGCGACAAGGAGCGTCTCATGACTGCCAAGTCTGCCATCGATGGCGAGACCGCCACAGCGGCGGTGCGCGCGCAATGGAATCAGATGGCCAAGGGCTGGAGCGACGCTGGCGCCGTCATACGGCCGTGGCTGCTAGAAGCGACGCAGGCGATGCTCGGCATGGCCGGCGTTAAACCCGGTTGCCGTGTGCTCGATGTAGCCGCCGGCGCCGGCGACCAGACTCTCGACGTCGCCGCGCGGGTCGGTCCGCAAGGCCATGTGCTGGCGACGGATCTGTCGCCGGACATTCTGCAGTTCGCGGCGCAGCAGGCTGCCGCGGCGGGCTATCGCAACGTCGAGACACGCGTTTCGGACGGCGAAGACCTTCAGATTGAAGACGTCCAATTTGACGCGGTGGTCTGTCGGCTCGGCCTGATGTTGTTCGGCGATCCGTTGCAGGGATTGCGTGAAATGGCGCGGGTGCTCAAGCCCGGTGGCGGCGTATGCACCATTGTGTTCGGGGCGCCGCAGGCCAATCCCTGCGTGACGACGTTGATGTCGGTTGCGCTCAGGCACGCCGGCTTGCCACCGCGTGATCCCTTTCAGCCAGGCGGCCTGCTAAGCCTCGGCAAATCCGGTTTGATCGACGAACTGTTCAGGGAGGCGGGTTTCCGCGAGATCGCGACAACCAGGCTCGCGGCGCCGTTCAGGCTGCCGACAGTGAAGGACTATATGGACTTCATCCGGACATCGGCTGGGCCGGTCGTACAGATTGTGCAGCGCTTGGAGCCGACCAACGCCGCAGCGGCCTGGGCCGATATGGAAGAGGCTCTCGGCCGGTATCAGACGTCGACCGGATGGGAGGGTCCAAATGAGCTGCTGCTGACGGCAGCGCGCCGGTGACTTTCCAGGGATTGTCAGTCCGGTCGGCATTCACGGATGTGGGGACGCCCATTGGGAATGACGGGCAAACTCTGCGCAAACCCATCAAATAGCCGCAAATTCCAGCCCTTTTGCCATCGGGGCCTCGTTCGCCCTATACTTTATGCATAGCAAAAATCGGGGCTGGGTATGGATCGGATTCGCATCGTTGGCGGCAGCAAGCTCAATGGCACGATTCCGATTTCGGGTGCGAAGAATGCCGCATTGCCGTTGATGATCGCGGGGCTTTTGACCGAGGAGACGCTGATCCTCGATAATGTGCCGCGGTTGGCCGACGTCGCCCAACTGCAGCGTGTTCTCGGCAATCACGGCGTCGACATCACCTCGGTGGGCAAGCGGCCCGGCGACCATGCATACCAGGGTCAGACCCTGCATATTTCGGCGGCCAACATCATCGACACGACCGCGCCTTACGAGCTGGTGTCGAAGATGCGCGCCAGCTTCTGGGTGATCGCGCCGCTCCTGGCGCGGATGCACGAGGCCAAGGTGTCGCTGCCCGGCGGCTGCGCCATCGGCACCCGGCCGGTCGATCTGTTGATCATGGCGCTGGAGAAGCTCGGCGCCGAGATCGCCATCGACGGCGGCTATGTGATAGCGAAGGCGCCGGGCGGCCTGACCGGCGCAACAATCGACTTTCCCAAGGTGACGGTGAGCGGCACCCATGTCGCCGTGATGGCGGCGACGTTGGCAAAAGGCACCACGGTCATCACCAATGCCGCCTGCGAGCCGGAAATCCTCGATGTCGCCGATTGCCTCAACGCGATGGGCGCGCGCGTCTCCGGTGCCGGCACGCCGCGCATCGTGATCGAAGGCGTGGCGAGACTGCACGGCGCGCGGCACACCGTGCTGCCCGACCGGATCGAGACCGGCACCTATGCGATCGCGGTGGCGATGACCGGCGGCGACGTGCAGCTGGCCGGCGCGCGGCCGGAGCTGTTGCAGTCGGCGCTCGACGTGCTGACCCAGGCCGGTGCCGTCGTCACCCCCAACAATGAAGGCATCCGCGTGGTCAGAAGCGGCGCCGGCCTCCAGCCGGTGACGGTGTCGACCGCGCCGTTCCCCGGCTTTCCCACCGACCTGCAGGCGCAGCTGATGGCGCTGATGGCCTGCGCCGGAGGCGCCTCGCAGATCACCGAGACGATTTTCGAAAACCGTTTTATGCATGTGCAGGAACTGGCGCGGTTCGGTGCGCGGATTTCGTTGGACGGCGAAACCGCCACCATCGACGGCATCGCCAGGCTGCGCGGCGCGCCGGTCATGGCGACCGACCTGCGCGCGTCGGTGTCGCTGGTCATCGCAGGACTGGCCGCCGAAGGCGAAACCATGGTCAACCGCGTCTATCATCTCGACCGCGGCTTCGAGCGGCTCGAAGACAAATTGTCGGCCTGCGGCGCGACCATCGAACGAATCAGCGGATGAACTTCAGGCGCAAGCGATAAGGTGTCATCGGTGACGGCCCAGCTCAAAATGATCGCGCTCGATGCCGACGACCTCGCCGTCATTTCCGCGCATGTGCAGGATGCCCGGGTGCAGGCCGCCGACATCATCTGGCGGCAGGGCGAAAAGCGCCTGGTGGTCGGCATGAACCGGCTCGACTGGGAGCAGACGCTGGCGGGCGAGACCTCGCCGCGCCGCCTGATCGCGGCGCTGCGCTTCGACCGGGTATTGGCCTGCAGGTCGCGCAATATCGATCTGCAGGCGCCGCAGGCGCCCCTCGAGCTGCTCGGCATCGAGTTTCATCCCGGCGAAGCCCCCGGCGGCAGCGCGGTCCTTTTGTTCAGCCAGGGCGGGGCGCTGCGGCTCGACGTCGAATGCCTCGAATGCGAACTCACCGACCTCGGCGCCGAAGACCTCGGGACCGCCGGCACCGGCCAAGGGGCCGCGCCGTCGGGACAGGGGGCGTGAGCCGGCGACACCCATCCATCGTCGTCCCGGCGAACGCCGGGACCCACAAACACTGATGCCAGCCGTTAATGGGATTGCCGCCCCGGTGCCCCACGGACAGACGCGGGTGGCTATGGGTCCCGGCTCGCGCTTCGCTTGGCCGGGACGATGAAGATCTTGCTACCAAGCAAAGGGTTGACGGCGATTGGCCGCCGCGCCATTGAGCAACGGGCCTGTCAACAACGCCCCCTCCGGAAAGCCGTCCCATGCCCGTTCGTCTCGACCGAAACAGCGCCGATTTTGCCAGGCAGTTCGCCGGCTTCCTTGGCGCCAAGCGCGAGGTCTCGGCCGATATCGAGGCCGCGACCCGCGCCATCGTCGACGACGTGGCCGCGCGCGGCGACACGGCGCTGATCGAGGCGACGCGCAAGTTCGACCGGCTTGAGCTGGACGCTTCCGGCCTGCAAGTGACACCAGGTGAAATCGACGCGGCGATCAAGGCCTGCGACGCCGGGACGCTGGAGGCGCTCGCCTTCGCCCGCGACCGCATCGAGCTGTTTCACCGGCGGCAATTGCCGAAGGACGAGCGTTTCACCGATGCGCTCGGCGTCGAACTCGGCTGGCGCTGGAGCGCCATCGACGCGGTCGGGCTCTACGTGCCGGGCGGCACCGCGGCCTATCCGTCCTCGGTGCTGATGAATGCGGTGCCGGCCAGGGTCGCCGGCGTCGCCCGCGTGGTGATGGTGGTGCCGTCGCCGGACGGCAAGCTCAACCCGCTGGTGCTGGCGGCGGCCCATCTCGGCGGCGTATCCGAAATCTACCGGGTCGGCGGCGCGCAGGCGGTGGCGGCGCTGGCCTACGGCACCGCGACTATCGCGCCGGTGGCGAAGATCGTCGGCCCCGGCAATGCCTATGTCGCCGCCGCCAAGCGGCTGGTGTTCGGCAAGGTCGGCATCGACATGATCGCCGGCCCTTCCGAAGTCCTCATCATCGCCGATGAGTCAGGCAATGCCGGCTGGATCGCGGCCGATCTGCTGGCGCAGGCCGAGCACGACGTCAACGCGCAGTCGATCCTGATCACCGATTCGAAGGCGCTGGCCGATGACGTCGCGCGCGCGGTCGAATCGCAACTCGCAACCCTGCCGCGGGCCGACATTGCGCGGGCCTCCTGGAACCAGTTCGGCGCCATTATCCTGGTGAAAAGCCTGGAGGAAGCGGTGCCGCTGGCGAACGCCATCGCCGCCGAGCACCTCGAGATCATGACGTCGGATCCGGAGACGCTGTCGGCGCAAATCCGCAATGCCGGCGCGATCTTTCTCGGGTCCCACACCCCCGAGGCGATCGGCGATTATGTCGGCGGCTCCAACCATGTGCTGCCGACCGCGCGTTCGGCGCGGTTCTCGTCCGGCCTCGGCGTACTTGACTTCATGAAGCGAACGTCGATCCTGAAATGCGGGCCGGACCAGCTGCGGGCGCTGGGACCGGCCGCGATGACGCTGGGCAAGGCCGAAGGCCTCGATGCCCATGCGCGCTCCGTGGGACTGCGCCTCAATCTGTCATGACCAGACCGTCGCCAGACGAGGATTCAAACAATCGCATCGTCGCGGTGACGCTCGATGAGGAATCGATCGGGCGTTCCGGTCCCGATGTCGAGCACGAGCGCGCGATCGCGATCTACGACCTGATCGAAAAGAACCTGTTCGCGCCGGAAGGCGCGGGCGACGGGCCGTTCACGCTGCATATCGGCATCACCGGCAACCGGCTGATGTTCGACATCCGCCGCGAGGACGGCTCGCCCGTGGTGGCGCATCTGTTGTCGCTGACGCCGTTCCGGCGGATCGTGAAGGACTACTTCATGATCTGCGACAGCTATTACCAGGCGATCCGCACCGCCACGCCGGACAAGATCGAGGCCATCGACATGGGCCGCCGCGGCATTCACGACGAAGGCTCGCGCACCCTGCAGGAGCGCTTGAATGGCAAGGTGCGGATCGATTTCGAAACCGCCCGCCGGCTGTTTACGCTGATCACCGTTTTGCACTGGAAGGGATAGGGCATGATCCCGAAAAGTGGGTACCGGTTTTTCGAAGAGGTCATGCCCAAAATAAAAGAAGCTTAAGCGCGTGGAGGCGCCTTCGCGCGTACGCACTCCGCAGGCCGTGCTGTTCGCATGCGGCCTCAACAGCGTGCGTTCGCCGATGGCCGCCAGCCTGTTGCAGCAGATGTTCCCGCAGGCGCTCTACGTCAGATCCGCCGGGGTTCGGAAGGGCGAACTCGATCCGTTCGCGGTCGCCGTGATGGCCGAACTCGGCCAGGATATCTCCGGCCACAAGCCGATGACGTTCGAGGAACTCGATGACTGGGAAGGGCTCAATTTCGACCTCATCGTCACGCTGTCGCCGGAAGCCCATCACAAGGCGCTGGAGCTGACCCGCACGATGGCGGCCGACGTCGAGTATTGGCCGACCTCGGATCCGACTGGCGCCGAGGGCAATCGCGAGCAGAAACTGCAGGCCTACCGCGAGGTCTGCGACACCCTGCTGTCGCGCATCCGCAAGCGGTTTTCCAGGGCCGGGGCGGCGAACGAGTAGCTCACGGTTTGGTGGATTGTTCCAGATGTCGTCCCTGCCAAAGCAGGGACCTATACGCCGCGGCGGAGCGGGTTGAGCGGTGGCTGTGGCAAACCCGATTTCAATCGCAAAAGCCGGTGGTTATGGGCCCCTGCGTTCGTAGGGGCGACGATAATGTGTAAGCCGGTTGTCTCACCGGACACCTTCCGATAGGTTCCGCGCGCATCCTGCCCGCCCTCCCGCCGACGAAAATCCGCATGCTAGGCCGCCCCAAACTCGTTCTTGCTTCCGGTTCGCCGCGACGGCTCGCTCTGCTCAACCAGGCCGGCATCGAGCCCGATGCGCTGCGCCCGGCCGACATCGACGAGACCCCGAAACGCGGCGAGCTGCCGCGCGCCTGCGCCAATCGGCTGGCCCGCGCCAAGGCCGACGCCGCGCTCAAATCGGTGCAGCTCGACGACGAATTGCGCGGCGCCTTCATCATCGCCGCCGACACCGTGGTCGCGGTCGGCCGCCGCATCCTGCCCAAGGCCAACCTGGTCGACGAGGCCTCGCAATGCCTGCGGCTGTTGTCGGGGCGCAACCACCGCGTCTACACCGCGATCTGCCTGGTGACGCCGAAGGAGAGCTTTCGCCAGCGCCTGATCGAAACCCGCGTGCGCTTCAAGCGTCTGTCCGAGGATGATATCCAGGCCTATATCGGCTCCGGCGAATGGCGCGGCAAGGCCGGCGGCTATGCGGTGCAGGGCATCGCCGGATCGTTCGTGGTCAAGATGGTCGGCTCCTACACCAACGTCGTCGGCCTGCCGCTGTACGAGACCGTGACGCTGCTCGGCGGCGAGGGTTTCCCGATCCGATTCGGCTGGCTGAATGCCGTCTGAGCCGCCCAAAGGGGCCGCCCCCGGCAAGGCGGGCGCCAGGAAGTGCCCGATCTGCGGCAAGCCGGCCACGGACGCCTCCAAGCCGTTCTGTTCCGAGCGCTGCCGGGACGTCGACCTGAACCGCTGGCTGTCCGGCTCCTACGTCGTTCCGGGCAAGCCGGAAGCCGACGAGGACGCCGACTAGCAAAATATCGAAAACAACCCCATGCAAAGTAAGGGTGGCGCCGGCATGGATGCTTCGAGCGCGAAAACATTTTGACATGTCGGGCAAATCACCGGCACGATTCCATCCTCAGGCAGTTTGTAAAACGGCCGATGGCCCTGCCCGACAACGGGCTGGTAGGGCAGGCGGAAGGCTTGCCGGAAGGTCTGGCAGTAGCGTTGCCCCGCCTGGCCTCCATCCAGGTCGCCAGAGGTAAATAGGCCTGATTTCCCAGCAGTTTGACGGCAGATGCGAAGCCGGGCCGCGCCCGGCGAAGCCGCAGGCGAAGCCGGGTGGACATGACCGTCCGGCCTGACTATAAACCGGCGCTCCCTGGCCCCGTGCCGGGCAGTGCCCGGGTAGCTCAGTTGGTAGAGCATGCGACTGAAAATCGCAGTGTCGGTGGTTCGATCCCGCCCCCGGGCACCATTTCCCGCACGCTCCTCCCGCCGGCTGGCGGTCCAGGATCGCCGCTGCGCCGGCCGCATCGCCGAATCTATCCCGCGAGAGCTGCCGAGTTCGCGGACGCGCTCGGGACGACAGGCGGGCTCGCGATGGTGCGCACGTTGCGGCGCTCATTGTAATAGAATTCAAGCACGCGTTTTGCCGTCCGGGTTTCGAGCCGCTCGAAGTCTTCGCGCGCCCGGGCGAGATCCTTTTCGGACATCCTGCGGTCCGCCGCCGTCATCAGCAACAGAGCCTTGACCGTAGCCCAGGAGCAGCCGGCGGCTTTTGCGATGACCTGCACCACGCCGGGGTTTTCATTGAGGATCGCCCGTTCGGCCATCTCGATGGGACAGCAGGCGAGAACCGACAGCGCCATTGCCGCTTGTTCGAAGTTTTGCAGGCGCGCGGCCGCATGAACGTTGCCTTCGCCGAGTTCATGCCAGTTCTGCAGCCGTTTCACCCTCGACTTGGCTTTGGCGTGATCCGGCGACTTGTTGCGAATCTCCAGATTGATATCGTCGATCACTTCCGTTACCGCGCTCTGCACGGCATCGGCAAATTGCGGGTTGGCCGCCAGCATCTTGGCGCGGACTGAAGCAGAGGCCGTTTCAAGAAGCTTCAGGAAATGATGCCGGGGAATGTCTTGTCGCATTCCAACCTGCAGCGCGAGCTGGGCATCGTCGCCGGCCCGCGCGACGAGCTCGCGAAAGCTGCCATCCGAAAAGCGGGCGCCGGCGTTGTTCGCGACCGTATGGACCACGATGGGTTCGCCGCGCTCGATCAGTATTTCGGTGATCACTTCGCTGATGGTGCGGCGACGCGCGATGGCCTGAAGATGACCCTGGCCCTGGGTGCGGGCGTTGGCGACAAGGTCGGAGTCGCTGAGTGCCGTCGACTGGCTGAGCACCGGAGCCGCCACAGCGACAGCTTCATCGAAGGCAAATGCCCGAACCAGCGTCGCCGGCGCATCCGGCATGGTTGCGATGTAACGTGCGAGCCTGACCCGGGTCTCCAGCTCGATGACGGCAACGAGGGCTTTGAATACCTCGTCAAACAGCTCGATCTGCTTCTTCGAATGACGACCGGACCCGGCGACAAACAGATTGGCGATGCGCGTGAGTGCCCTCAACTGCCTTTTCGTAAGCCCGGACACCGTTGTGTCCTGAATTTCATTTATCAGAGAGGAGAACATTGTCATGGCTATCGTCTCGTCAGACTTCTTCGCGGTTGAGGGGGGAGGACAGGAGGATCACAATCACAGGCTATCGTCCGAGCATGAAAATAACTGGTTTCAGTTCCCTCGCAGATAATTCAAATTGTTGGGATTTCGGAAACGCCTCCTGCCCATGGCCTCACCCGGGCCGGAAATGCCCAGGCAGCCCGACCGGCAAAGCATGCGACGCCGGCGAAGCGTCTCAGGCGTGGCCGGGTCTGTTGTGGACGTGCACACGGTCACACGCGGAATGTTGTGATCTTGCGCTTCGGTGTCGAGTTTCGCGTTCAGAAGTTTTTCCCGCAGCAGATGCGAGCCCTTCCGCGACCCGGACAGTCCATCAAACCGGCGCTGCCGCGCCGTGGCTCGCGGCAGTGCCCAGGTAGCTCGCCAGCGGGGTTCTATTGCATGCATGCGGCCATCCCGGGACGAATGTCCCCCTCAAGGCGGTCACGCGGCGGAAGTCGTCAATTCTTCCCGGCGTACGCTCGAGGCGGGGTAGTCAGCCGCCATGTCGATCAGGATATCCGACAGGATAAGGGCCGCGGCATCGACCCGCGGCATGGGTCGACCGAACAGATAGCCCTGATAATAGTCGCAGTTCAAATTGCGGAAGAAATTCGCCTGCTCCGGCGTTTCGATGCCTTCGACCGTGACTTTCATGTTCAGATTTCGTCCCAATTTCACGATCGTGTTGAGAACGGGGACGTTGGCATTTTCAGTACCGAGGACGCCGGCGACAAATGATTTGTCGATCTTGAATTTGTCGAACGGAAGCTTCGAAAGATTCCCGAGGCTGGAATGACCGGTGCCGAAATCATCCATCACGATCGTCGCCCCGACCCGTTTGAGTTCGGCAAGCTGTTCCACGACCGATTCGTTTGCCTCCAGCAACAAGCCCTCCGTTATCTCGAGCTCCAGCCTGCCGGCCTCCAGACCGCTCTCGACAATAGCGTCACGGACGATCACCCCGATCGGGACGGCGCCAAAGAACTGCGCGGGCGACAGGTTGACTGCAATCGTTAGATGCGCGGGCCAGGTCGCGGCGACGTGGCATGCGTGGTGAACAACCCAGGCGCCGATCTGGTTGATGACGCCGATTTCTTCCGCCAAGGGAACGAAGTCAGTGGGCGAAATGAATCCGCCTCTTCCGTCCGGCAGTCGCAAGAGCGCTTCAAAGCCGGCGAGTCTCGAGTTGTTGTCGACCAGCGGCTGGAAGAACATCTCGAATTCACAGGCATCGATCGCCTGTCGGATTCGAAGTTCGATTTGCCGTTTCTGGTTCAGTTCATGGCGCATGGACGGCGAAAACAGCACATAGCGCCGGCGTCCGTCGTCCTTTGCCCGGTAGAGCGCAATGTCGGCATTTTCAAGTAGCTGGCTCGGCGACGAACTGTCGATAGCGACATGAGCCGTTCCGACGCTCGCGGAAATCGTCAGTAGATTGCGCTGAAGCTGGAATGGTATGGCCATTGACGCAACAATTCGCGCCGCCATCGAATTGACGTCCGCCGGCTTGCGAACCTGCATCTGGGCCAGAGCGAATTCATCGCCCCCGAGCCGGCACAGAATGTCCTCGCCGCTCAGCAAAGTCCGCAACCGCTTGGCCGCCGCACAGATCAATTCATCGCCGACCTTGTGCCCAAGCCTGTCATTGATTTCCTTGAAGCGGTCGAGATCGATGTAGTGGAGTGCAACGAGGCGCTGCCCGTCTTTGGTGGCGAAGGCCTTGCCAAGTTCCGAAAGGAACGCGTTGCGATTCAGCGTCCCGGTCATGGTGTCGTGGTGGGCCAGGTATTGAAGGCGCCGCACCGCTTGCAACTTTTCCTGGTTGTAGCGTCTGAACAGCGCCGTACCCGCAAACAAAATGGCGATGACGATCAGGGTCGGAAAGGCTATCGCCAGCGTGATCATCCTGCCTTTTTCCTCCGCCGAGGCAAGATATGGCTCAATGACCTTGGTCACTTCCATCACGGCGCGGACATCCCCTAATTTCCAGTTCTTCTTCGGGGAGTCTGCCTGCGCATTGTGACACGACACGCATGTATCGCTTGTCATGCGATCCGACACGGCGACGCGCAACACGCGCCTTCCGTTACGCACTTCCTCCCTCGAGAAGACCGCCGAGGGATCCGCCTGAAACGCCTGCCAGGCGTTTCGCTGAAAATCGTCCATGACGCGTCCGGCGCGATGGGGCCAGGGATAAGGACTCACCAGCGAGAGCGTGGTATCCTTCTCACGCAGCAGTTCCGAAATGTCCTGAACGAAGGTTGCCGGCAGCGGTATGGCGTTTGGATCGGAAGCGTGGTCGTGACTCGGCGCCAGCGCGTGGGAGGCCAGCGCCTTCGCCACCACCTGGCGGGTGTAGTAGCCTCGCGTGATCTTGATCTGATCGGCAATCTCGATGTTTCCGCGATAGGCCGACTCGATTGCTGCCGACTTCATCGCCTGGGGAAGAAAAAAGCACATGGCCGCCAGGCCGGAACACAGCACGGCCGCGACAGAGGCAGCGATAACAAGCTCGAGACGAACGCTGTTTCGCCAGTATGAGAGTATTTTTCGCCCCAACATCTTTGTCCCACCCGTTTAAGTCGGGGCGAACCTAATGTCCTGCACTTAAATGCCGGGTAAGGAAAACGGTTAAGGGGAGGTTTGCGGCGATGCCTGCCAGGTGCGCCCGAGGGAAAGTGACGGAGCCCGAATTCGCAGGCAGTGACAAAAGGCCCGCCATCGAGTGAGCTTTCGCATGGCCTTGCGCTGGAATGAGTCGCGAGTTTCCCGGCCCGTATAAATACGGGATTGGCCCATGTGTAGTTCTTTACCGCTGCGCTTTGAGGCGGATGCTTACAAGCTCAGGACGTCAGGAACGCCCCCGGTGTCTGCTTTGCGGAGGAGAGCTTGGTCTCGAATCCGTTCCGGCTCGGTAACTCACACTGAGAGAGCGGTTCGACTGCCTTGCAAGTTCGGAAGTGGACCGGCCCGAAAAGGTCTGGATGCGGCGTAGTAGAAAATCCATCATTCGCCTTCCGTCCGATTCTTCCGCCGAACATCTCGCATCCCGCGATCGCCGCGTCCAAACTACGCCGCTTCCATCATCGCGCGCGCGAAGGCGGGATAGGTCTCGGACAGCTCGCCCATGATCCTTCCCCGCAGCAGCGCCAGCGTTTCGGCATCGGGAGCGGCGGTGGTGGGAACCGTCTGCGGCTCGCGGTAGTCGAAGCCGGTATTGGCGCGGATGTCGGCGGGCGAATAACCCGGATGCACCGAGCGCAGGGAAAAGCCGGCGCGGCGGTCGAAATCGAACAACGCCATGTTGGTGAGGAGCGCGTGCGGTCCGCCGCGGCGCGCCACTTCGGGCGTCGAGGCCGCTGCGCTGACGAAGTCGACCGCGGGGACGAAGACGCGCCGCGAGTGGTCCTCGCGGAACAGGATGACGCGTGGGACCAGGTGATAGAGATAGGCCGAGCCGAACGATCCAGGCCACCGCACGCCGGTTTTCGGGTACGCGCCGGTGCCGACCAGGTTGATGTTGCCGTGGCCGTCGATCTGTCCGCCGCCGAGGAAGAAGGCATCGACGCGGCCTTGCGCCGCGCAGTCGAACAGTTCCACGCCGCCGTTGGTGAAGAAATTATGCTGTTGCGATCCCAGGATCGAAATCCGGATCGGCGGTTTGCCGTCGCGCTCGTTGCGCGCGCGCAGCAGCATGGCGCCGGCGGCCGGAATCGGCGACGAGGCGCCGACCGCGACGTGGCGGATGCCGTCGAGCAGGTCGGCGATGGTGGCAATCAGGATTTCCCGGCGCTCGCGCCCGCTTGCCATGGCGTTCACGCCACCTGCCTGCGGCGGCCGAGGAAACCGGAGAGATAGGCGCGAAAGCCTTCCTCGGTCCGCGCCATCGCGGCATAACGCGCGATTTCCGCGTCATCGCCGGGATATTCGTCCCACAGCGGCAGCGGCCAGGCGCCGCGCTCGGCGACCGCGATCCGGTCGACATAAAGCGAGGGCAGCACTCCCGCGGCCGAGTCTTCCGTCGCCAGGAGATTGCGGTCGACGATGCGCTCCACCGTGACCAAGGTCCGTTTGGCGGCATAGGCCATCGCCGCAAGTTCGCGGTGGCGGCCGATCCGGATATTGCCGGCGCGGTCGGCCTCGGGAGCGTGAAACAGCGCGATGTCGGGCGTAATGGCCGGCACCACCACGACCTTGCCCGCCTCGCCGACGGGGCTGTCGATCACCTTCCAGTCCGGCCGCACCCGCAGCAGATCGCTGCCGACGATGCCGGCGATCGGCATGAAGGGCACGCCTTTCTGGGCGGCCAGCAGCCCGGCAAAGATCGCGGGGCAGGTCGAACCGCGGCGCGCCGCCGGCCTCGCCCAGCGATACCGCGCTGGTCTCCAGCGCGCCCACCATCTTAGCGCCGATCAGCAGATCGGCCTGCATGCCGCTGATCGGCACGCAGACGACACGGAGGTCGGTGACGCCGGCCTCGATCAGCGCCGCGGTCGCCGCCATCGACACGCCCTCGACGGGGATCGCGATCGACTGGCCCGGTTTGACGAGTTCGGTCAGCGCTTCGAGCGAAACGATCTCTGCCATGGGCTGTTCCTCACCTGTCTGCGTTTCCCGTCATGATATCCGTTTCCGGTTCATGCGAAGGCCGCCCGCGGCGAGGGGCAGCGATGCGGCGATCGCATCGCTTTGCCGCCTCTCGGGATATGCGAGTGCCGAAGCCTCCGCTCAATTCCCGTACAGATAATTCGGCAGCCACAGCGTCATGCCCGGCCAGATGTACATGAAGATCATGCAGACGATCACGATCAGCATATAGGGCATCATGCCGGCGAAGATCTGGTTGAGGGTGACGTGCTTCGGCGCCACGCCCTTCAGGTAGAACGCCGACATCGCCACCGGCGGCGACAGGAACGCCGCCTGCAGGTTCACGAACACCAGGACCCCCCACAGGATCGGGTCAATGTTGAAGTGCTTCAGCATCGGCAGGAAGATCGGCACGAAGATCACGATGATCTCGGTCCATTCCAGCGGCCAGCCCAGCACGAAGATGATCGCCTGCGACAGGATCATGAACTGGACCGGCGTCATGTTGAGCGACAGCACCCAGCTCTCCAGCAGCGCCTGGCCGCCGAGGATGGCGAACACCGCGGAAAACAGCGCGGAACCGACGAACAGCCAGCACACCATCGAGGTGGTCTTGGCGGTGAGGAACACCGCTTCCTTGGTGCGCTTCCAGTCCAGCGTGCGGGCCTGGAACGCGAGCAGGAAGGCGCCGGCGGCGCCGACCGCGGCGGATTCCGTCGCCGTGGTGATGCCGAGCAGGATCACCGCCAGCACGACCACCGTCAAAATGCCGAGCGGCATCACCGAGGAGATCAGGAGCCTGAGCACCTCGAACTGCTCGGCCTCCATGATCCAGTAGTAATAGAGCAGCAGGAGGCCGAAGATGCCGCAGACGAACGCGAAGTAGATGTAGAACTCCGGCGCCGGCCCGGCCTCCGAAGGCGAGGCCGTGATCTTGCTCCGCAGTTCGGCGCTGCCCATCTGCTGCAGCGCTTCCGGCTCCTGCTTGGTCGCGGCTCCGGCTTTATGGCCGGCGCCGAGTTCCTCGAGCTTTTCTTCCGCAGGCTGCGTGCTCGCGCCGGCGCCGAGCTGCTGGGGCGCGGAGTCCATGCGCTGCTGGGTGGCGGCCGCGACCGGCGTCGGGAGGTCCGGCTGCTGGTGGATTACGACATACCACCAGGAGGCCCACAGCGTCGCCAGCGTCAGCACCAGCGGGATCAGCGCGTAGCCGAGATTCTTCAGCAGCATCGGGTAGCCGATGCGGGTGCCGTCGGCGGTGATGCTCATGGCCCTGGCCGGCGACAGCACGGCGGCGAACAGCGCCGGCAGCATCTTGCGCGAATAGGCCTGCTGCAGTTCGGTAACCCATGGCCGGACCGGAACCCGGGTTTCGCTCTCGGGCAGCTTCGGCGCGATCTTCGGGTTCAGCAGCGCCCAGCCGATGACGTAGACGAGATAGAGGAACGCCAGGAAGAAACCCGGAAACATCGCCGCGGCGTAGAGCTTGACCACCGACTGTCCGGCGACCGCGGCATAGACGATGATCATCACCGAGGGCGGAATCAGGATTCCGAGCGTGCCGCCGGCGGTGATGACGCCGGCGGCGAGCTTGACGTCGTAGCCGGCCTTCAGCATCGGGTTGAAGGCGATCACGCCCATCAGCACCACCACGGCGCCGACCAGGCCCGAGGCGATGCCCCAGAAGGTGCAGACGATCAGGGTCGCCACGGCGAGCGAGGCCGGCACGCGGCGGAACGCGAGCTGGATCGAATAGAACATCTTGTCGACCAGCGCGCCGCGCTCCATGACGTAGCCCATCAGCACGAACAGCGGAATCGAGATCAGGACGTCGTTGGTCATCGCGCCGTAGGTGCGCTGGACCATCAGGTCGAAGATGTGATTGTCGGCCCAGGCCTCGCCGCCCCGGTAATAGGCGAAGAAGCCGAAGAACATGCCGAGCCCCATCAGCGTGAACGCGGTGGGGAAGCCCATCATGATCACGACCACGATGAGGCCGAGCATCAGGAGCCCGAGTGCCGGATCGCTCATTTCAACAGGTCTCCGCCCATACCGCGCTGCCGCGCGCTCTCCTCGATGTCCTGCGCATGCTCGATCGCGACCTTGCGCGACTCCTCATCGACATGTTCGGAGAGCGCCAGTTGCTCCTCGACCACGTCGATTTCGCTGACGTCCTTGAGCCGGGTAGGCCAGGCGCCGGTCTTGAGGCAGACGACGCAGCGTGTGATTTCGGCGGCGCCCTGCAGCAGCAGAAGCGCACCCGCGAGCGGGATCATGAACTTGAAATGATAGACCGGCGGCCCGTTGGCGGTGACGTTGGAATGCTCGTTGATGCGCCAGGAGTCGGAGGCGTAGTCCCAGCCGGCATAGGCCAGCGCCGCGATGCCGGGCAGGAAGAAGGCGATGTACAGCACGAGATCGAGCCCGGCCTGCGTGCGTGGCCGCATCGAAGAGTAGAGAAAATCGCCGCGGACATGGGCGTTCTGCGCCAGCGTGTAGGCGCCGCCGATCATGAACAGGGTACCGTACAGCATATTGGAGGCGTCGAAGATCCACGCCGTCGGCATGTTGAGGATATAGCGCTTGAAGACCTCGGCGCAGACCAGGGCCATCAGCCCGACGATCAGCCAGGCTGCGGCTTTGCCGGTCCAGGTGCTGATGCCGTCTATCGTGTGCAGGAAGCGCTGCGCGTTCATGGGATGTCAGGCCGCAGGTTCGAGTGATTTCGCTACGTCGTCATGACAATACAACGCATCACCCGGGCTTTGGCCAGCCCGGATGACGCGTCGTCGGTACGAATTATACCGTCAGGTCTTCTTCTTGGCGTTCGGCCCGAAGTAGTGGTTGTAGGCCATGCGGCGGTTGACCACCGTGTCCTGTTCCCACTGCGTCGCACGCTTGGCGAACGCCAGCTGGGAAGCGACGATCTCCTTGAACAGCGGGTTTTCCGCCGACTTCTTCTCCACGACCTGATCGTAGATATCGAGCTGCTTCTGCAGGATCGCGTCCGGCGTCTTGTAGAATTTGACCTTATCCTTGGTCTGCAGTTCCTCGTAGTCCTTGGAATAGCGATCGATCGCCTTCCAGGCCATGTCCTGACCAGCCGCCTCGGTGGCGTTGGCGATGATCGCTTTCATCTTTTCAGGCAGGGCGTCGTATTTGGTCTTGTTGAACATGATCTCGAACTGCTCGGCGTTCTGGTGGTAGCTCTGCAGCATGCAGACCTTGGAAACGTCCGCGAAGCCGAGAATGCGGTCCGAGGTGGCGTTGTTGAACTCGGCGGCATCGAGCAGGCCGCGGTCCATCGCCGAGACGATTTCGCCGCCCGGCAACGCATTGACGGCGGCGCCGAGGCCCGTGAACACGTCAATGGAGATGCCGACGGTGCGGAACTTGACGCCCTGGAAGTCTTCCGCCTTGGTGATCGGCTTCTTGAACCAGCCGAGCGGCTGGGTCGGCATCGGTCCATAGGGGAACGAGACGACGTTGGCGCCGATCGAGGCGTAGAGCTTCGCGAGCAGTTCCTTGCCGCCGCCATATTTGTGCCAGGCGAG
This sequence comes from Bradyrhizobium sediminis, assembly GCF_018736105.1. Lineage (NCBI taxonomy): Bacteria > Pseudomonadati > Pseudomonadota > Alphaproteobacteria > Hyphomicrobiales > Nitrobacteraceae > Bradyrhizobium > Bradyrhizobium sediminis. Next base: position 866,182 of record NZ_CP076135.1, read on the forward strand.
CAGCATGTTGGCGTCCATCGCGTAACCCGGACCAGAGCCCCACAGCGCCAGCGCGGTCTGCTTGCCGTAGTGATAGACCAGCACGCCGTGGCCGCCGTCGAGGGTGCCCTTCGACACCGCATCCAACAGGCCGAAGGCGGGAACGACGGCGCCGGCGGGCAGCACCTCGATCTTGAGGTCGCCGCCGGTCATGTCATTGACCTTCTTGGCGAAGTCCAGCGCGTATTCGTGGAAGATGTCCTTCGATGGCCAGGTGCTCTGCCAGCGCATGCTGATCGGGCCCTGCGCGCTGACGATGGTCGGCGCCGCGACCGTCGCGGCGGCGCCCGCGGCGGCCGTTTTCAGAAAGCGGCGGCGGCTGGAAGTGGTGTCCTTCTTGGAAGTCGTCATGGTTTTCTCCCCGTTTTGACGGCGATCCCGGAAGGGTACGCCCTTTATTTTATTGGCAGCGAGACAAAGACCTACGCGGGGCTTTGGCAAGAACGTTCGAAACGATGCGACGCTTCGACGCGGCACCGGTCAGTAGTTGACCACTCAACTCTGAATTTATTCCCGCGATTGTGCAGTTTAGTTCCCGGCCGGCAAAAATCAATCGCGCCCCGGATTACCTCTGGTCCGACGCCGCCACTTGTTGCGCCGCACGCGGCGATCTTGCGAGGCAGTCGCAGCAACTGCCGCAGCCCCCTGGCGCCGTCGCGCCATTCGACTGGTGCGCCGGCGGGGAATCAGCGCTATCTCCGGCGTCGGAGGCGGAGGGGCCTTCGATCGGGATGATCGAAATGGGCAGCCGGCGGGAAGTCGAGAGCATCGAGGCGGTGATCCACCGCATGTTCGAGGATATCATCCCGTTCAACCGCGTGATCGGCCTCAAGATCGACTCGCTCGACCCCAAGGCGCCGCGGCTGCGGTTCGACATGCGGCCCGAATTGGTCGGCAACCCGGTCCGCCAGATCCTGCATGGCGGCGTGATTTCGGCCACCCTCGACGTGGTCGGCGGCCTTGCCATTGCGCTGGCCTCGATCGCCGAGAGGGGCGCGGCGGCGACGGCGCGGCAATTTCCGAACATCGGCACCATCGACCTGCGCATCGATTACCTGCGGCCGGGACGCGGCCAGTATTTCGTCGCCACCGGTCGCGTCGTCAGGCTCGGCGGCCGCGTCGCGGTGGTTCATATGGAACTCGTCAACGACGCTGAAGAGCAGATCGCGACCGGTTCGGCGGCCTACATCATCGGCTGATCGCGGCGGGCGCCGGGCTTGCTGCGCCGGTTGGTAAACCCGGGCGAAGCCGCCCTTGCCTTACCTTGCCTTACGGGCCGACGGCCACCAGCGCGGCCTTCCTGAAATCCTTGTTCTTCTCCTCGCGCAGCGGGTTCCTGGCTTCTGCGATCCGCAAATTCGCCACCACCGAGAACAGCACGAAACCGCCCTTCTTGCGCGGCAGTACGAAATATTCGGAGATGCTGGCGTGCTCGGAATCCTCGCACGAGGACATGCCCCTGAATACCACGTCGCTGTCGACCAGTTCGCTGTTGCGGGCCGATGCGAACTTGCCCTTGCAGGCCCGCGCATCGTTGGCGACGACGCCGGAGGCCACGTCGAGGCCCTTCACGCCGGCCTGCGCCGGAATGATCCTCACGAAGCCGATCGCGTCGTCCGATCGCCAGGCTGCGCCGTTGTTGACCAGCGTGGCCGGCGTTTCCGCCCGGCTGAGCACGCGCGGGTTGTTGAGCGAGGCCTTCAGGATGAAGTTGGACGCAAACTCCATGGCCTCGAGCTGCAGCTCGGGCGTGGACGGACCCGGGGCGGGCGTGAGGCTGCCGCCGGTTTGCGGTGGTGCGGCGCGGGCTGCCGTGGCCGGCGCCCGCTGCGGCAAAACGAAATCCTTGGCGCCGGCGATGCCGTCGCGGTTCACGGTCACGACACAGTTGACCAGCGCCGGAAGCAGGATGCCGGTCTTGTCGAGATTGAACTGGAACAGGTTGCCCTCGGCGAACGCGCTCATCGTCGTCGAAGCCCTGAATTGCTTGATCAGATCGGAGGTGTCGGGCATGTCGACGCTGACGGCATGGGTGGAAATGACCCGGCCGTCGACGTTGAACGGGGCGCGGCCGTCGAAGGTGAGAACGATGGGGAAGGTCGAGCCCGGTTTGAGCGACCAGTTGTTGTGCGAAAAACCGAGGTTCCAGGTGCCGTTGGCGCCCACCATCACGATGACGGTGATGCCGCTCTTGTAGGGCGCCGATGCGATGCATCCGCTGAACGCGCCGGTCTGGTCGTTGGTGAAAGCGCCGCCGCTCCAGTTGCCGACCTTGACGGAGCCGTAAGGTCCGCGCGCCGCGACCGATGACGACGAAAGCACCAACAGTGCGATGGCGCCGAAAGCCTTGAGAAACATCCGCCTGCCCCTGCCGATCCGGAAGATATTGATTCCGCAACCTTCGCGTGCAGGCAAGGGCTATTTCGGGCATTTTCTCAGCATATCCGGTGCACTCAGCCCGGCGTCGCTCCCATCCGCGCCCGCCGTCCCTCGATCGGATAGGCCGGATCGTTGAAGCCCGGCGTCGAGGGATGGCCGCTGGTGACCAGCCGGTCGATCAGCGCCTCGTCCTCGGCGGTGAAGCGATAGTCGAGCGCGCGGATGTAATCGTCCCATTGCGCCTCGGTGCGGGGCCCGGCGATCACGGCGCTGACAAAGGACGAGTTCAGCACCCACGACACCGCGAACTGCCCGGCGGTGATACCTCTCGCTTCGGCATGCCGTTTGATTTCCTGCGCCAGCTTCAGCGATTCCGGCCGCCACTCGGTCTGCATCATGCGCGTGTCGTTGCGCCCGGCACGGGTGTCCTTGCCGGGCGCGGCATCGGGCGCGTATTTGCCGGTCAGCACGCCGCGCGCCAGCGGGCTGTAGGGCACGATGCCGAGGCCGTAATAATGGCAGGCCGGGAAATGCTCGACCTCGGGCATCCGGTTCATCGCGTTGTAATAGGGCTGGCTGACTACCGGACGGTCGATGCCGAGGTCGTCGCAGATGTTGCAGATCTCGGCGACCCGCCAGGCGCGATAATTCGAGAGGCCGAAATAGCGCACCTTGCCCTGCCGGATCAGCTCGCCGATCGCGCGCACGGTCTCCTGCAGCGGTGTCGAATGGTCTTCCTTGTGCAGATAATAGATGTCGATGTAGTCGGTGCCGAGCCGCTGCAGGCTTTCGTCCGCCGCCTGCAGCACCCAGCGCCGCGACAGCCCGCCGCGGTTGGGATCGTCGCCCATCGAATTGGCGAGCTTGGTCGCGAGGATCCAGCTGTGCCGGCTGTTGGAAATGGCGCGGCCGACCACCTGCTCGGAACCGCCCTTCGAATAGGCGTCCGCGGTGTCGATGAAGTTGACGCCGGCCTCGTGCGCTTTCGCCATGATCCGCACCGAGGTGGCCTCGTCGGTCGGGCCGCCGAACATCATGGTGCCCAAGCAGATCGGCGAAATCTTCAGGCCGCTACGGCCGAGGGGGCGGTATTGCATGGGTGGAGTCCTCGCAATCGCGATGCCGGATGCTCCTCGCCCCGCTCTTGCGGGGAGAGGGTTGGGGTGAGGGGCTCTCTCCACGCACTCGGACTCGCGGATAGTCCCCCTCACCCGGATTGCACCGGACGATGCTTCGCATCGCCGAGGCAATCCGACCTCTCCCCGCAAGCGGGGCGAGGTGAAGAAGGCAGCTTCGCATCCTCATTCGTTCTTCAATATCTTAAACACGCCGCTGGCCATGGCGATACAGCGTTTGTCCACCGTCACCTCGGTGGTGATGAAAATCAGGCTGCGGGTGGAGCGCACCACATGCGGCTTCGAGATCAGGATCTCGCCGATCTTGCCGGCCTCGACGAAATGGGTGTCGAGCTGCACGGTGGCGAGCGTCGGCTTGCCGGAGACGTAGCGTGCCGTCATGCCGCAGGTGCGGTCGGCGAACGTCATGATCACCCCGCCCTGCACCAGGCCGCGGCGGTTATGGTGCTTTTCCTGCGTGGCCAGCGCGTATTCGTGCCCGCCATCGACCACGCGCTGCCACAGCGGTCCGATCAGATGCAGGAAGCCGGAGGTTTCGACGATGGTCCAGCCGTCCGATTTGAGTCTTGCGGCTGTCTTGTCAGTCATGTCGTTCCGTCCGGTCTCTGCGGGCATTCATGTCTTGCAGGTCATTTCATCAAACGCGGACGTGTTGTAGTCAAGCCGGATGAGCAGGCCGTTCGACGATGCCACAAGGCGGAATATCGCAGAGCGCTGCGCGGCGTTCGTGCGCCTGCCGGAGGCCGAGCCGGCACCGGCGCTGAAGCGGGCTGCGGTCGCCGTCGCGCTCACCGGCACTGAGGCGTCCGGCGGAACGGCTGTTCTGTTGACCCTGCGCGCCTCGGGCCTGCGCGCCCACAGCAATCAATGGGCGCTGCCGGGCGGACGCTGCGACGCGGGCGAGACGCCGGCCGAGGCTGCGCTACGCGAGCTGCACGAGGAACTCGGCCTTGAACTCGGCGCCGGCGACGTGCTCGGCCTGCTCGACGATTATCCGACCCGGTCCGGCTATCTCATCACGCCGGTCGTGGTGTGGGCGGCGTCCGGCGCGCCGATCTCGCCGAACCCCGATGAGGTCGCTTCGGTGCACCGCATTGCGCTGGCCGATATCGAGCACCAGGACGCCTTCAGCTTCACCACGATTCCGGAGAGCACGCGGCGCGTGATCCGGTTTCACCACCAAGGCGACTTCATCCACGCGCCGACGGCGGCCCTGATCTACCAGTTCCGCGAAGTGCTGGCGGGAAGGGACACCCGCGTCGCCGAGCTGGAGCAGCCGGTGTTCGCCTGGAAGTGACTTCGTCATTCCGGGGCGATGCGAAGCATCGAACCCGGAATGACGAAGAGTGGATTGCTTCGCTTGCGCTCTCTAGCGCAAACGCTTCGCGTTTGTCGCAGGCAATGACGGGTGTTGCGAACGTCGGGCGTTTCGGCAACGATGTGATCCAACAACAAGAATAGTCCCGGGGGAGTTCGCTCAACATGTCGATCTGGAACAAATGGCTTTGCGCCGCCGCGTTCGGCCTGGCCGCGGCTTTCAACCCTGCTTACGCCCAGACCTTTCCGAACCGCGTCATCACGCTGGTGATCCCGTTTGCGCCCGGCGGCTCGACGTCGATCGTCGGCCGCGTGATAGCCGACAAGATGAGCGAAATCCTCGGCGAAAAGGTCGTAGTCGACAACCGCCCCGGCGCCGGCGGCACCGTCGGCACCAAGGCGGTGGCCAAGAGCGATCCCGATGGCTACACGATTGCGCTGGGCTATACCGGCACGCTGGCGATCGGACCGTCGCTGTACAAGAACGCCGGCTACGATCCGCGCAAGGATTTCGCGCCGATCGGCCTGATCGGCAACGCGCCCAATTCGCTGGTGGTGCATCCCTCGTTTCCCGCAAAATCGGTCGCCGAGCTGATCGCCTATGCCAAGGCCAATCCCGGCAAGGTCAATTTCGGCTCCGCCGGCGCCGGCACGGTCAGCCATATCACCGGCGAATATTTCGCCGCCTCCGCCGGGATCACGCTGATCCACATCCCCTACAAGGGAACCGGTCCGGCGCTGACCGATCTTCTGGGCGGGCATATCCCGATGGCGTTCGCGCCGATCCCGGCCTCGCATCCCAACATCTCGGCGGGAAAGTTGCGGGCGCTGGCGGTGACCAGCGCGACGCGCTCCAGCCTGCTGCCGGAGGTGCCGACCATTGCCGAATCCGGCCTGCCCGGGTTCGACGCCTCGCTGTATTACGGCCTGGTGGCGCCGGCCGGCACGCCGCGGCCGGTGATCGACAAGCTCAACGCGGCCTTGCAGGCCGCGCTCGCCTCTGCCGACGTGAAGAAGCAATTGGGGCTGGACGGCACCGAGATCACGCCGGGCACGCCGGAAGACTATGCCGCCTTCATCGACAAGGACGAAAAGAAGTGGGCCGGCCTCGTCAAGGCCAGCGGTGTCGCGCAGGAGTGAGGCCGGCGATCGGGCCGTTTCGGGGCTGACTTCAACGGCCGGCTTGCTAAACAGGCGACATGCGACCTCATGCGATTCGTCTCTGCTTCGGGTTCCCCGCGCTCGCGCTGCTGTTGATGGCGCCGCCGGCCGGCGCGATCGACGCGCCCGCGCTGACCGCAGCCACGGCCGGCGCGATGGCGCAGGCGGCGTCGCCGCAGGCGATTGCGGAATATCGCCGCAAACTCCGTGAGTATCAGGAGGCGCGCGCCGCGTTCGAGCAGGAGGCCGGCGCCTATTGGAGTTCGATCTACGAAAAGCGAAGAGGCCGCAATGCCAAGCGGCGCGAGCGCCAGGCCATCGCGCTCGACGATTACGTCCTGACCCAGCCGCCGCTCTACACCGGGCCGAAACGGCCGGTGAACCCGGAGGGCGAGCCGGAAGTGCCGCCGCGCGAGCGCAAGCCGATTCCGGTCGTCGCCGACTTCCTGAAGGCCGCCGCCGAGCATTTCCAGTTCGCGCCGCAGCGGCCCGCGAGCGAGGCCGAGTTCAAGCGCGCCTATGCCCGCACGGCCCTGGCGTCGGGGCTGACGCGCGAGCAGGCGGTGCGGGTCTATTCGTTCGAGACCGGCGGCAACGGCAATCACGACATGCAGTCGGGGTTGAGCGCCTCGCGGCCGGGCTCGCGCGCGATCTCGACCGCGATCGGCTACAATCAGCTGCTCACCACCAACAGCGTCGAGCTGCTCGCCGAGCAGGGGCATGAATTCGTCAAGGCGCTGACGGAAAGGGCCGCGCGGCTGTCGGGCCCGGCGCGCAAGGCGATGGATCACAAGATCGCGGCGCTGAAGCGGATGGTGGCGTTCACGCGCACGGTGCCGGACGAATGGGCGGCGCACGAGAAGCTCGCCAATACGCCGCAGGGCTGGGCGATCCATGCCATGGTGCTGGACATCGACGTCGGTCCGCTGCTGCAGACCCACAAGCTGCTGACATCCGTGCTGTTCGCGCGCGCCAAGGGCTATGCCAGGCCGCTCACCGCCGCCGAGCTGGAGATGATGAACCTCACCGGCGACGGTACCGGGCTCGACATGGTGACGATGCCGCAGGCCATGCGCGAGCGGGTGCCGACCTCGAACTTCTTCCAGCGCGGCGGCTATGAGCGCAACCCGGTCGCGATCCGCCACAACACGGTAGCGAAACTGCTGGCGATCACCGACGAACGGATGGATTCCAACGGCGGCAAGCCGGGCGCCAGGGAACTGGCGGCGTCGTTTTAGCTGGCCGTCGTCCCGGCGAACGCTTCCTTTCCTTCTCCCACAAGGGGAGAAGGGAAAAGACAACCCTCACTCCGCTCCGAACATGAACTTGCCGTCGCCCTCGAGATAGGGACCGGTCCGCATATAGAGCTGTCCGTTCTGGCCGATGAAGAACAACGTGCCCTTCGGCACCTTCTTGGCGCCCTTCAGCAGCATGCCCGCATTGTTGGTGCCCATCTTGTAGGAAAACGTCTTGCCGTCCTTGCCATAGCCGTAGCCCATGTCGGGCTTCAGCTCCCAAGGGGTCGGCGCCGCGGCTTGCGCAAATGCGGATGTGGACGGCGCGGCAAGCGCCGCGGCCACTGCGAACGCAGCCGCCATCAAAACGGTCTTCGTCGAAAATCTCGTCATCCTGCATTCTCCCCGCGACCGGTCCGAAAAAGGCCGGTCTCGTCTTTGAACAAACCACGAACGCCATTTGCCCGTCAACGCGCCCGTTCGCCGCATCACGCCTCCATCAGACTTTGTGATTTCCCGCTTCCGGCTTCGCGACTATGTTCCGGATTCAGTCTAGAACCAGTTTTTCTCAAAATAGGTCATAGGGATGATTCGGATGAACCACGTCACGAAAATTTGCCTGGGCGCAGCGCTGTCAATTGTGACGCTGGTTCCCGTGGCGCATGCCGATGAATTCAGGCTCTCGAGCAATCAGAGAATTTCCTGCAGCCGGGGCCTCAGCCCCGGCAAGCTCAATACCGCGACCTGCAAGTCCTACAGCTATCTCTTCAACGTCAAGACGTCGGAATATTTCCGCTGCCAGATGAGCCTGGCGCTGACGCGGGACAACAAGGAAGTGATCAACGTGCAGACCGACGGCGGCTGCACCAAGAAGGCCCGCATCTTCGACACCGACTCCAATTATTCGTTCGATGCCGCCGAGACCGAGCCGCCGAACACCAATTCGTTCTTCGGCACGGGCGGCTACGCGGTGTGGGCCAGCGACAATACCACGCGGAAGATCCGCGGCTGCATCATCATCGCGTCCGGCCTCGGCTCCGACGTTTCGAAATGCCTCGACATGACGTCCGAGTGAGGGGCCGGCCGGTTCCTCCGATTCGTCTTCCGTCATGGCTGGGCTTCGTCCCGGCCATCCGCGTCTTTCCTGGCCGGTAGCCGCGCGATGCCTCCACAAAAAAAGCCGGGCGCCGCGTCAAGCGCCGCCCGGCGGGCGGGCGGGTGCCTAGTACTGACTATTAATGGTCAGTGAGTCGCTTGTTGCCCATGCTTCGAGACGCTCGCGATGCTCGCTCCTCAGCATGAGGTTGTTGTGTATCAACAAGTTAGATCTCATCCTGAGGAGGCCGCGAAGCGGCCGTCTCGAAGGATGGCTGCAACACCGATTTACGATTCCAGGCGCTAGCCGCCGATGCCCTTTTCCTTGAAGTATTTCAGCGCGCCGGGATGAAACGGGATCGGCGAACGCTCCTGCACCTGGTTGTCGAGCGAGAAGCTCAGGGCTTCCTTGTGCACGGCGACGATGTCGGCCTTCTTCTCCACCAGCGTCTTGACGATGGCGTAGGCGTCGTCATCGCTCATCTTGTTGCCGGTCACGATCAGATTCCAGACCTCGGTGATGGCGTTGTCCTTGTCGAGGCCCGGATATGAGCCCGCCTTGATCTTGCCGGCGGTATAGAGCTTGCCGTATTTGGCATTCATCTTGTCGGCCGTGTCGCTGTGGTCGATCAGCTTCAATTTCATGCCGGGCGTTGCCGCGAGGTCGGTCACCGCCGCGGTGGGAATGCCGCCGACCCAGAAGAAGGCGTCGATCTTGCGATCCTTGACGGCATTGACGGATTCGGCGACGCCGAGCCGCTCGCGCTTCAGGTCCTTGTCCTTGTCGAGGCCTGCGGCCTCGATGACGCGAAACGCCATCACTTCGGTGGCGCTGCCCGGCGATCCCGTGGAGACGCGCTTGCCCTTCAGATCCGACATTTTCTCGATGCCGGTGCCTTCGACCGTCACCACGTGCATCCGGTTCGGATAGACCACGAGCAGCGCCTGCAGCGGCACCTTGCCGCTCTTGAACTTGTCCTGGCCCTGCAGGGCATCGAGCGCGGCATCGGCCATCGTGAACGCCATCTCGCTCTGACCCGACGCGATCAGCTTGAGATTGTCGACCGAGCCGCCGGTGACCTCCGCGGTAGCCTGCACGTTCGGCAGGTTTTTCGACAGCACGTTGGCGACGGCGCCGCCGAGCGGATAATAGACGCCGCCGGTGCCGCCGGTGCCGATCGACATGGTCTTCTGCTGGGCATGAACCATTCCGGCGAGTGCCAGCCCCGCGGTGAGGGTGACAGCCAGTATTGCTGCGGTCTTCCTTGTTCTTGTCATCGTAAGTTCACTCCCTGATTAAATCGTAAGCGCGGGCCGTTTCGGCGCCGGCGTTCTAAACTGCCACAGCAGCACGCCGAGGCCGATGATCAGCCCCGGCACGTAGGTGTAGCTGATGTCGCGTCCGATGAGCGATTCGATGATCGCCTCGATCAGGCTCGGAAACACCAGCAGCAGCCCCGATAGCAGAAGCAGGCCGCGTTCGATCGGCGTATTTTGTCGCAAGCCCCAGTTCTGGGCAACCGCGGCGAGCGCCACCAGCCCCAAGGTTGTCTTGATCGTGATCTCGAGCACGTCGACCCAGGATCCGCCCTTGGGGATCGCGAGCAAGAGGCCGACGCCCTGCGGGTCGAGCACGAACACGAACGGCACCAGGAACGCCGGCAGCGTGTATTTCCACGACTGCAGCGTGGTGCGGTAGGGATCGCCGCCGGTGATGGCGGCGGCCGCAAACGGCGACAGCGCGGTCGGCGGCGACACCTCCGACAGCACGGCGTAATAGAAGATGAACATGTGGGCGGCGTAATCGGGCACGCCAAGCTTGATCAGCGCGGGTGCGGCGATCACGGCGCAGATGATGTAGGACGCGGTCACCGGCACCGCGAGGCCGATGATCCACACGATCAGCGCGGTATAGATTGCGGTCAGCAGCAGGCTGCCGCCGGCATAGGCGATCACGATCGACGAGAATTTGAGGCCGAGGCCGGTCAGGGTCACGACCCCGACGACGATGCCGGCGCAGGCGCAGGTGGTCGCGGCGTTCAACGCGCCGATCGAGCCGTCCGCCAGCGCCTTCACCAGTCTTTTCGGCACCAGCGCCGTTTCCTTGCGCAGGAAGCTCAGCGCGAAAGTGACCGCGGTGGCGTAGAACACCGACAGCGTCGGCGAGTAACCGATCACCATGAACACCACCACCGCAAGCAGCGAGATGAAATGGAAGCCGTAACGCTTCGTCATCTGGCCGAGCGTCATGTCGGGAACGAAGGTGACATCCTTGGCGCCGAACTTGTGGGCGTCCAGTTCGACCATGATCAACAGCGACAGGTAATAGAGACAGGTCGGAATCGTCGCCATCCAGATCACGTCGAGGTAGCTGATCTTGAGGAACTCGGCGATCAGGAAGGCGGCCGCGCCCAGCACCGGCGGCGACAGGATGGCGCCGAGCCCGCCGGCCGCCAGCAATCCGCCGGCGGCGTTCTTCTCGAAGCCGGCCTTGGCCAGCATCGGATAGGCCACGGTGCCGATCATCACGGTGGTGGCAACGCCCGATCCCGACGGCCCGCCCAACAGGAACGACGACAGCACCACGGTGCGCCCGGCGCTGTTCGGCTTGCCGCCCATCAGCGCCAGCGAAAAATCGATGAAGAACTTGCCGGCGCCGGATTGCTGCAGGAACGCGCCATAGATCGTGAACAGGATGATCAGCGTCGCCGACACGTCGACCGCGACGCCGAAAATGCCTTCCAGGGTGATGAAGAGGTGACCGACCAGCCGCGGCAGGTCGTAGCCGCGATGGGTCCACGGCGCCGGCAGATGCGGGCCGAGCATCGCATAGGCAATGAACAGTAGCGACACCACGGGCATGATCGCTCCGGTGGTGCGGCGGGTCGCCTCCAAGAGCAGGATGATGAACACGACGCCGATGATGACGTCCCAGCGGTCGGGCGTGGTGGCGCGGTCGGTAAAGTCCTCGCCGCCCCACAGCGCGTAGGCGATGGTCAGGACCGCGAAGATGCCGGGCACCACGTCCCACCAGCGCACCCGGTTGCGAAACCGCGTCGCCAGCGGAAACAGCAGGAAGCTCAGCACCAGCGTGAAGGCGACGTGGGTGTAGCGCAGTTCCTGGGTCGGAACGATCGCATAGGCGGCGTAGAGGTGGAACAGGCTCATGACCACGGCGATCGCGGTCGAGATCCGGCCGGGCCAGCCCATCAGCCGGTTGGCCGCGCCCTCTTCGGCCTCGACGAACGACTCGGCCTTGTGCAGGGCCTCTTCGGAAACGGCGATGACGTCGTCATTGGGCGACGGCTTGCCCGGTGTCGGATTTTCTGCGGCCATGCTTCCCTCGGAACGCTTTCTATCATGGCCGAGCCTGGCTGGCCGCGCCTTCGATCGCGCCGCATTGATCCCGGTTTTCGTCAACCGTGGCAAGGGCTTCCGCGAGGCAACTTTGGAATTATCGGGACCCGCGCGAAATAGCCGCCGCGAACCGCATTTTGGCGACAAGCCGGGTTGACCCGGAGCGCGCGTCCGTCCACTTTCCCGGCCAATTCAGGGGGGAACATCGATCATGAGGGCGAAGCTCATTGCGGCCGCTATTGCCTCCGCCACAACCCTGTCGGCCCCGGCCGCCCATGCCCAGCAATTCATCAATGTGCTGACCGGCGGCACCTCGGGCGTGTACTATCCGCTCGGCGTCGCCATCGGAAAAATCTACGGCGACAAGATTCCCGGTGTGAAGACCCAGGTGCAGGCCACCAAGGCGTCGGTCGAGAACCTGGTGCTGCTGCAGCAGGGCCGCGGCGAGATCGCGTTCACGCTCGGCGATTCGCTGAAGGCCGCATGGGATGGCGACGCGGAGGCCGGCTTCAAGTCCAGGCTCGACAAGCTGCGCACCATCGGGGCGATCTATCCGAACTATATCCAGATCGTCGCCACCGCCGACAGCGGCATCAAGACGCTGGCCGACCTCAAGGGCAAGAGCCTCTCGGTCGGCGCGCCCAAATCGGGCACCGAGCTCAATTCGCGCGCCATCCTCGGCGCCGCCGGGATGAGCTACAAGGACATGGGCAAGATCGAATACCTGCCGTTCGCGGAATCCGTCGACCTGATGAAGAACCGGCAGTTGAATGCGACGCTGCAATCGGCTGGTCTCGGGGTAGCTTCTCTGAAGGATCTCTCGACCTCGACCGAGATCACCGTGGTGTCGGTTCCCAAGGCGGTGATCGACAAGATCGGCCCGCCGTTCATCGCCGTGAACATTCCCGCCAATACCTATAACGGCCAGGACAAGGATGTCCCGACCGCGGCTGTGATCAACTATCTGGTGACCAGCTCCGCCGTCTCCGACGATCTCGCCTATCAGATGACCAAACTGGTGTTCGAGTCGTTGTCGGAACTGGCGAACGCGCACGCCGCCGGCAAGGAGATCAAGCTCGCGACCGCGGCAGCCGGCAGCCCGGTGCCGCTGCATCCGGGCGCGATCCGCTATTACAAGGAAAAGGGCCTGATCAAGTAGGCTACTTCAATTGGTCGTCATGGCCGGGCTAAAGCGCGAAGCGCGTCTTCGCACAGATGACCCGGCCATCCATCTTTCTTCGAGTGAGTTCTCGAGATTTCATTTTTGATGGATGGCCGGGTCGAGCCCGGCCATGACGTGTCAGGCGGTGCGCCAGCAATGGCGCATGACGATTTGGGCGTGGGGAACGCAAACATGCTGCAGGCTGAGGGCGCCGAGAAGCCGGTCAAGGTCGCATTCGACAATTTCGAGCACGGGTTTCCCGAAGGCTTCGGTCCGCGCGGCTGGGGGCGCCTGGCCTATGCCATCGGCATCGCCTTTGCCGCGTTCCAGCTTTACGTCGCCGCCTTCAATTATCTGCCGAGCCAGGTGGTGCGTGGCGTTCACGTCGGCTTCCTGCTGCTCCTGACCTTCGGCCTGATCGCCAATTTCACCGCAAGGGGCAATGTCGGCCGCGCCGCCGGCTGGCTGACCGGCGCCGCCGGATTTCTCTGCGGGCTCTACCAGTGGATCTTCTACGCCGACCTGATCGCGCGCGACGGCGATCCGACGCGGCTCGATCTCGCGGTCGGCACGCTGCTGGCGCTCCTGATTTTCGAGGGCGCGCGGCGGCTGATGGGGCTGGCGCTGCCTTTGATGTGCGGCGCCGCTCTGCTCTACTGGTTCTTCGGCCAGTATCTGCCCGCGCCGTTCAACCATCGCGGCTATGATTTCGACCAGGTGATTACGCACCTGTCCTACGGCACCGAAGGGTTCTACGGCGTCCCGATCTACGTATCGGCGACCTACATCTTCCTGTTCATCCTGTTCGGCTCGTTCCTCGAGCGGGCCGGCATGATCCAGCTGTTCACCGACGTCTCGCTCGGCCTGTTCGGCGGCACCCGCGGCGGGCCGGCCAAGGTCGCGGTGTTCGCCTCGGGCTTGATGGGCACGATCTCCGGCTCCGGCGTCGCCAACGTCGTCACCGTCGGCCAGTTCACGATCCCGCTGATGATCAGGTTCGGCTATCGCCGCGCCTTTGCCGCCGGCGTCGAGGCCACCGCCTCGATGGGCGGACAGATCATGCCGCCGGTGATGGGCGCCGTCGCCTTCATCATGGCCGAGACGCTCGGCGTCGAATATTCCGTCATCGTCAAGGCCGCGGTGATTCCGGCCGTGCTGTATTTCGCTTCCGCGTTCTGGATGGTGCATCTCGAGGCCGGCAAGCACGGCCTCGTCGGCATGAACAGATCGGAAATCCCGAGCGCCTGGAAGGCGCTGGTGGCGCGCTGGTACCTGGTGCTGCCGCTGGCGGCGCTGGTCTACATGCTGTTCGAAGGTTTCACGCCGCTTTATGCCGGCAGCATGGGGCTGGCGCTGACGGTGGCGCTGATTCTCGGCGCCAGCATCACGCTCGGTCTCTCCAGCAACGCGCTGCGCTATGTGTTCTGGATCGGGCTCGCGCTGGTGGTCGGCGCGGCGTCGCGCAACGGCCTCGAGATCGTTCCGATCGCCGGCGTCGTCGGCGGACTGGTGCTTGTCACCGCGGTTGCACGCGGCGGCCGGGCGACGCTGCGGGCCTGCCGGGATTCGCTCGCCGACAGCGCCAAGTCGGCGCTCACGGTCGGCATGGCCTGCGCCATCGTCGGCACCATCATCGGCATGATGACCCAGACCGGCGTCGGCGCCATCTTCGGCGGCTGGATCATCGGCCTCGGCGCCAAGAGCCTGTTCCTCGCGCTGGTGATGACGATGTTGCTGTCGATCCTGCTCGGCACCGGCATCCCGACCATTCCGACCTACATCATCACGGCGGCTCTCGCGGCACCTGCATTGGCCAAACTCGGCGTGCCCCTGATCGTCAGCCACATGTTCGCATTCTATTACGGCATCATGGCCGACCTCTCGCCGCCGGTGGCGCTGGCCGCGCTGGCGGCAGCGCCGATCGCCCGGGAAAACCCCGACAAGATTGGCTGGGAGGCGATGCGCATCGCGCTCGCCGGCTACGTCATTCCCTTCGTCTTCGTCTATTCGCCGGCGCTGATGCTGCAGGCCGGCGATCCGATGGAAGCCCAGCTCGGTTTCTACGGCGCGGTGGCGCTCGCCACCTTCAAGGCGCTGGTCGCGATCGGCCTGTTCGGCATCGTCGCGATCGGCTTCCTGTTCGCCCGCCTGACGATCGCCGAACGCGTGGTCGCCTCGGTGGCGGCGCTCTGCCTGCTCGGCGAGTTTGCTTTCAGCGATACCATTGGCTTCGCGGTGACGCTCGCCATCGTGCTCTGGCAATGGCGGCAGCGCTCGCGCAGCGCGGTGGCGGCGGCTTGAGCCTCTGCCTCGCCTCGGCCGGTGTCGTAAAGGCGCTGTCGGTAGCGGCTTTCACGCTCGTATGGACCCACTCCATCGAAAAGGTCGAATGGCAGGAAGACTGGCGCGTCACCCCGCGGGGCCTCGAGCTGACGCAGGCGCGGGTGAAAGGCTCCGGGGCCGGCATGGAGCCGCCGCCGGAAGCGCGGCTGGTCGATGGCTGGTTTCAATGGCAGCCGAAACCCGCCGCCTTCCCGCAAGTGGCGCTGGGCAATTCCGGCACCGCCGGCGAATGGCGGCTGTGCGCGGGCGGCAATTGCCGGACGCTGTCGGAGATCCTAGGGCATCCGGTCGGGATCAACGTCACGACGATGAGCGCATGTAGCGATCCGTAGCCCGGACGCGTTCCCGGATTTCGCTGGCGCTCCATCCGCGCTACAAGATCAACAGCATCACAACGGGAGAAGTCGATGGATCGGCTCAAGGGCAAGACAGCGATGGTGGTCGGTGCCGGTTCGATCGGACCGGGCTGGGGCAACGGCAAGGCGACTGCGGTGACCTTTGCGCGCGAGGGCGCGCAGGTGTTTTGCGTCGACCGCAACGGCAAGGCCGCGCAGGAAACCGTCGACATCATCACGTCCGAAGGCGGCAAGGCCAGCGCGTTTACCGCCGACGTGTCGCGCGCCGCCGACGTCGAGGCGATGGTGGCGGCCTGTCTCAAGACCTATGGCCGCATCGACGTGCTCGACAACAATGTCGGCATCGCCGAGATGGGAAGCGTGGTCGACGTCTCGGAAGCGGACTGGGACCGCGTGTTCGCAGTCAATCTGAAGAGCGCCTACCTCGCCATGAAGCACGTCATTCCCGTGATGGCGAAGCAGGGCGGCGGCTCGATCATCAACATCTCGTCGATCGCCTCGATCCGCCATACCGGCGTGTCCTACGTCACCTATGCCACCACCAAGGCCGCAATGAACCAGATGACGCGCACCACAGCCGTCGAGTTCGCGCCGCAGCACGTCCGGGTCAATGCGATCCTGCCGGGCCTGATGAAGACGCCGATGGTCGAGCACTCCGCCGGGCTCGCCGCCAGTTACGCCAAGGGCGACGTCGAGGCGATGTGGCGCGCCCGCGACGCCCAGGTGCCGATGGGGCACATGGGCGAAGCCTGGGACGTCGCCAACGCGGCGCTGTTCCTCGCTTCCGACGAATCGAAATACGTCACCGGCATCGAACTGGTGGTCGATGGCGGCGTCACGCTGAAGCTGAGTTGAGGTCGTTCCTCATGGTGAGGAGGCGCACTCCCGGCAGCGCTCTCGCGCTGTCCGGTGCGCCGTCTCCGGACGATGCTTCGCATCGCCGGGAGAACCATGAGGCCCCGCTCCCGGCCTCATCCTTCGAGACGCCGCGCAAGATGCGCGGCTCCTCAGGATGAGGGGGATAGAGTCAGCATCGCAGGGACGACAGTTCACCCGCGCTGTCAGTTTGGCGCCTCTCGCCTACTGCGCCATCGCCAGAATTCCCCCCGCGAAGGAATGCCACGCCGCTGTCGTGCTGATCGGCCAGTTCAGGAGCTTGATCGCCACCAGCGCAATGCCGCCATAGACGTAGACCGGGTGCGGCCGCCCGCGCGTGCGCCAGTCGAAGATCATCGCGGCCACCAGCAGCAGATAGGCGACGAAAGCCGGAGGAATGGTGACCGGGACCGGCGGCGGGCCGGGCGGTCCCGGCGGCGCCAAGAAGGTGAGGAACCAGCGCGCCACTGCGGCGTCCAGCACCGAGATGCCGGCCAGCAGCATCAGCCGCTTGTGGATTTCCGGCCGGCGCGTGGCGGCGATGGCGAGGGTGACGATCACCGCGAAGAACAGGATGCCGCTGAGCGGGACGATCGCAAACGCGATGCCTTCGTTGCTGAGTCCGATTGCGGCGGACCGCTTCATCGCGTTCACCGCGGCCAGGAAACCGAAGATCGTCATCGCGGTCGCCAGCGACACCCCGATCATCCCCACCATGCGGTGCCGTGCGATCCGCCCGGAGGCGGCGAGCCAGGTCTGGAACGCAAAATAGAGCGACCAGGCGAAAAACAGCAGGCCGTGAAAATGGATCACCGGCATCGACGGGAACGATCCCGTTGCCAGCGGAAGGAAGTAGGTTGGCGCGAAGCCGAGGAACGCCACGGCCGTGCACGAAAGCGCCATATAGAAGTAGAAATACTGCGCGGGCGACGATGTGGCGGCGCGCGCGGGATTATGGTCGATCAAAGTTGTCATGCGTCAGAATTCTCCTTGCGCGTATTGAGTCTCCGGGACCGGCATATGGTTCAAGAAAAAAGCGGCATCAGGCATAGCCCGCCGGATGTCAATCAACGCTCAATTCCGCCGCAATCCGGTTCTCAGCCACTATTGCCGGGCGGCGGTCGCTCCAATATTGAGGGTTGTTCGCCAGGTAGGTCGATGCGATTTTGTCCTGCAGTCCTGATCCGCCATGTGGCCGTTGCTCTCGTCCTGTGGGTAGCGCCGCTGCATGGCGCGCTCGCGACCGGCACCGGGTCATCGGCCGATCTGCAGGCCGACCCCGCGCCCTGCGTCGCCGCGGCGGCGGCCAATGATGACGACAGGATCGTCGCCATTTGCGGCCCGCTGATCGACAACAGCAAGACGGCGAAGACCGATCGCGTCAAGGCGCTGATCGCGCGCGCCGGCGCCCATGACCGCAAGGACATGATCGACAGCGCGATCTCCGATTACGACGCGGCGCTGCGGCTCGACCCGGCGCTTGCGGATATCTTCAATATCAGGGGCGAACTCTGGCGCCGGAAGGGCGACCGCCGGCGTGCGCTGGCCGATTTCGCCGCCGCCATCAAGCTGAACCCGGACCACCTGACGGCCAAGGGCAACTACAAGTCGCTGGCGCAGGAGCTGGAGCGCCTGGGCGCGCTGATGGCGGTCCATAACAAGCCGAGCTTCAATTGCGCGGGCGCCCGGCATGCGGCCGAGAAGGCGATCTGCGCCAACCCGGAGCTCGCCAATCTCGACCGCGAGATCAACGCCGTGCACACCAAGGTGGTGCGCGAGGCCGGCAGCGACAGTCGGCGCGCCGGGAAGGCCCTGCAGCGCGAGCAGGACGAGTTCATCGCCCGCCGCAACGCCGCATTCGGCCAGCCCGGATATGATCTGCGCAAGGCCATGAGGGAGCGGCTGGACCGCCTGCTGGCGATCGAGTCGAACTAACCGCCGGGCGCGGCCGTTAGCCGAATGTCGCAGTGTTTAAGCCTTGAATTGTCGAGTTATCGCGTGACAATGCCGCGAAGAAAAATGACGGGAATTGATCTCGGTCATGGCCGGGCTCGTCCCGGCCATCCACGTCTTCTATGGACGACGGGTTAAGTCTAGCGGGAGCGACGCCATGAACATCCAGAGCAGCAGCCGGTATCACGAGGTCCATGCCCGCTCGGTCAAGGACCCGGAAGGATTCTGGGCCGAGGCGGCGCGCGAGATCGACTGGATCGAGCCGGCGAAAAAAGTGTTCGATCCTTCGATGGGAATCTATGGCCGCTGGTTCGCCGGCGCCATGGTCAACACCTGCTACAATGCGCTCGACCGCCACGTCGCAGGCGGGCGCGCCGACCAGGTGGCGCTGATCCACGATTCGCCGCTGGCGGGCGGCCGCATCACCAAACTGACCTATGCCGAGATGCTGCATGAGGTGAAGACGCTCGCCGCCATCATGCAGGATTTCGGCGTCGCCAGGGGCGAACGCGTCATCCTCTATATGCCGATGGTGCCGGAAGCGGTGGTTGCGATGCTGGCCTGCGCGCGGATCGGCGCGGTGCACAGCGTGGTGTTCGGCGGATTTGCCGCCAAGGAACTCGCCACCCGGATCGAGGACGCCAAGCCGAAGCTGATCTTTTCGGCAAGCTGCGGGCTCGAGCCCGGCCGCATCGTGCAATACAAGCCGCTGCTCGACGAAGCCATCAGGTTGTCCAGCGTCAAGCCCGAGACCTGCATCGTCCTGCAGCGGCCGCACCACGCCTGCGAACTCACTGCCGGCCGCGACCATGACTGGGCTACGTTGCGCGGCAACGCGATCGCCGCAGGGAAATCCGCCGGCTGCGTGCCGGTACTGGCGACCGATCCGCTCTATATTCTCTATACCTCCGGCACCACGGGCATCCCGAAGGGCGTGGTGCGCGACAATGGCGGGCATCTGGTCGCGCTGAAATGGTCGATGTTCAACCTCTACGGCGTCAAGCCCGGCGAGGTCTGGTGGTGCGGCTCCGACATCGGCTGGGTGGTCGGCCACAGCTACATCGTCTACGGGCCGCTGATCCATGGCGCGACCTCGGTGATGTATGAGGGCAAGCCGGTCGGCACGCCCGACGCCGGCGCGTTCTGGCGGGTGATCGCGGAGCACAAGGCGGTGGCGATGTTCACCGCACCGACCGCGTTCCGCGCCATCCGGAAAGAGGATCCGGAAGGCAAGTTCATCCGGCAATACGATCTGTCGAAATTCCGTACCCTGTTTCTCGCCGGCGAGCGCGCCGATCCGCCGACGGTGGAATGGGCGGAACAGCAATTGAAGGTGCCTGTCATCGACCACTGGTGGCAGACCGAAACCGGCTGGTGCATCGCCGGCAATCCGGTCGGCCTCGGCATGCTGCCGGTGAAGCACGGCTCGCCGACGGTGCCGATGCCGGGCTATCAGGTCGACGTCGTCGATGAGGCGACGAAGCCGGTGCCGGCGGGCACCATGGGCTCGATCGTGATCAGGCTGCCGATGCCGCCGGGTTGCCTGCCGACGCTGTGGCAGCAGGACGAGCGCTTCAAGGAATCCTATCTCAGCGAATTCCCCGGCTACTACAAAACCTCCGACGCCGGCTACAAGGACGAGGACGGCTATGTCTGGGTGATGGGCCGCACCGATGACATCATCAATGTCGCCGGCCACCGGCTCTCCACCGGCGGCATGGAGGAGATCCTCGCCGCCCATCCCGACGTCGCCGAATGCGCGGTGCTCGGCATCAAGGATGCGATCAAGGGCGAGGTGCCCTGCGGCTTCCTGGTGCTGAAAGCCGGCGTCACCCGCAAGCCCGCCGAGATCGAAAAGGAGATCGTGGCGCTGGTGCGCGACAAGCTCGGCCCCGTCGCGGCCTTCAAGCTCGCGATCACGGTCGGGCGGCTGCCGAAGACGCGCTCTGGAAAGATCCTGCGCGGCACCATCAAGAAGATCGCCGACGGCGAGGCGTGGGCGATGCCCGCCACCATCGAGGACCCCAAGGTGCTGGACGAGATCCAGGGCGCGCTGAAGGGAAGGGTGTGAGACGGCCTTCTTGAATAGGCCGTATTTCTCTGGACCTCATCCTGAGGAGCGGCGTAAGCCGCGTCGCGAAGGATGAGTGGCGCGATCGGGGCCTCATGGTTCGAGACGCCCGCAAGCGGGCTCCTCACCATGAGGTTCGATAGGCAACGCATGAAGATAAAATTTGCTGCAATATTCCTGCTTCTCGCCCCGCTGCTCGCGGGCTGCCTGGAGCGCGGACAGCCGACCATGGTCGACAGCGGTCCCGATGATGATACGTTCTGCCGCGCCAGCCATGCCGTCGGCTCGCCGGAATATGTCGCCTGCCGCAAGGATCGCGACGTGCAGCGCGCCAGCGCCAACGCCCGGGCCGACAAGCGGCAGCGCAATCTCGGCGAATACATGCTGAACAATCCCTCGCGGCCCTAGATCAGGAGACCACCATGAACGAAGACGTTTTCAACAGCAGCCTGCGCGGATTTTTGAAGAAGGTCGGCATCACCTCGCAGCGCGAGATCGAGAAGGCGGTGCGCGACGCGGTCGCCAGCGGCCGCCTCAAGGGCAGCGAAAAGCTGCCGGCCAAAATGGTGCTCACCCTCGGCGGCGTCAGCTTCACCCACGAGATATCGGGCGAGATCGATCTGGGGTAGCCGCCGATCGGCCTCATCCTGAGGAGCGCGCCCTTGCGCGCGTCTCGAAGGATGATATTCGTCCCCCTCATGGTTCGAGACGCGCAAAGATGCGCTCCTCACCATGTGGCAGCAATATGCAAGCAAGAGGAAAAGTCATGGACATCAAGGTCAGGGATTCGAACGGCGCGCTGCTCGCCGAGGGCGACAACGTCACGCTGATCAAGGATCTCAAGCTGAAGGGCTCCTCCACCGTACTGAAGCGCGGCACCGTGATCAGGGGCATTCATCTCACCGACGATCCGGACGAGATCGAGGGCCGCACCGACAAGGTCAAGGGCCTGGTGCTGCGCACGGAGTTTCTGAAGAAGGCGTGAGGGTGGGGTCTCGCGAGGTCCCGCCGGCTGCGGGCAGCGGGTGATTCCGGCAATTCAGCCGCATTCTCTACGGTGCCGAAATGGCGCGCCCGGCCTGATTTCCTGAGCCGATTGTGTGCGAATGCACGCCACATCCTCACCTGTCATCACCCGCGAAAGCGGGTGACCCAGTATGCCAGAGACGTCAGTGATTGAACCGATAAGCCGCGGCGTACTGGATCCCCGCAGGAGCCTGTCATCGGGCTCGCCGAAGGCGAGACCCGGTGGCGGGGATGACAGCCGTGGGCGGGGCGGGTCCAGTGCGCTATCGCGGCCGCCCCTTACTCCTCGTCGTCCGGCTTCTTGCCGCCGATCCCCTTCAGCTTGGCGAACACGGCGTCGACATTGAGATCGTCGCGCTGCTTTTCGCTCGGCTCGAATTCCGCTTCCTTGCGGGTGGTCTCGGAGGCCGGCAGCAGGGTGGCGCCGCCATAGGCGACGTCGGTCGGCTTTTCCTTGGCCGCGCGCTGCACCTCGAAATCGAGCTCGATCTGCGAGCACAGGCCGAGCGTCACCGGATCCATCGGGGTCAAGGTGGAGGCATTCCAGTGGGTGCGGTCGCGCACGCTGGCGATGGTGGTCTTGGTGGTGCCGACCAGACGCATGATCTGGGCGTCCTTCAATTCCGGGTGATTGCGCACCAGCCACAGGATCGCGCTCGGCCGCTCGTGGCGGCGCGAAACCGGGGTATAGCGCGGGCCCTTCTTCTTGGCGGCTGGCGGCAGCGTCACCTTGCTCTCCTCGAGCTTGAGCCGGTAGTTCGGGTCCTTTTCACCCTTTTCGATCTCCTGGCGGGTGAGCTGGCCGTTGGAAATCGGGTCCATGCCCTTGATGCCCTGGGCGGCGTCGCCGTCGGCGATGGCGCGGACCTCGAGCGGGTGCATTTTGGTGAAATCGGCCACCTGGTCGAAGGTCAGGGCGGTGTTGTCGACCAGCCACACGGCAGTCGCCTTTGGCATCAGCGGTGCATTGCTCATGGCAAATCTCCTTTGCGCTTCGCCCACCTCTTTTGGAGGCGAAGCCAGTGGTCATCAGCGATGACGGGAATTACGCCCTATATAAGCCGTCAGGGGGTATGCGCGCAATGGCCTGCTGAACGGCCTTGACAGGGGCCGAAAGCAGTCCCAAGTCCTTATCCGAATTGACCGTTCCCTGCCCGGCGGCGAGGGGTGATTCGGTCCGAGATCGCTCCGATGCAGGCCAAACCACCCCTTAGAATCGTGCTTTGCTCGCCCCGCGGCTTCTGCGCCGGCGTGGTGCGGGCCATCGACACCGTGGAACGGGCGCTGACCATCTATGGCGCCCCGGTCTATGTCCGCCACGAGATCGTCCATAACCGCTATGTGGTCGACAGCCTGAAGACCAAAGGCGCGATTTTCGTCGAGGAACTGGCCGAAATCCCCGACAATACCAATGCGCCGGTGGTGTTTTCGGCCCACGGGGTGCCCAAATCGGTTCCCGCCGACGCCCGCGCCCGCAATTTCTTCTCGCTCGACGCCACCTGCCCCCTCGTCACCAAGGTGCACCGGGAGGCGGCGATCCATTTCAAGCGCGGCCGGGAAATCCTCCTGATCGGGCATTCCCACCACCCGGAAGTGGTCGGCACGCTCGGGCAGTTGCCGGCCGGCGCGGTGACCCTGATCGAGACCGCGGAAGACGCCAAGACCTTCACGCCGAAGGATCCCAACAACCTCGCTTTCGTCACCCAGACGACGCTGTCGATCGACGACACCGCCGAGATCGTGGCGATGCTGAAGGAGCGGTTCCCGAACATCTCCGGCCCGCACAAGGAAGACATCTGCTACGCCACCACCAACCGTCAGCTCGCGGTCAAGAAGGTGGCGCCTGTCGTCGATGCCCTGATCGTGGTCGGGGCGCCGAACTCGTCGAATTCGCAGCGCCTGCGCGAAGTCGCCGAGCGCGAGGGCTGCCCGATTGCCGTCCTGGCGCAGCGTGCCGGCGATCTCGACTGGTCGCGCTTCGAGGGCATCAAGAGCCTCGGCATCACCGCGGGCGCTTCGGCCCCGGAAGTGATCGTCGAGGAGATCATGGGCGCCTTCGCCGAGCGTTACGAACTGCATGTGGAGACGGTCTCGGCCGCGGAAGAGAACGAGTTCTTCCCGCTGCCGCGTTCGCTGCGGCCCGACGCAGCCGAGTAAACGCGATGGCGGTCTACACCGACGTCGCCGCCGACGAGCTTGCGGACTTCTTGAGCCATTTCGAGCTCGGTGAGCTCCTGTCCTACAAGGGCATCGCCGAGGGCGTCGAGAATTCCAACTTCCTGCTGCACACCTCCTCCGGCTATTTCATCCTGACGCTGTACGAGAAGCGCGTCGCCCGAAACGAGCTGCCGTTCTTTCTCGGCCTGATGGCGCATCTGGCCAGCCGCGGCATCATTTGTCCGCAACCCCTGAAGAACAAGAGCGGCGAAGCGCTGAGCGAACTGGCCGGCCGGCCCGCGGTCATCATCAATTTTCTCGAAGGCATCTGGCCGCGCAAGCCCAACGCCGCGCACTGCGCCGGCGTCGGTCAGGCGCTGGCGAAGATGCATCTGGCGGGCCGCGATTTTGCGATGACGCGCCCCAACGCGCTGTCGGTATCGGGCTGGCGTCCGCTGTTCGATCAGGCCGCCTCGCGCGCCGACGAGCTGCAGCACGGCCTGGCTGATTTTCTCCGCGCCGAGCTCGATTATCTCGAAGGCGGCGTCTGGCCGAAGAACCTGCCGCAAGGCGTGATCCACGCCGATCTGTTTCCGGACAACGTGTTCTTTCTCGGTGAAAAGGTCTCCGGCCTGATCGATTTCACCTTCGCCTGCAACGACATGCTGGCCTACGACGTCGCCATCTGCCTCAACGCCTGGTGTTTCGAGAGCGATTGCTCGTTCAACGTCACCAAGGCGCGCGCCTTCCTTAACGCCTATGGCCGCGAGCGCGCCTTGTCCGAGGCCGAGCAGGCGGCGCTGCCGCTGTTGGCGCGGGGCGCCGCGCTGCGTTTCCTGCTGACGCGGCTGGTCGATTTTCTCAACGTGCCGCCGGGCGCGCTGGTGCGCCCGAAGGATCCGCTGGAATATGTCCGCAAGCTGCGGTTCCAGCAAAGCGTCGCCAGCATGCGCGATTACGGTGTCGAAACCTCGGGGCTGGTGGCGTGAGTTCGCTCCCCTCGGTCATCGTTCACACCGATGGCGCATGCTCGGGCAATCCCGGCCCCGGCGGCTGGGGCGCGATCCTGAAATTCGGCGACGTCGAAAAGGAATTGAAGGGCGGCGAGGCCCATACCACCAACAACCGCATGGAGCTGATGGCCGCGATCTCGGCGCTGGAAGCGCTGAAGAAGCCCTGCACGGTCGATCTCTATACCGACAGCCAGTATGTGCGGCAGGGCATCACCGGCTGGATCCACGGCTGGAAGCGGAACGGCTGGCGCACCGCGGACAAGAAGCCGGTCAAGAACGTCGACCTCTGGCAGCGGCTCGACGCGGCGCTGCACCAGCACCAGGTGCGCTGGCACTGGGTCAAGGGCCACGCCGGCCACGACGAAAACGAGCGCGCCGATCAACTTGCCCGCGATGGCGTCGCCATGGCGCGGCTGAAGACGAGGCTGGAGTGATTGGGGCGCCTCTTCCCTCTCCCCTTGTGGGAGAGGGTGGCGCCTCACGAAGTGAGGCGACGGGTGAGGGGTTCTCTCCGCGGAGAAAGACCCCTCATCCGGCGCGGATTTCACATAGCCGATGCAAAGCATCGGCGTCCGTATTTGAAGAAAGGCGGCCGGGGGCCGCCACGGCCGCCTTCTCCCACAAGGGGAGAAGGGAAGAGTAAAGGCCTCGTCTAGAGCTGCCCGAGCAGCGTATCGCCGCCGG
The DNA here is from genome assembly GCF_018736105.1 of Bradyrhizobium sediminis. Lineage (NCBI taxonomy): Bacteria > Pseudomonadati > Pseudomonadota > Alphaproteobacteria > Hyphomicrobiales > Nitrobacteraceae > Bradyrhizobium > Bradyrhizobium sediminis. Next base: position 891,542 of record NZ_CP076135.1, read on the forward strand.
AAACCTCGACCTTGCCGGGCGCCGGCTCGAGGTTGAGCGTCTTGACCACGCCGTCGTCGACCAGCATCGAGTAGCGCTTGGAGCGGATGCCGAGCCCGTTGCCGGAAGCATCGAGCTCCATGCCGATCGCCTTGGTGAAGTCGGCATTGCCGTCGGCGAGGAAGGTGGCCTCGTCGCGCTGGTCGGTGTCGCGCTTCCAGGCGTTCATGACGAAGGCGTCATTGACCGAGACGATCGCGATGGTGTTCACGCCCTTGTCCTTGATGGCGTAGGCGTTGAGGAAAATGCTGGGCAGGTGCATCTTGTGGCAGGTGCCGGTGTAGGCGCCGGGCACCGCGAACAGCGCGACCTTCTTGCCCTTGAAGATGTCGTCGGTGGTCTTGACCTGCGGCCCCTCCGCCGTCATCACGCGAAACTTCGCTTCGGGCAGCTTGTCGCCAACTTTGATGGTCATCGTCTACTCTCCTTGAAGGTGCGGATGCTTCTTAAAGCATTTTCCGGGGGGATGGAAAGCGCATCACCATCGTTTGATCGCGGCAGGGGCCGACCGCGTTGCGAGGAGCGCAAGTGACGACGCAATCCAGTCTGGCCTTGCCAGCCTCTGAATTGATTCGCGGAGCCCGTCATCGGGCGCGCATTCGCGCGACCCGTCGGCTCGCAATGACGGCGGTTGGATCGATACTCAGGCCGCCGCGGCCTTCTTCTCGTCGCGCAGTTCGCGGCGCAGGATTTTGCCGACGTTGGTCTTCGGCAAGTCGGTCCTGAATTCGATCTGCTTGGGGATTTTGTAGTTGGTCAGCTGCTCGTGGCAGAACTTGATGATGTCCTCGGCGGTGAGGTTGGGATCCTTCTTGACCACGAACGCCTTGACGGCTTCGCCCGACTTGGCGTCCACGACGCCGATCACGGCGCATTCCAGCACGCCGGGATGGCTCGCGATCACTTCCTCGATCTCGTTGGGATAGACGTTGAAGCCCGAGACCAGGATCATGTCCTTCTTGCGATCGACGATCTTGGTGTAGCCGTCGGGCGTCATCACGCCGATGTCGCCGGTGCGGAAGAAACCGTCCGCGGTCATCACCTTGGCGGTCTCATCGGGCCGGTTCCAGTAACCGGCCATCACCTGCGGTCCCTTGGCGCAGATCTCGCCGGCGGTGCCGAGCGGCACTTCGTTGCCGTCGTCGTCGCGGATCGAGAGGTAGGTCGAGGGCACGGGAATCCCGATCGAGCCGGAGAACTTGTCGGTGTCGGCGGGATTGCAGGTCAGCGTCGGCGAGGTTTCCGACAGGCCGTAGCCCTCCGACAGCGCGCAACCGGTGGTCTTCAGCCATTTCTCGGCAACCGCCTTCTGCGTCGCCATGCCGCCGCCGAACGAGGTCTTCAGCTTGGAGAAGTCGACCTTTTCGAATCCGGGCGTATTCAAGAGGCCGTTGTAGAGCGTGTTGACCGCCGGGAAGCTGTTGACCTGGTACTTCATCAATTCCTTGACGAAGCCGGGCATGTCGCGCGGATTGGGGATCAGGAGGTTGACGCCGCCGGCCCGCACGCCGAGCAGGAAACACGCCGTCAGGGCGAAGATGTGATAGAGCGGCAGCGCGCAGACGATAAACAGTTCGTCGACATGCGGCGGCTTCTTCAGCGCCGGCTGCAGCCAGGCGTCATTCTGCAGCACGTTGGCGAGGATGTTGCGATGGAGCAGTGTCGCGCCCTTGGAGACGCCGGTGGTGCCGCCGGTATATTGCAGGAAGGCGACGTCCTCGCGCGTGAGCTGCGGCTTGTTGAGCCTCATGCCGCGGCCGGCCGCGATCGCGTCGTTGAAGGAGACCGCGCCCGGAATCGACCAGGCCGGCACCATCTTCTTCACGCGCCGCACCACCAGATTGACGATCACACCCTTGAAGCCGAGCAGGTCGCCCATGCTGCCGACGATGACATGCTTGACCGCGGTCTTCGCGATCACCTGCTGCACCGTATGGGCGAAATTCTCCAGCACCACGATCGCCTCGGCGCCGGAATCCTTGAGCTGATGCTCGAGTTCGCGCGGGGTGTAGAGCGGATTGACGTTGACCACCGCGTAGCCGGCGCGCAGCACGGCAGCGGTCGATACCGGATATTGCAGCACGTTCGGCATCATCAGCGCGACGCGCGCGCCCTTCTGCAGGCCCTTGCTCTGCAGATAGGCCCCGAGCGCCTGTGACATCTCGTCGAGATCGCGATAGCTGATCGACTTGTCCATGCAGATGAAGGCCTTGCGGTCGGCGAACTTCGCAAAGCTTTCTTCCAGCAATTCGACGAGCGAAGAGTACTGGGTCACGTCGATATCGGCGGGCACGCCGGCCGGATATTGCTTGAGCCAGATGCGCTCCATGGTATTTCCCCTCCGGTTTGTTCCCGGTTGTCAGGCCGGGAAGCCTTATTTCCGTCAGTATTGAGCATTGCGGCGGCCGATGGCAAGCGGCTGCGCGTTATCGACGCATCGGTGGTTAACCCCGCCGGCCGAAATCAGGCTCAGCTGCGCGGCGCGGCGGCGGTCTTTGGGTCGGAAGGCTTGGCTTCGCTGCTCTTGGGTGCGGGCTTGGTCGCGGGCTTGGCAGCCGGCTTTTCAGCAGCAGCTTTGGGCTTGGCCGGCTTCGCGGCAGGCTTGTCGGTCGCGGCGGCCGGCTTGTCGGAAGCCTTGTCGGAAGCCTTGGGGGCGGCCGACGGCTTGGCGTGCGCCTGCCTGACGGGTTTCGCGGCAGGCTTGCTGCCGGACTTGGTATCGGATTTGGCTTCGGACTTGGCCTCTGACTTGGCGTCGGATTTGGCATCCTTGCCCGCCGTCCTCGCTTCGGCCGCAGCGTCCGGTTTCCCGGCTGCGACCCGCGACTTCTTTCCGCGATGCCGCGTCGTCTGCTTTTGCTCGTCCACGGCCACGGCGGCGATCAGGGCGTCGCCGGTCTTCTTCGGGCCGGTGTAGACCACGACGGGTTGCGACGCCGCGGGCGCCGCCGCCAGCAGTTCGGACGGCTTCGCCATCGGCGGCTGCAGTCCGGCGGTGAAGAAGGTGACGGCGGCTTCGCCGCCGCTGGCGCTGGCAACGAGGTCCTCGTCCTCGTCGCTGGCGGGCCGCTTGCGCTTGCCGTTGCACATCTCGTCGCGCAGGTTCGGCGGCGAGGCGTCGACCGGCACCAGATTGTCGACGGTGCCGAGCGAGGGCCGCAGCCACGACAGCGTGTTGTTGGCAAAGCCGCGCTCGAGCAATTGCGCGGCTTTCACTGCGCGTGCCTGCCCCGACGACGCGCCGAGCACGACGGCGATCAGCCGCTTGCCGTTGCGCGTGGCCGATGCCACCAGATTGTAGCCGGAGGCGCAGATGAAGCCGGTCTTGAAGCCGTCGGCGCCCGGATAGCGCCCGATCAGCTTGTTGAAATTCTGCGTGACCCGGCGGCCGAACCGGATCGAGGGGGTGTGCATGAAATATTCGTATTCCGGCAGGTCGCGAAGGATCGCGCGCGCCAGGATCGCGAGATCGCGCGCCGAGGTGATCTGGCCCTCGGCGGGCAGGCCGTTCGGATTGACGTAGCTAGTCTGCGTCATGCCGAGCCGCTGCGCGGTCGAATTCATCTGCGCGGAGAAACCGTCGACCGAACCGGCGACGCCCTCGGCGAGCACCACGGCCATGTCGTTGGCCGATTTCACCATCATCATCAGCAGCGCGTTTTCGACGGTGACCTGGGTGCCCGGCCGAAAGCCCATCTTGGAAGGCGACTGCGAGGCTGCGACCGGCGACACCGTCAGCGTGCTCTCGAGCGACAGCCGGCCTTCCTTGACCGCCTTCAGCGTGACGTAGGCCGTCATCATCTTGGTGACGGAAGCGGGGTACCAGGGATAGGTCGCGTTCTCGGCCTGCAGCACCTTGCCGGTATCGGCTTCAACCACCAGCAACGCTTCCGCATGCACGACGCGCGGCGCAACAATGGCGAGCGCTGCGCCAAGAACGATCCAGTTCAACGATGACTTGCGAAGCGAAGGGCGAAGAAACTGCACTATCCGATTCCGGTCCTTTGAGACCCGCCTTCGAAGAGGAGGTCTGGCGTGTGACGTTCGGGTTTCAAGCGTGTCCGGCGCCGTCGGTTACGGCGGCTGCAAACCTATACCGGCTTGGGGGCCCGGAACAGAGGCTGTGCGATTAAATCGTGGACGAAATAGGCCGAATTTTCGGCACCGTCTAACTCTTGACGGGCGCGCTGTCCGGTTGCGGCGCCTGGATGCTGGCCCGCGCATTTTCCTGCACCATGAACTGGGCTCGCGCGAGTTCCGCAAAACGGCCGCCTTGCGCCACCAGTTCGTCGAAAGTTCCGCTTTCGATCACGCGGCCGCCGTCGAACACCAGGATGCGCGTGGCGTTGCGGATGGTCGAAAGCCGGTGCGCGATCACGAACGTGGTGCGTCCCTTCATCACCTCGTCCAGCGCCGCGTTGACCTTGGCCTCGGTGACGGCATCGAGCGCGCTGGTGGCCTCATCGAGGATCAGGATTGGCGGATCCTTCAACAGCGCGCGTGCGATCGATAATCGCTGCCGCTCGCCGCCGGACAGCATGCGCCCGCGCTCGCCGGCACTGGTCTCGAATCCCTGCTCGCTGCGTTCGATGAATTCCAGCGCCTGGGCGCGGCCCGCCGCAATCCGCATTTCCTCCTCGGTGGCGTCCGGCTTGCCGACGCGCAGGTTGTCGGCGATCGAACGGTTGAACAGCAGCGCTTCCTGAAACACCACGCCGATGTTCCGCCGCAGCGCCGTCAGCGTCAGGCCGCGGACATCCATGCCGTCGACCCTGATGAAGCCGGACTGCGGATCGAATGCGCGATGCAACAGCGCGATCGCCGTCGATTTGCCGGCGCCGGTGGGGCCGACCAGCGCGATGGTCTGGCCGGGCAGCGCGGTGAAGGAAAGATCCTCGACCGCGGGCCGCTTGCCGTCATACGAAAACGAGACGTCCTTGAATTCGACCAGGCCCGAGAGCCGGCCTGGATCGATCGCGTCGGGCCGGTCGCGCACCGCGGGCACGGCGTCCAGCACGTTGAAGAATTCCTGCAGCCTCGGCGCCTCCATGAACACGTTGTTGATGAAGGAGACCACCTGTTCGAGCTTCTGGATCAGCATGGTGGCGAAGCTGACGAACATCACGATCTCGCCGACCGAGGTGAGGCCCTGCTCGTGCAGCGCGATGCCGACGGTGAAGATCGCGAGCACGGTGATGGTGGTCGATGCCCGCGTGATGACGGTGACCAGCGCCCACCACGACAAGACCGGCATCTGCACCGCCAGCAGCTTGTCGGCGACGTAGCGCAGGCCTTCGACCTCGGCGCTGACGCGCACGAAGCTCTGCACCAGCGCGACGTTGCCGAGCGCGTCGGAGGCGCGCGCCGACAGGTCGCTGTAGTGCTCCTCGACCTCGCTTTGCATGCCGTAGGTCTTGCGCACCACCAGCGTGGTCAGCACCGTGAACACCACGCACAGCACGAACAGCAGGACCGCCAGCCGCCAGTTGATGTAGAGCGCCAGCGGCAGCAGCACCACCAGCGACATGATCGCGGCGAAATGCTCGCGGAAAAATCCGAGCCAGAGCCGCCACAGCGAGTCGGTGCCGTTCAGCATCACCTTCATCAGCCGGCCGGAATGGTGGCCGGTGTGGAAGGTCAGCGGCAGCTGCATGATGTGCTCGAAATAATTCGTCAGCACCGCCTGGCGCTGGCGATGCGCCAGCCGGTCGGCGTGCAGCGCCACCGCCGCACTGCACAGAAGGGTGAACAGGCCGAACGCCGCCCAGGCCGCCAGCAGCGGCCAGGCCGACGAAGACGCCAGCGGACCGCTGACGGGTTTGCCCGAGAGCACGTCGACGATGCGGCCGAACAGCACCGGTTCGGCGAATTGCGCGCCGGCCAGCAGCAGGTTGGCGCCGGCGAGAATCCAGCCCAGCCGCGCTTCCTTGCCGAGCAGTTCGAGGACGCGGGTATAAAGGCGAAGCATGGACATGCGGGCGGGACTCACGGGGCGGACGGCGGTCAGGCCCGCATTCTAATCAGGGATCGCCGGGGAGATACAGGCGTCCGCCGAGGTTTTGCTCAGTTGATCAGGCGGCCGCCGATCGGCGGCAGGAAGGAATCGTCGAAAATATCCGATACCGCCGACCGCTTCTGGAATTTGAAGTCCTCGGCGATCTGGCCGACCGACCGGTCGAAGCGGGCGGGATCGATGCTGCCGATGCCGTTGCGTTTCACCTCGCCGGTGAGGATGTTGTCGCGAATGACGGCACGCAGGCGTTCCAGCTCGAGATCGTGCGATCCGCCATCCATCCGGCTGACGACTTCATCCACCGCATGCCCCGGCTCCTTGATCGCCAGATGGGTGCCGGCAATCGCCGCGCGCAGGAAACCCTTCACCGCCTCGGGCTTACTGGCGGCGAATGCCGGGTTGACGATGAGCGCGAAGCCGTAGGCCTCGCAGCCATAGTCGGCGAATCGAAGCACCGCGAGGTCGTCGGCCGGAACGCCGCGATCCCGCAAGTTGACGGCCGACAGATAGGAAAATCCGGTGACGGCATCGACCTGACCCGCCGACAGCATAGGCTCGCGCACCGCGGCGCTGATCTTGTGCTGCTTGACGCCCGCGACCTTGATCCCGTTCTGCCGCGCCAGGGCCGGCCACAGCCGGATCGACAGGTCGCCCTGGGCGACGCCCAGCGTCTTGCCCTCGATATCGGAGAGCGCATGAATGCCGCGGCTCTTGCGGGCAATGATGGCGTAGGGCGCCTTGTTGAACAGCACGAACACCGCCTTGATCGGCGGGGCGCCCGGCTTGTCGCGAAAGCGGATCAGTTCGTTGATGTCGACCAGCGCGAAATCGCTGGTCCCCGCGGCGACGCGGGCAATGCCGTCGGCCGATCCGCTGGCGATGTTGGTGTTGACCGAAAGTCCCTCCGAACCGAACAAACCCTTTGCGGCTGCCAGCACGAAGGGAGCTGCGCTGGCATCGATCGGACGATCGAGCGAAAACTGGACCGCAACCGGGGGCTTTTCATCCGCAGCCCGGCTTGCTCCCGCGTCGAACCCGCCAAGACCCAGCAGACCGATCAGCGAAGTCAGGAAGCAGCGGACTGCAATGGTCTGGTCTGCACGCATTGCGATTACTTCAGGCGGGCCAGGCGCCAGTTGCAGCGCCGGCTCTGTTTGTTTGATGGCGCTTTGAAGCGCCGGAGGCGGGCATTCTGCCGCAGCATATCTGAACGGTCGATGAGTGCCATGATTTCGACACCGATCGTTCAGCCTGCATTCGGATTGGGGAACCTAACATGGGGGCCAGTGGTTAGCTTGACGAGGCCTGCCAGGCCAGGCTGCCACGGAGGACATTGAAATGTTCGCGCGAAAAGGTTCGTTTTCATCGATTGGTCGCACCGCCGTCATGGCGACGGTGGCCGCGGTGGCGCTGACGGCAGTCGAGCCGTCGATGGCGCGCGCCGGGTCCGCGCCTGCAGGCGAGGGCCTGAAGGCCGCGACCGCCACCAGCGACGCCACCGACTTCAGCGCCCGCCGCCGTTACTATCGGGGCGGCGGCGCTGCCGCGGCAGCTGCCTTCGCCGGTATTGTCGGCACCGGTCTTGCGATCGCCGCGGCCCAGAGCCGCCGCGATTATTACTATGGCGGCGGGCCGGTCTATTACGGCGGAGGCCCGGTTTATTACGGCGGCAGCCCCTATTACTATGGTGGACGTGACGCATACGGCTACGGCGGGTACGGTTATGACGGCGCCAAGAGTTATTATGGCGGCTGGTAAGCGTTACCTTCCCGAACCGGCTTCGGTTCGCCGGCCTTAACGATGCCGGCGGATTTCTTTCGGCGTGGGGGTGCGGAAAGGCCTGCCGTTAACACGCTTTCCATCGGATTCGACTAGTTTCGAACGATGAGTGATTCGCTCGGCAGGCTTTATCTGGCAGTGCTCGCGGCCAAGGATCTCGATCCGGCAACGTCGCGAACCGCGCGGCTGTTTCAACGTGGTCCGGCCAAGATGGCCAAGAAACTGGCGGAAGAAGCCATCGAGGTCGTGATCGATGCCGTCAATGGCAATTCCGATGCGGTGGTCCGCGAGAGCGCCGATCTTCTCTACAATCTCACCGTGCTGTGGGCGGCGGCCGGCGTCCGTCCCGAGGACGTCTGGCGCGAGATGGAGCGGCGCGAACATCTGCTCGGCATCGCCGAGAAGCTGCCGAAATCATCCGTCAAACTGCGCAAGACAGCTGCTGCTCCGGCCGCTTCCCCGGCCGTCCGGCGACGAATTGTCGCGCTTGAAGGCCGCAGCCTGCGCAAGCGGCACTAATCCTCCTCAAATTCGGGCACTTCGCGGCATGGACAAATCCGCTCCATGGTGGTTCATCGCGCCATGCTGAGACGGATTTACGATTGGTGCATTGACTCCGCCCACAAGC